>JBIIEK010000080.1:0-12710 GCA_044237895.1 Bdellovibrionota bacterium
CTTGGATTCACACGTGACTCGCCGGCACAGGGGGGCGGGGGCGGTCTTCCGTGGTCGTGGTGCCAAATTCTGGAAGTGTTTAGGGATCGAGAGGAGGATGCGAGCCAGGTCCTACAGGCCTGCATCAATTCCATCCCAGCCGGAGGAGTTTTAGAGATTCGCCCAGGCAACTACACCATCGGGACCTCTATTAAAATTTCGAAGCCTATCGTCATTAAGACCCGGGGAGTCTCCGCGGATGCGCCGACATGTACTGGATATAACGCCCCTCGATGCGCAACGTTTCGCGCCGCCGCCACCCTGGGCGATAATGTCACGAGCCCCAATCAGCATTCTCAGTTTCCGGCAGTTATGTTTTACAACCCCCCGAGAACAAACGGCGTAACGTTCGATCATGTAGTTTTGGACGCTCGAAGGGAATTACGTGGCAGCTCAGAGGGGGTTCGTTGTACAAATGGCAATAACTCTCCAACGGTCTTTCTATGCGGACCGAATATCAAGATTCGCAAAAGCGTTATTCGGAATACCTTCTGTGGGTCACATGCGATTATCGTTGCGGCGACAGATCTTGAGATAACGGATTCGATTTTTGAAAATGCGGGCACTCATGGTGGGCCGTGGGCTGACGGCGTTACGGTGCTAAGCGCAGAGCGCGCGATCGTCGCGAGAAATCAGTTTCGAAACAATACCGATATCGATCTTATCTTTGGAGCTTGTCCAAATTGTACAATCGAGCTCAATCGAGTGACACATACAGGGGACTTCCCTTCGAGTTCTTTCGGGTCAATCATGATGCACGCGTGGCCCAATACAAGCGGTGACTATACCGGCACGAGTGTAACTGATAATTACGTTGATTGCGGCGGACTCGGATGTGGGCAGGCATTTATTGTGGGGTCTCTTGGGTGGTACACGACGCATGTCACTCGTGGGCTACAATTCGCTCGGAACGTCGCGGTAAATGCTCCGGCAGGATTTGTGATCGGCTCTGACGTAGACGATGTGCTCATAGGAGATAATTACGCGAGTAGGAATGTCGGCAATCAGAAATGTAGTGGACGGCAGCTGTATGACTATGCTCTTGCGCCCGGATCGGGGGCGCGGTTCATGGCTGGCAATCAAGTAGGTCAATCGTACTATGCTCCCTCGACATTGGCAGGCTTTATTCCGAACACCAACGCCTGCTCGCCTTCTGCCGCAAACCTGCTTCCGCCGGCTCCGGCAACCAAAGCGGAGCGAATATTTCGGTTTATAATCCAGGAAGCGTATCAAGAGCTTCTTGGCCGGCCTGCCACCCCAAAAGAGGTTAGCGAGGTGCTGCCTGCTTTCATAGCCGGGACTCTCACCGAGTCTGAACTACGTAAATCCATACTCAAGAGCACGGAGTTCCTCACCCCTTGGGTCGCTCAAAAGTACCGGCTCCTTCTAAAGCGGTGTCCCGACGCGTGGGAGGTAGCGATCTGGGGGGGTGCTATAACTAGTGGTCGCATGACAGCCGCCGAAGTCGTGCGCGCGATCGGAGGAAGCCCAGAGGCTCAAGCGGCGAAGGATAAGGCGATACCGCCACGCATCTGCCCCGTACCTGTCCAAGGCAGGTCGAGTTTGTTACCTGGACAGGCGCTCGCGGAGGGAACCCGCCTGCAAGTGTTCGGCGAAAATCCGTCGTGTAGCTTTGACGCCGTTATGCAGAATGACGGTAATTTTGTCATTTATCAGGTTAATACCGGGGCGATTTGGTCGACAAAGACCTCCCAAGGCGACGGGCTGTATCGTCTAATTCTTCAAGCGGATGGCAACGTAGTGTTGTATCAAGGGACCGATTCGCCGATGTGGAGTTCCCGCACCTCGGGATCGAGTGGATCAAAGTTGATTCTACAAACCGACGGCAATCTGGTTTTATACAACCAAGCTAATCAGCCAGTCTGGGCGAGCAACTCAGTCATTCCTGGCTGTTCCTAAAAAGGGGACGCTACCAGTTAGGAGATATGGGTTCCATGAACTGGAGGGTCGGCGAGGCTCCGCTTCGGCTAGCCGCCGGCCCTCCACTTGAATTCCACGGGGCATTTGTAGTCGTGACACGGGCCCAAAGGTCGGCTATAGCCCCCTACCAGACACAATTTTTACGAGGTTGGCGACACTATGCTGTTCGGACTCTTCATCAAGAAACCCCTAGCCATGATCCAAGCCGAAGCGAGTGACGAAACGCGCGGATTTAGTCGGTCTCTGACCGGTCTTAATCTACTCCTCCTTGGTATTGGAGGGATCATCGGAGCCGGTATCTTCGTTCTGACCGGTCAAGCCGCTGCGAACTACGCGGGACCAGCGATCGTCCTCTCCTTTATATTGTCTGGGGTGGCGTGTGCCTTCGCCGGACTCTGCTACGCGGAGCTTGCGGCGATGATCCCCATAGCGGGAAGTGCGTATACCTACGCATATGCAACCTTGGGCCAGCTGGTAGCTTGGATCATCGGATGGGATCTGATCCTTGAATATCTCTTCGGCGCGTCGACCGTCGCTGTTGGATGGTCAGGGTATGTAGTGAGCTTCCTCAAGGACTTCGGTATTGTAGTCCCGGCCGCTTTGAGTAGCGCCCCGTTTAATCACACTCACGACGGAGGCTGGATTCAGACAGGCGCTATCATAAATTTGCCCGCAATGCTCATCGTTGGGCTCTGTACCACCCTTCTCTACGTTGGAATTAAAGAATCGGCAAAGTTCAATAACCTGATCGTCCTGATCAAGCTTACCGTTCTTGGCCTCTTCCTTGTTTTTGGTTCGATGTACATCGTTCCTGAAAACTGGGTGCCATTTATTCCAGAGAACTCTGGTGAGTTCGGCCGCTTTGGTTGGAGCGGCATTTTTCGTGGCGCCGGTGTTATCTTCTTTGCCTACATCGGTTTTGATAGCGTATCGGCGCTCGCCCAAGAAGCAAAGAATCCTCAGAAGGACATGCCTGTTGGAATCATAGGATCGCTCCTCGCGTGCACGGTAATCTACATCGCGGTGGCTTTAGTCCTGACGGGAGTTATCTCGTACACAAGGCTAGGAGTTGCAGATCCGATCGCGGTAGCAGTTGACGCGGCCGGCCCCGGGCTCTCCTGGCTCCGCCCCTTCATTAAGGGTGGCGCCATCGCGGGATTAAGTTCGGTGGTACTGGTGTTGCTTATGGCGCAACCTCGAATCCTTTACACCATGGCTCACGATGGGCTCCTTCCCCAAACGTGCGCGAAGGTACACCCGAAATTTAAGACGCCTTACATTACCACCCTTTTTACTGGGATATTTGCGGCGCTTGTCGCCGGACTATTCCCAATCGGACTACTCGGAGAGCTCGTCTCAATCGGAACGCTCTTTGCGTTTGCGATCGTATGCCTAGGAGTTCTTGTGCTTCGCTACACCCAGCCAGAGGCGCACCGTCCTTTTAGGACCCCCTTCGCACCATTTGCGTGCACGGTAGGAGCCCTTGCCGCAGTTGCACAGATGGCGTCCCTTCCATTTGAAACGTGGGAGCGATTGTTCATCTGGATGGCGCTGGGCATGGTTGTGTACTTCATGTACGGAAGGAAGCACGCAACATTAAAGTAGTGAGGCGGTACAGCCTCACACCGTCGGCAAGCGACTTAAAACCGCGAAGGCTGCCTGCAAATCTTTCTCCGCGACTATCACGGTCAGCTCGGTATACGTGGAAACCACCTCCACGATATTGATCCGATTCAACGCTAGGGGGCGCAACAAGGCGAAGGTGGTATTCGGCGTGTGAAGGTAGCGTGATGGAAATCGAAGCGTGAGGCTCGCCAGGTTCTCAAGGACGAGCGTTGGGGCTTCTCCCTTGAAGATCTTGAGCACATCCCCTTTAAGGGTAGCCGGCAAAATGAGGGATATCTCGCGAATTCCAGACGTCACGGTTAGGAGGTCCGCCTCCGCCAGCTTTTCGTTCTCATGGAGGGCTCGAAGCCGAGTTCTATTCGCTTGGCTCTTGGTAAAAGTTACTTCAGCGAGCGCACTTCGGGTGGAGATGCTCTCGATCTTTACCCTTGGGGTAAGGGGCGTTCTCTTCTTTGCGTCGATCTCATATCGGCAGAGCGCTACGACGATCGTACCCGCGGAAACGTCCCGCTTGGCACGACGCTCCACCTCAGGCTGTATCTTCTTGGCGTAGGCGGAGAGGTTCAGATACCCCTCAATCAATGCGGTAAGCGCGATCTCTGATTCATCTAGGATCTCTCGTACAAAGCTAGCAACCGGTCTCATATACTGTAATATATATTACATTTTGTAGAGATTGTGAAAAACTTACTCAAAGCCCTATGTAAAGGTCTGAAAAGATGTCAAATATGGTTTGGCAAAGGACGTAACGTCGCATGACACTTTTAGGAGCTACACAGACAGGTCGTTTAAGGGAGCCGGGTCACATGGAGACCGGAGACCACCTCTATCTGCGCGAGGGCGGTAGCTCCAACGAACTCCGTCGACTAGCGTTTATGCATCTCCACGATTCTCTTGGTGAACAGCGGCTGTTGACGGTTAACAGCTTTGAGGGAACTGGTGCGCGAATAGCCGCTGGCTATCACAAGAATACGGTCGCTATCCCCCTCTCCGCTCTTACTCACGCTCTTCCACTTTACCAAACGGTCCAACATCCGTTTACGCCCCTGGAGAACGTCAAATCGATAAAACGGTAGCTCTCGCGATAACGGAGAGCCAACACCATCACGTAACTTTGTAAGAATCTATGCAACCTACCCCACATACAACTAAACCGACGTCGCCTCCAGATCTCATGGCGCTCATGAGCAGCAACGTTAACCTAGCCTCGCTCATTCACTCTTTTCGCCTTACCACCCAAAACGGTGGAGCGACTTCCGGATCTTTCGGTGTACGCGGCTTCATCTCTGAAGTGCATGGACGGGATCACTTGGAGAAGGTGCATCTCCTCGGTCGTTCCCTCGAAGCCTTAAAAGAAGGGGGGGCTCGCCGTGTGCATATGATTATCCAAGCAGGTGGAGATCTTGAGAGCGTGGCGAAATCTGCAGGCTTTAAGACCTGTCCTGGCGAGGCCCTCTTTCAACGACTGCTCGATACGAAACCCGAGCCAGCAGAGGCTCTCTCTCCCGGGTACATCCTGCGCGACGGAACGCTACTCGACCTCTTCACTATTAGTACGAAGTTAACCCATATCCCTGAGCTTGCATTTCAATCGTGGGAGATGCTCCTTATCGGTCGTCAACTGGGGCGCCACGATAGATTTTTCAAGGTTATCGAGCACCACAAAGAGATAGTCGGCGTTTCGATCGGAGGCTCGTGCGGCGAACGCGGAACTATCTCGCATACGTGGGTCGCTCCGGAGCACAGAAATCATAAATTAGGGCGTGCGTTAAGCGAGGCTTCACTCACCTCGCTCCACGATGGTGGCGCACGTATCGTGCACCTGATGACAACTCCAGGAAACGATATGGCGGCGCGATTCTGGGAGCGGCAGGGATTCGTTCGTGAGACGCTCCATCAGTTCTTGGAGATAGACTTATGAGCCCAGCTCTCCATACCCTTCACGAACGGATAATTTCCGTGATTCGGGGAAGTACGCCTTCACCTGTGATGAGAATCTCCCTTGAGTCCCCGACGACAGCAAAGCTAGACCTCTCGCTCTCGAATCCTTTGGTAGCGTCAACCGATTGCAAAGACAATAAAGACGTAACTCGGCTCTTGCATGAAGTACTTGCTCAAACGGGCGCAACCTACGGTATCGGAGGATATGCCGAGAAGCGTGGTTGGTACGCCCGCGGAGAGCAGTTCTCTCACGGAGAAGAGGTCCGCTCCATTCACCTCGGCATCGATATCTGGGCCCCCGCAGGAATGTCAGTATACGCGCCGTACGACTCGGTAGTGCACAGCATCAAAGACAACGCCCTTTTCGGTGATTACGGTCCGACCGTCATCCTCTCGCATACAATAGAGGAAGAGACATTCTATACCTTGTACGGTCACCTCTCCCGAGAATCTCTCGTAGGGAAGGAGCCTGGCACCACGATTAAACAGGGAGAAGAGTTCGCTAAGCTTGGGGCTCCACCGATTAACGGCGACTGGCCCCCTCACCTACACCTTCAGATTATTCTCGATATGTTGGGAAAAGTTGGAGATTATCCAGGCGTAGCGGCAGAGTCTCAACGCGATCTCTTCCTAACGTTGTGTCCAGATCCAAACCTGATAGTACGGAGTTCGCTACTCTGATCGAGAGCAACTTGTCGGAGTGGGCCTCACCTGTCCCCTTGCATACCACATGAACGAGCAGGAGCGCCTCGCTAGGAGTGACTACGAGACACCGAGTACCTGAATCTAAGCGACCGGCTTATTTGGTCGACAGATGCGACGCCGCGTCACACGACACTCATCTCCAACGACAAAGTCGAGGACCTCGTTTGTGAGCCCGTCCCAGAACCCAGATTGAAATCCGTGGATCTCGTTAATAACCTTTACGGTAACGCACCCCGGTGCGCATGCTTTCGGATCTTTACCTGCTAATTGCTTAAAAGCGTCAGCGCATGCCTCCTTTAACGTCGCAAAATCTTCAAGGGGCGCCCACGCATGGACCTCAGGACTATCGCACTTTGTTGGAGAAGGTGGCGTCGCTGTAGCCGTCGGCTTTGGCGTCTCTTTTCCTGGAGGCTCAGCGAACGCGTCCATTGATATAAGAGTTACAGATAGCGCTATAATACTTGAGAAAAAGGTATGCTTCACGGTGCTCCCCACAGGTAGAAAAACTTAGCCCCAAGGGGGTATCGGCCCGTCGATGAGCGTTCTTGAGGGGGTAAGTAGCGGGAGTTTTAATTCCCACCCATGAAAATCAGCTAACTGCCCGATTCTATGGGTATGGGGAGAGGACCGCGAAGGGGTATGAATGTATGGCCACCATTTCTTCTCATGGTGACTACCCTTGCATGGACAAGCTCGGTGCTGGCTCTCATTCTCTGGTCTCATTCTCTGGTACAGACCAACTTCTTTCCAACTTTCTTTTTATTTCGAGGAAACTTTAAGCGCGGACCGATCGATGTAAGGGGTGTTATGCGCCAACGCCGAATGCCTCGAAGTAAGAAAATGTACGATCTTTGTTTTCGGTCGCTTAGGGGACTCCCCCTTCCCGCGCGAGCTCTGACAACACTCATAATTGAGAGCATCATAGGCCGGCTGCTTTGCTCAGAGGCTATTATCATTTGTGGATATGTTTGGATGAGCAACCACGTCCATATGCAAGTGTTTTCTCTGGATTGTTCGGCGCTCACTCATTTCCATGAGCGCTTAAAAAAGCGACTCACTGATTTTTTGAAGCGTCTGCTAGGTCTTTCTCAGCTCAATCTCTGGGATAACCGAACTACCCTCGGCGAGGTGCTCGACCTTGAAGCTGCTATCGCTCGGGTTGTCTACACTTACCTCAATCCAGTCCGTGCAGGACTCGCCCGCTCAATTGATGAGTACAGAGGGTGCAACACGTGGAAGCACTTCATTTCTGTTCCCCCAGATGTGAATGCGACTATCGAGCTGCAGGTCCCATGGATACTTGCTACTGACATTGAACCTCTGTCTCAGGAGAATCCCTCACTCTCTGAGGAACGCCATGTAATCAGCATCGCTCAAGAGAAGGCATCTTCACGTGAACACAACCTAGTTCGTATCATGCCGCTCAAATGGCTCGAGGCTTTCAAAATCGTAGACCCGACTGAAATTGAACAAATCAGAGAGAGAATCATCGCCCAAGTGCGGCTGGAGGAGGCTAGACTAGCTCGGAAAAAAGATTCTCAGGTTCGAATTGAAGGCTTTGTAGTTACAAACGATTATGTTCCTCGAAAGAAAAATAGGAAGGTGTTCATGTATGCTTCCTGCAAAGAGCGTCGTTGCAGGTTCCTTGAGACTTTTCGGATGTTCGTCAGCCAATGCATGAGATGCTACCTCCTGATGAAGCAGGGATACCGCGACGTGCCTTGGCCACCTGGATGTTTTAAACCTCCCCTGCCTCGATTATGCAACGCAATCTGATCAGCGAGACGGGAAAGGGATGAATTCCCGTGGGCACCCGTTTGCTGCAATCTCCTTTGGGATGCTGGAACGGGGATAATCTTATGGCGCGCCGACGGCCGTATCCAAACCCAACCTTAAGATAGCCCTTTTTTTGACGACTCTCGTCAGACCAGTAGTACTCCCGTGTATTAGGAATATGTCCGTGAATAGTTGCCCTGTACCAAATATGGGAGCCCTGTACCAAATATGGGAGGGGGATATTGAGCCCAGCACCAGATATCCCCGGCCGTGAATAGTTGCCCGGTACCAGATATCACCAGGGGGATATTGAGCCCAGCACCAGATATCCCCGGCCGTGAATAGTTGCCCGGTACCAGATATCAAGAGCCGCTTTCACAAAGCTTGCACGCCCCCCTGCATTGAAAGCTGAAGGTCAGCGCTCTATCCCTCTATGGAACCTGCCAACATTTTGTTGAAGATCCTGCGCTTTAAGCCTCTCAATCACGTCCGCCCCCTCATGAATACTCTCTAGAAGTGTTCTGGGAGCATAGGCATCCCCAATAAGTATACATCTTTGCGCAAATGTCGCTGGAATTGGAGGCGGTGCAGTAGTTATCCCACTATCAATAATCGTCGTAACACCAGGAATGGTAAGTTCAGTGGCTCCTAACAGCGACTGCGCTGTAACTGTTTGGTTGAGCAACGAAGTCAGCTCGTATCCAAGGTGGTAGGCGATGTCGAGCTGTTTCAAACGATCAACCGCTCCATATCGACTATACACGCTTGCATTAGGCAGAAGCGTCGTCATGTCAGATAAAAGAGTCACTGCGCTACCTTGTAGTCGAATCTTTGTAGCGAGAGATACGCCTACTCTTGAACCATACCTATCTAAGATAACCACGTGGTCAATCGGAGCAAATGAAGCAGATGCCGCATCTTCGAATGACATCGCGCCAATATTTTCAGGCGCGCTCGTTGAAGCATTCCGAGCACCAGTAGCGATGACTATGTAATCAAAGGCATTTCGTAGAGCGGGAGTCCATTCAAATCTCTGATTACATCGAACAACAACTCCACCTGCGACCAATGTGGCCTGATAATAGCACAGAAGGTCTCCGTGACGACCGTGTCCCGGCAATTCCTTGATCCACCGCAGGTTGCCACCCAACTCACTCGAAGCCTCCCAAAGTTCAACCGATGCCCCCGCATCGGCGAGCGTCTTTGCTGCTGAGAGTCCAGCAGGCCCTCCCCCAACCACTAATATTTTAGCCCCTCTCATGTCACGTGACGACGTTGTATCCCGTGGGGCACTACCAACCTCTGGATTAACGACGCACGACAATGGCAGTTGGCGTTCAATCTTGCCAATACAACCCTGATTACAGTAGAGACATGGACGCACCTCGGACTCCTTTCCTTGCCTCCATTTAGTTAGGATGGTGGGATCGGCAATATGCGCTCTCGTCATGCCGATCATATCTGCAGATCCGGAGCTAAGAGCGGCCTCCGCCAACTCTAGATTCTCAACTCGTGCAATTCCGAGTACAGGCAGAGCGGGAAACTTTTGCTTAATCTGGCGAGGAAGATGCAGAAAGGCACCCGCCTGAAAGGAACAATCCGGAATCTGAGTTGCAAGAGAAGGTCCAGCAACGTAGTGAGACTGACTTACACTTAAGAAGTCAATTGAGACAGCTTGCATAAGTCTACCGACCCAATCACAGGTATCCTCGATGCCTAATCCTCCCTCAATAAACTCATCTGCACTAACACGAAGACCCAACGCCCGTGTTGAGGGAACGACTGCTCTCACCGCCGACACCACCTCAGCTGCGAACCGGAGCCGATTCTCCAGACATCCGCCATATTCATCTGAACGTTCATTGCTTACGGGCGATAGAAACTGCTGTGGAAGATGCCCGTGACCCAAGTGAACTTCAATGCCATCGAACCCCGCCGAAATCATATTTTCTGCGCTTACTGCATAGTGCCGCACAACTTCTGCGATCTCTTCATGGGTCATCGCGTGCGGAATTCGAGCTCCCGGCCCCCACGGCTTAGGAGACGGGGCCCATAGTTTCTCGCTACCTCCATGACGACCAGGATGAACTAGTTGAGCAAAAATACGCCCACCCGCGTTCCTTACGGCATCGGTTATCGACCGAAACTGCTCTCTAGTGGAGGAGAGATATCCGGAAAGCAGCGCTCCGTGTTCACAGGCCGTCGGGTGCACGCGAATAGCCTCCGTGAAAACGAGCCCGACTCCTCCTTCCACCATGGCGAGATAGTGGCGCAAGTGTCGCGGAGTCGGGGCATTATTGATGGCAAAATTTGTGGTATGCCCCGATACAAATATCCTATTTCGAATCAAAACGGGCCCAAGCTTCAACTGACGCCATACATTTTCGAGAGGCTCTGGTCGATTCATCGCGTCGGCAACTCTCCAGGGGGGCCATACACATACGCTAGAACAAGAGGTTCATCTCCGTTGTTATAATGTTGATGCTCCATACCTTCCGGGATAAAAACGAAACATCCCTCAAAAAGCTCCATCTCTACACCCCCGACGTAGGCGACTCCCCTTCCCTTAATAACGATGTTCACCTCCTCGCTGCCAGGATGCGCATGCAAAGCGCATCGCTCTCCTGGCGGAAAAATGGTAAGGCCAGCGGTGAGGTGCTTCGCCCCAAGGTCTTTTGACACGAGGAGGTTCACTTTTCGCCGAAATCCCTCCTCTTCGAGCCCCAACCAAAGCTGTTTGCCATCGACAAAAGGACGTAAAACCTTGGGCCCGCTTTCAGGAGCTCTTACATCTTCGTTGAGCACTGTGTCGGGGACAAGGGCTATAGCCGATCTATACATAACCGTATCTCCTATAATGGTTGGATCCAGGGTTCTGGAGACTGTGTAGCTGCGCGCTCGTGGAGCCAATTGAGGTCGACACGAAGCGCCTCAGAGTCGGACAACTCCGCATTTCGCTTAACCGAATTTACACTTCGCATGCCCACTATCGCAGAATGAACCCGTGTGTCCGATAGCACATAATTCAGGGATAATTCACTTGGACTCAACCGAGTGGTCAGTCGCGTATCAGTGTGTTCGAGATATTTAGCAAATATGCCACTACTTGCAGGACGCATCACCAATACACCCACATTTTTTCGTGCGCATAATGGAAGTAAAGAGTGGAATGCCTCTTGATAGAGCAGATTGTACTTCACCTGAATAGTATCGAAGAGATCACTCTCAACAAAGGGAACCAGCGAACTTGCTTCTTCACAGGTTATTCCTATCGCGCGTATGACTCCTTCATTCTTTAAGCGCATCAGGGCCTGGCAGACGGGCCCCGAAACGACTCGCTGCACATCCGATGAACCAAATCGATCATCATAGGTGCCATGCAGTTGAATGATGTCAATATGATCAGTTTTGAGTCTATGCAAACTCTCCAGCACCGAATCCTCAGTCTCGGCCTGACTTGCGATTCTCCAAGAACACTTGGTCGCTAAAACTACCCGCGACCTAAAGCCCTGCAAAGCATCTCCCAACAGCTCTTCGGCTCGCCCTGCCCCATAGGCTGGCGCGGTATCGAAGAAGTTGTATCCGTGTTCGATCGCACAATGCACTGCGTTCCGAAATTGGGCAGTGCTTTCATGAGCCATCGGATCCCAGGCACCCAAATAGTTTTGGATACCTGCCGGTGCGGTTCCAAATCCGACTTCGGAAACCCTAAGTCCAGTTCGTCCTAACGTTCGATATTTCATGATACTGCCTCCTCCGAGCTCAGACGAAGAATTTCCGCTATGCCCATTTGCACCCCATGCCAACCGAATCCTGCGATAATTCCTCTGCAACTAGCGGCGGTCACACTATGCTGACGAAAGGGATCACGAGCATGAATATTCGAGAAATGCACCTCTATTACCGGGCATGTGGTATCCGATATGGCATCTCGAAGCGCATAGCTGTAATGGGTAAGAGCCCCAGGATTAAATACGATGCCGACGCACTTATCAGAATACTCTTGTAAAATATCTATCAGCGCCCCTTCGCAATTTGAATGTCGAATTTCAATCGTTACACTTTCAGGCGCGAAGACTGTTTGCAGCTTTTCGCCAATATCAAGGAGAGAAAGCGTTCCATAGAGCGACTGATTACGCCGCTCAATTCTATTGAGGTTGGGACCGAATAGGAGAAGGATGTGTTGTTTCATGAGCACAGGATTGTAGTGCTTGAGCGCTCACCTATAAGCCTGATGAGGCTTCAGATATTCAATCAGGATAGGACACTAAAGACCTCTAATTGATTAACAATCGTTAGACGTGTTGGCTAATAGTCCACTTTCAGAGTCCGTTAACCGGACTATCCAATCGTCATCACACAGTTGCGGTACCGATAAGCTTCACATTGTATGAAAGGGAGGTCAGGTTCTAAGCATCGAATCGGCCGGCAGTTACGTCACTTATGTCTTCCGACATTTTTGAGGACAGGAGATGCCGTTTAGTCCGAGACGTGAGGTGATAAGGGGGGATAGGAAGTTTTAAAGGAAGTCTATAAAGGGGCAGACGAGCGCACATCTCTATCACCTTGAGCTCACAACCGGTTTAAAAGATGACTATCTAAAGGGTCTTTCGGCCGGCCGGGATAAGGCGAGGAGGCGAAACGCGAGAGGGAGGAGGCCGTACGCAAGCGCTCCGGAGTTT
>JBIIEK010000242.1:0-3525 GCA_044237895.1 Bdellovibrionota bacterium
CCCGTTACGGGTTGGTAGGAATCCCGTAGTTATCGTGGGTACAAATGCAACGTGGGATGAATATGGAGGGCCGGCGGCCTCGCCGGCCGCAGGTACAAATATTTCGATTCGGTTGATGTTGCAAGTTGACGCAAACCGGCGAGGCCGGCGCCCTCCAGGAATGCCCGTTACGGGTTGGTGCGAATCCCGTAGTTATCGTGGGTACAAATGCAACGTGGGATGAATATGGAGGGCCGGCGGCCTCGCCGGCCGCAGGTACAAATATTTCGATTCGGTTGATGTTGCAAGTTGACGCAAACCGGCGAGGCCGCGGGTGTGTCGTTGGTACTGCCCTTTAAGGTGCGATTTTTAGAGCCACGCCGAGTCGCCGTCTATCTCCGCCGACACGTCGTGATTCCGGTGAGTGGACCTGCGCCACGGTGAGTGTCCCCGTCAGGGTGTTTGGTGGGATGGTTATGTCGAGCTGCTTCCATGCTCCCGCTTCCGTAAGCTCTACGGTCGCGAGTTCTGCACCGGTTGATGACGATACCTGCACTACTTGGTTCTGCCAGGGGCTCATTGCCATAAGCTTGATCGTTGTGGGCGCGTGCAGCGATGTCCTAAAGATCTTGAGCTTGGTGACTCGACTGCTAATCCAGCAATGACCCTCACGAGATTCTTCGCAGGGGAGGACGTGTGAGGGTGTGTTTACGATTAATTCGAGTGATGCTGGTGCAGCTTCGGCCGCGGACGTCAGTGACTCCGCAACCGCCTTAAAAACGGTGATAGCGGGTGACCGTGGGACCCGTTGTTGTCCCACTTCGCCGGGGATAGTGACGGCCTGAACTAGAAAAGAGGGGAGTGGGGTTGGGGCGAGGTAGGATGGTATGGCGATGTACTCGTATCCCGCTTGAATAAGATTCGCGATCGTTTGCTTGGAAGGATCAAAAGCATCTACTCCAGGTAGTGAAAATAATTCGGGACGTATTTGGAGGGGTCCCGCGACCGCGACGTCGCTCTCTGCTGGGCGTATATCGCGTATCCACGAGGCGAGCGTTTCTCGAGAGTCTGCGCGTATCGCCTCTGTTACAAGAGCGGAGGACCTTTGGATCTCTGGAGCGAGAGCCGCTGCAAAAACACCCGCTATCATGAGTGTTTTCATGAAAGCTATTGCGCGCCCCTGTGGCGCGCCTCTCTTGATGAGCGTGGAATATATCGCGGTGAACGAGTACCCCGCTGCGATAGCGACGTACGGAACGATGACAGCCATATTTCGGGTGAAATTAGCTTTTTGAAATACCATCAGAGCTATGTAGAGGAATGGAAAAATGAGAAACACGATCGCTTGAGGAGAGCGAGTGCTCAGGAGAAAGCTAACGCCGAGAGCCGCCAGTATCGCACCGACCAGGCCCACCCCATCCGTTCTGAGCCACGAGAGATAAAAAAGCGCTTGCTCCAAGCCAGGCTTCGCCGTGTGGCCTTCGTGACCAGCCACGCCGTAGTGCCAAACCTCGTAGGAGAGTCCCGTCCAAAATTCGTTGGGTGTTATCGCTGCATAGGGGCAGCCGATCAGGAATCCTAGGAGTGGTAGGAGCCCACACAGAGCGAGTCCTTTCAGAGAGCGATCTCTCAGGGCCCAGACGGTGAGCGGTACGAATGCGATCGGGAGAGCGTTGTATTTTGAAGCACCAGCAAGGCCGGCGCATAACCCGCTAAGAATAAATGCACGATACGTGAAAGCGCGTGCGGCGCTCATCGCGAACAGGGTGCTTAGGACGCAGAAAAGCGCCATCACGATGTCCACACCTATAATATGAGAGTTGGCGAGAAATTCCGGGGAGAACGCCGTAAGCAGGCCGGTGAGGAGTATCCCCAATCTGCTTGCCCCTAGCTTCCACGCCATGAGCGCTGCGATCGATACGATCGCGAGGCTCAAGAGAGCGCTAAAGGCCCGATTCCACTCCAACACGACAGAGTTGGAGGTCGTGTAGGCGTATCCGGCGAGTCCGAACGGATCCCGTGTTCGGATGTCTTGAACGCTCTGCATTCGTCCACGAAGCTTTTCGAACGCAACGCTCGCCGCCACAACAGGTAGTCGGAGATAGAAGTGAAGGGAAGGTTTGTTGAAGTAATATGGGTTGAGGTTGCCGCGCTTCGCCATCTCAACGGTTCGGTTAAAGTGGTGGGCGTCGTCCTCGTGATAGAAGTAGGTGTCGGTTGAGAGCACGAGGGGGATGCGAGGCACTACCGCTAGAACCAAGATCTGACAAAGAACTAGGAGTAGTGCTCGCTTCGCTTCCCTCATGCGTTCGCGCTCTTGAGATGGTTATACGGACTGGAACACCTTCGCTCGTGAGTAGCGCACCTTTTTGAAAGTAGAGGCCTGGTCAGTTGATGACCGATAGCCGAGAGCGCACGCTACTTTTGCTGAATAGCCCTGCTCCGGAAGTTTTAAGATCTCGTTGTATTTCGCGACATCTATCCCCTCAAGAGGGCACGAATCGATACCGAGGATTGAGGCGCTTGAAAGGAGCATGCCGAGCGCGAGATATACCTGGTGGGTTGCCCATGATTCGCACGTCCCGTTTGAGGCGAGGACATCGAGGAATCCCTTCATCATTCCGCTATACTCAGCAAGCGCGGATGTCGGCACACCGCGCACTTCAGAGATGTGATTGATGAATGCGTCCACGTCTGATGAGCCCACAGATTTTTGGGCTGATAGAACTATGAGGTGAGAAGCCTCAACGATCTGAGGTTGATTCCATGAGTGCGGCTGAAGAGCCTCGCGAATCTTCTTGTCAGTTACCACCACGAACTTCCATGGCTGAAGTCCGAAGGAAGAGGGCGCAAGTCGAAGGGACTCTTCAAGGGTGCTCCAATTTTCAGGGGATATTGAGCGTGTTGGATCGAAGCGCTTAGTTGCGTAACGCCATGATAGTTGGGCCTCGATGAGCTTGTTCATTTCAGTATTCATAGGATCTCCTGCGGTATTTGAGGTGCAATTCTTACACGAATTACTCGGTATGCGACAGCACTATGAGCGATCCTGCTGGTAGAAGCCGCTCTGTCGTCTCCTCCTTGAGGGAGAGGGGTTTGATATCAATGACCACTCCTTGGTCGTTGTAGGTATCCAGGGCGATATTTCGTACCACATCGGAGGTGCTCGCCGTTGAGTGGTTGGTGAAAAAAACGCAGCCGGCTTTCGGGGATAGGATGCTCAACGTGAGGTTCATGATGTCAGGAGCCTTCTCTTCAAGGGTCCATGAGTTTGTTTTTGAGACGCGACTAAAGGATGGTGGATCTATGATGACAACATCATAAAAGCTGCCCTTTCGCTGTTCACGAGCCATGAATCCAAGGGCATCGTCGACTATCCATCGAATCTTATCGTGCGGAATCGAATTGAGGGACGCGTTGTGCTTGGCTCGCTCGATAGCTCGCTTGGCGAGGTCGACGTGCGTGACGGTTACATTTGGTAGCTTGGCGCAGAACGCGGTTGCTAGGCCGGTGTATGCGAAGAGGTTTAAGACGCGGACTGGCCGC
>JBIIEK010000081.1:0-12658 GCA_044237895.1 Bdellovibrionota bacterium
CTCAGCCTTCTACTTTAAGTAGAATAAGGGAGGGGACGAAAAGACACCTGTGTGAGCGCATTCGTGCTAATCACGACAGATACCTACTGTTTACTCGTTCATGGTCTAAGGAGTTCCCAAATATCGGCACGGGCTTCTTAACAACGACATCATTTTGGAAAGTGGAGGTCTTTAGGAGAGGTGGCACACAAAAATCGGACCGGCCTTCCTCCGCTCGTGGTAGGCTCAGAGCCGTTGTGTGTGGTCGAAACGGCGCCGGTATTACATTGGTTCGCATACAGAGGGAGATACCCTGCATGCCTAACCTGGTGAACGTTTCACGAAGTGCCAAAAGGACGGGGAGAGGTCGGCATGATCGAAGGGCCTGAAGATGGAAGGCATGAGAGAGTGGCTGAAATCGAGGAACGCCGCGCTGTAATCTGCGCTCTGACGGCAGGGTTCGCCTCGCTGCTTATGCCTGACGTATCCGGCGCTAGCGATATATATGACGGAGAGGAGGTCGAGGCTCCTGAGCCGATCAATCCGGCTATAGTTAAGGAGCTCGTGGGAAGGTATGAGCTACGGCTTGAGTGGTTGTTTGAAGGAAGGGTGTTCGTGGAGAATCCCTCCTTCGAGGGAACTCGGGGCCTCCTCCAAGACGATGACCGGCCTGAATGGATTGAGCACTCCAAAGCCCGTCAGATGCCCTTGGAGGCGGAGATTGTGGTTGAGAAGGGGCGTTTGGAGGTACAGACGAATTTCATTTGGTCACCGCCCGGCTCCGTGCTGCTCGGCCCGGGAGCGATCTTTAGTACGCGGGTCGATGGGGTCCGAGAGAGGGAAATAGAGGGAAGGGGAGCGATGAAGTTTCTTCGCTCTGTTGAGCGTGACGAATACAATCAAAACCTCTTGGATGGAGTTCGGCACTTTCAGGAGTGGTGGATTCGACACTCCTCAAAGAGTCCGTGGGAGATCCTGCAGACACGGGTGACAACTCTGGCTACGGAATCGCCAGGAATGATTGTGCTGAGGCTCAATCAAATCCAGAGTGTGGGCACCAAGCTTAATCAGACCCTCGCGGCTCTCCGGTTTAAGCGGCTCCCTTAGGATATTTCAGCGACGTGAGCTCGGTTCGTCAGTCGATTTTTGAATGCTGCACTATCTCACCCCGAACCATGTACATAATGTCCTCTGCTATATTGGTAGTGTGGTCACCAATACGTTCAAGGTTTCTCGATACGGAGAGGAGCCTTCCGTTTCCCGTACGAGACCCTCTAACGCTAACGCCGATACTTTTATTGTTCTTTGAAACTCCTCAGCTTTCAAAGAAGAGAGCAGTATTTCAAGTCACCTAGTCGGATCGTGCGGATGGGCCCTACCGCGAAGGCATAACAGATTTCTTTCAGGTGCTTTCCGCGGAGTGTCGGCTCAAAGAGCCTACGCCAGTAGTCACACCAAGTAGTACGACGGGGAATCCAAAGTTAAACACCGACGTCGATAGACGCGAAGACCTCGTACTTCCCGCGACGGCGATATCGGCCTAACTTAACGACGGCCTGATCAACAAATACAATTGCTCGCCCCTCTTCGGGCTGAATCTCACGTGCCTCAGCGTGCACTACTGCGCGAGCACCCTGAGTTGCCCCGATACGCGCGTTTGCTTCGACGTCATTAACGTAGGTGAGATGGGAGGTACTTATCAAAGTAGGGATCACATTGCTGTGTCCCCATACGATTGTGAGGTATTTGACCTGGGCTTGAATGGTAAGGATCCCCAGTGGATACTTCTCCTTTCCGACCCTCAATATACGTTGTCCTCCTCCAGAGCGCCGAGTTTTTTAAATGCTACGCAATCAACCGCTACGTGAGCGAAAGAGCGTGTGGTGGCTAGGGTTCGTTTTGAAATAGGTGTGATAGCAGGGCCGGGCGTCCGGCTTAGTGTGCTGATCAGTCTTCGCCCCTTGATATCTACCTTACGCCCTATCAGGGAGACCGAAAATCCAAGCTTTATTGGATTGGGTCTCCTATTTGGGGTGTTCTCTCATCGAGCTGCGCCTGACGTGGTAAAAAGTAGCCCGGTACTCGTACCCGAGTCACGTCGAGAGACTCAGCTTGAAGGGGGGTATCTATGGGAGATCCGTTGTTGCTGTTAAAGGGAGTCTTTCCTGGTAGTTGGTTCTTGCGTCCATCGCCTCAGGGAGGTTCTTTTTGCGCGTCGACACTTCTAACCCTAAAGCTGTGCTAGGGGCCTGCCGACCCTCCTACAGGGGCAGGTGTGCGATTTCATGCTTTCGCCTCATCTTAAAAGCGTAACCTAGGGAAGGCGCCATGAAACCACGTTCAACCCGTTTAGTACTCTCTCTACTCGTTCCACTATTCGGATTACTTTTGCCAGTTCAGATCGCTGGAGCCACTGACCCCACAACACCGACCGTCATTCCGTACGGCCCTCGGTGTCAAAAACTTCGAGCGAAATCAGCCGCCGCCGGATCTTCAGTCAACGACATGGTGGTCTACTGTCCTGTGGATTTCCCTCTAGCCATGCATTGTGGAACGCTGGCTGATGAGGCTCCGCTCGATAAAACGATTATGAGCACTACCAATAAAAATTGCGCGAGCACCGGCAAATGCAGCGCAGTGCAGTTGCGCAAAGCATTCGGCCCTCAAAATCAAGCTACCGAGTTAGTGCAGGCGGTACCTGATTCCGACACAGCTCCTGGCATCACTGGATGTTGGGTGTATGACTTTGACCACACTCATTTGCCCTACGTCACCGAAGTGATCTGCTGTAAGCGATAAAAACCCGTGTCAGTCATGACTTTCCCCCTTTTTCGCGGGCACCGCGCCGCTACCGCGTGTCGTTGCGCTTCCCGCTTGCGGTGAGTCCTTCGGCGTTTTGAATGAGGGAGGTCGTTGGGAGAAACACCCTGAAAGTCATGGCTGGTGCGAGTTTTGAAATCTGAAAGCTAAAGTTTTTCTGTCCTGCGGGCGATATCACCTCTGATACTAATCCGAGGTGAAGCCATGAGCAGACGCACTCCATGTTTGTTGTTGCTAGTCCTGGTTTTGATTGCCAATCAAGTTAACGCTCAAACAAGACAGCCAGGATCCCCCAAATCACCCGGTGGAGTTCAACGAACGTCTTCGACCTGTCCAAGGATCCCTGGCTACGGAATAAGCGCCAGGGATAGCAGGTGTAGTTGCCTTAGTGGAGGAGTGATCGTTGTAAAGCCGGGCGGTGGCGGTCTCACGTGCTCGGGTAGTTACAAAGGGCCAAGATATGCCCCGGGTGTGCTTGTTAAAGAGTGTCCCTTCACGGGGGATGAGTTAAACGAGCAGTGGTGCAGCGAGTACTGTAACAATTGTCTGGACACAAGCTACCAAAGCGATACATGGGCCATCTTCTGGCAGGGATTCAATGCGATGTTCGGTATCCTCACAGGAAAAGATTTTGAACAGTTTCTCAAGGGTGGGGCTCTGGGAGACGACCAGTTGAAGGGTCTTTCCTGTCTCTCTTCGTTCATATCCCAAATGATTGCGGTGGTACCTGCCTATCGGTCGGGAGACCCCGTTGCGATAGCAAATTTATGGGGTGACTTGAATGCAGGATTGTTTGGGGCTGGCAGCATTTGCAATGCTGGAGGTTGCGCAGCCGACTTAGCGCAGTTAGGAAACAAGTTTCCCGTTGCCAATGCACTATTCAATGCCGCCTGCGCTCTCGGGGTTGCAGGAGGTCACTACACTAAATGCAAAGAGTATCTTTGGCAGTGCGAGGCTACCTTGTATGGTAATAAAGCTATCCCCAACTGCGCTGGTATAATCGATGACCCGGTTTGGAAAGGAAGACCTATTCAAGAGCCACAAGTGGCCTGTTTCGATTGCTGTATTACCCAGGTCGTTCACGTATATCCGGAATGTGAAAAGTCACCAAAGAGCCCGCTCTGTCAGTTTCACCTGAACAATTGCCTCATGACGTGCAAGAAAGACGAGCCGCCCGCACCACCGTCGGCGCCTTCGAGCCCTTGCCCTGTCTTGGAACGGGGCGCTTTTTGCAAAACCCAGTGCCCTTCAAAAGAGTGCAACGAATTAATGCCCGCTCGCTGCTATATAAACGATCCATTAATTAATGACCCGAACGATCCAGAGGTGTGTCGAAACTACTTCAGGGCGCAAACCCCTCCGACTCCTGAGTGTATTACGGCGCAGTTCTGTCAGACTTAGGGTGGCGCTGCTCACATGAGGCTATGCACTCGGAGTATCTATTATGCCCATACCGATCGACAAAGCACCTGATCGCACCCCGCCTAAGGGAGGGAGCGAGGTGCGCAAAAATGAGGGCGTTTTAGGGGGTGTCACAGCGAGCGATAGTAGACCTTTAGGGGCACCTCTGAACACCGGGCAGCCCGACCCCACAAGCAACGGTCAGGGTAACAGTGACCTTTCGCGCAACCTGCCGGGCTCATTCAGAAGCGCGGAGGTGCGAGACGAATATAAGCAAGGAACACCGAAGGTCAACCTGGGGCGTAGGGATTACCTTCCGTACCATTTGCGAACCTTCTTTCACCAGATTGTGGATCTACCTCACGCATTTATAGTTTGTTTTAGCCCCGTTCCCAGGTACTCACTGGAAACTGTCAAAGACCGAGTGTGTGAGATGTGGCAGACGACACCGAATCAGCTCCAAGATATGGTAAATAAGGAGCTTTTGGGCACCCTAATCGCTATTCACGACCGACGCTCCCGTAATAACAAAGCTTTTATTAGTGATTTGCTCCGGACATACGCGAGTAAGCTCAAGGATTCTGAATCGATTCAGATGCTCAGAGCGGAGGTAACCATTCACAAGAACAAGGTGTTCCTCACCTGTTTCATTACAGACCCACCCGGAATACATAAGGGAGACGGTCGGCCACGTTCTGAAAAAGAGACGAAATCTTTCTTCGCGACGGTCTTTGCGTTCGCCGAATATCTTCGATCGTCCGGATCCGACTATGCAACGTTGAGCGTTCATTGCGGAGGCGGAGGCGCGGCTGAGTTATTCGAACCTATCGGATATTGGTTTAATCAACGGATCTCCTATCAAGCAGGCCTCCGAGACGAGCGCATGAAGATTGTCTTGAAAGACCCGCGCCAGTCATGACTTTCACCCTTTTTCGCGGGCACCGCGCGGCTACCGCGTGTCGTTGCGCTTTCCGCTTGCGGTGAGTCCTTCGGCGTTTTGAATGAGGGAGGGCGTTGGGGGAAAGACCCCGAAAGTCATGACTGGTGCGAGTTTTGATGCCACGTCTTTGAACGCCTGGTGAGGATCGAGGAATTTCTGTTCGATGCGTTTAGATCCGATTCCCTAAGTGATAATCACGGCTATCCTTTACTTGTACGAGGGCTGCTCGCTGAGAGATGAAAGGAGGGATAGTGATGACTGACACCCTTTTCTGAACGGGAGCTACTCGGGAACGATCGCGAGAACTCTCGTTGGAAACCCCGACCCATGTCGCACCTTGGGCACCCCAATGATAATAGTAGCTCCCGCCTCAGGGACTTGATCAAGATTGTCTAGAAGCTCAACTTGATACCTGTTTTTGCCTAGGATGTAAGATTCTAGTTGGTAGCTATCCTTAGAAACTGCCAAGCCGGGATCCGTGTCGGTTGTTTCGTGGCCGGATGCCGTAATGCCCCGAATTTCGTAGAGGTAGCGCAACGCTTCGATGCTCCACCCCGGATAATGTGCGGTCCCATGCTCATCCCGGTTTTGCATAGCAACGTCGCTTCCCCAACGCTTTGACCAGTCGGTTCTCATCGCGACGAAGGCTCCCTCAGGAATGGGACCGTTTCTATCCTCCCACGCCTTGATGTCGTCCACCGCAAGAACGTAATCTGCATTTTGCTCGACCTGTTGATGAACGTCGATTACGACCAACGGCAGGATCAATTCAGAGGGTGGTATCTCATCGCTGGTGCGAAGACCCGTGTGAAAATGAGCGGGCGGATCGAGATGGGTGCCCCACTGACCTACGTGACAATACTCCTCAAGGAGAAATCCATCCTTCTTAATTGAGTACACGGTGCGACGTCGCATCGGTGGATCTCCCTTCCAATGAGGGGAGCCGACATCGAAGTCGTGGGTTAGATCGACAACGTTTGTAATGTGTCCGATATGAGCTGCCGATTTCACTCCTCCGCCAGGGGTAATCGTGGAGCATCCGCTCAAAACACCAAGCACCCCCAACCATATCATCGGAACACAACGCATGGCGGTATCATTACTAAGAGGAGGAGCGGGGGCAATCGCCTTTTTAGACGTTGGTAGAGGAGCACCGTTCTTTAACTGATGCTCGGCTAGTTACTCAATCTAAGGCGCCTCATCCTTCACACCTCCCCTCACTGTGGTGAGAGTGGCTTCGCACCCGCATGGAATGTGTACCTATGAGATCTTGGTGCGGAGTTGAAAGAGGGTAAAAAGCAGTGCTTAAAACCCTTTGAAAAAAGTGTCAGAGATCGTTATTGCAACTTCTCTTTGGTTGCGTGGTACAGCGTATGAAGGACGATCGATGCCATCAATAGTGCCCAGAATCCGGCGGACAATATGCCACACCAAAAGATCCCCTTCCACAACAGGGCCCCTGTCTCGTGGGCGAGCTGGTAGAACCCCCACGTGAGCGCGGAAAATATGACCATACAGGCCAAGTTTCCGAACGTTTCCCATTTATTCATATAACCTTTCTAGCGCAAACCCAATTACATCAGTGGCACTCACTCAAGTTCCGAACTGACTCAACAGGATTGTGCGGACTGCTTTTTACCGTCAAGCCGGATGGTATTCCGTTGTGCGGCCCCTGTTCAACTGTACCGGGCCAGAATAGTGAATCCGGTCGAAAGAAGATAAGGGGGGAGGAGGGGGGTGTATGTGCATATACCGAGTAAGGATCGGTTAGGCCGGTAATTTGCCTCTGTGGTGGATTTAAGCACCGGGCTTCAGGACTGGGGCTCGTTACCTCGGTTACCGTGTACTAGCACGGAAAGGGTGGGGGACTTGTTACCTTACAACTCAACACTCCGACTTTGGCTCAACATCAGGCTCTGAAGGATAGGAAAAACCGATCGCTATTTTACAAGTAGCAGCTCCGTTGTAGGGGACTGGTTTAGGAATGACCGAGTGCGATGAGCTCGGGGCGAAGGTTGTGGAGAGGGGAACGGGGAACCCTTCCGTTTTTCTCCCATCCGAA
Source organism: Bdellovibrionota bacterium (assembly GCA_044237895.1). Lineage (GTDB taxonomy): Bacteria > Bdellovibrionota_C > UBA2361 > UBA2361 > OMII01 > OMII01. The sequence goes on from JBIIEK010000081.1 coordinate 7,203, forward strand.
AAGAATCCTTTGTGATCTTTCTTGCAGCCTCACGGGGCGGGCTTGCGTTGCCAATAGTTGCATTTGCCAGCCTGATCTTTCGAAATACATCTGCCCGTGTAGGGCTCGCACCACTGGTACGATGTTATGCATCTCAACATGTGAGGCACGTATCCGGGCGGACACTTGTCTCCCGGCATTAGAATGGAATTAGTATCCTTCATTCGTCTGACCGAGACCTTGCAACAGTCAGTGCTGTTGTCGCATCGCTTCAAAAGGAGATCGTAGTCGACAGCCTGAGTTTGAGCACAGGCTATACAAGCGAAAATACATGGGAGACTTATGCCGCATGCGGACGAAAGCAGAAGCTGTAGGTTTCTGGTCATGTGGCAACCCTCCTCAAAAGCGGGATCGGCAATACTCTTTCCGCCTCTCCCCGCGCACCTCAACACTGGTCGGCCAACACTGGCTCACTCCAACTCGAGACTCTCGGCATTCCGATAATTATTACGGATGCCTTGGTAGTTGAGGTTGCCTAGGGCGTGGTGCTCCTAGGCCCGGAACTATAAGGGGCAGTCACGCCTATCCTCTCTTTGTGCGAGCGTTGCTCGCCGAGAAGGAGAAAGAGGGATAGTCGTGACTGACACGCTTTTTCCGACACGCTTTTTCCACGAGCGTCAGCGACAGCGACGGCAACGGTTTTGAAGAATTCGACCTCGACCAGACCGTCCTCGTTAAGTTGCAGGCCTCGACCGTTTGTCTGGACGCCTGAATCTTCGAATAAATCGCTGCGCGTCTTCAACCAATATGCGGCGAATGCGACTGCTGTGTCTTCCTGCGAGGCCATCTCGCGGCCCTGTTGCAGAAGGTCTGCCTCGTGCTTCTCCCTTTTTTGTGGCGAGTTTGAGGGCTTCTGGATCTCAACACCTATGTGGTAGGGAGAAGCGTATGTGTCCTCCAGGCTTTGAGCCAGCAACCAGTTCCTGAGTTCATCCTCAACGATCAGAGGGCGCTGAGATGCCTTTTGAAATTCGTCGTTAACCAGCTCCAGAAAATCAAGTCGAGATACCCCAGGGGGTAACATTAAGGATGCAGACGATGGCGCAGGGATCGAAATGCTGAAGCGTTCAATTAAACTATCAACATCCGCGGAGGGGCGGGGAAATGAAAGACCTTCTAATTCGTTATTGAGTTGGGGTCGATTAAACATACATCTCCTACGTTGCGAAAGTGCGGTGCGATGTGCGCCATGTGCCACTCGTACTGGTCGGATAGCAACAAGGCGTTCTCATCCTGCACCAGAATCAGGCAATGGTATGCGTCCTGCTGATGTAGTTTACCAGTATCGCTACGGCAAAGCGTTGCATCTTCAGCGTGAGCATTCAGAGAAGTCTTCAGAGCGCTCGTAAGTGATGGGAGGAGCACTTCCCGGTTGTCGAAATCAATCAAGCTGGAGCGACGTTTTATGCGTAAGGCATCTAACGCCCAAGTGCAGGGATGCGTGGAGAAGCGTGTTTGAAACTCGCGCCGAAGTTTAGCAGCGCTGCACGGCGTTTTTTTGTAGCTACTCTTCTATCGTGCTCTCTATCTGGTCCCGGATCGGCGCACAGATGGGACCTCTAGTGTCAGTCACGCCTATCCACTCTTTATGCGAGCGTTGCTCGCCGAGAAGGGAAAAGAGGGATAGTCGTGACTGACACGCTTTTTCGTTTCTACGGCGCTAGGCGCTCGGAGATGATAGTGAATCCGTTCTTCTTGGAACCCACAATATTGTAGATGGTGAACTTTGATCTCCCGACACCTGTAAGACGCGCAATAGACCTCCGACTCGCACCTGGGTAGATGTTGGCGGTATACGGCAGCCTATTAGTCAGAACACCGAGCGTCGCCTGCTTGCCATTCCTAATCCGCTCAGTTTTGGATGACCCCAATTCCGGGCTACTAAACTTCACCGATACGCTCCCTGCTTGCGCCAGGTGCCGCACGGCAACCGTAGAGGGCAAAAAGAGGTCGGAAACATTAAAGACTGCCAACTGCGGTGTTCCGTTACTCGACAGACTTGCAACCGCCGAGAAGACGCGCCCTCCTTCGGGGATGGTAATCTGCTTCGTGATTACTGCTGGCTTTGAACACGAACCGTCCGCAAGGTGTACGGTTACCGTATAGGCGCCCTGAGCCAGTTCTACGATGGTGGACTCTTTAAACTTAACCCCTTTGAGAGCGCAGGCTCCATTCACGGCTATATCAACGGGGAGTTCCTGTGCCAACCCGAGGTCCCGACCATCGATTCCATGAACGACGTTCACATTTGCGGCAAACGCCGTCGATGCCGTGCTTGCAAAGAGAGCCACACCGGTTACCAACAATTTCATTACTCGCATAGTACTCCTCCTTTCACTGTAACTTTTAAGCCGAAGCTAATACTGTTAAATATTAACAGTAATATGAGGTAATTCTTTATTTCAGTCAAGAATTACTGTAAAATAGAAACAGGATAAGTTGGAGTCCAATAAAAACAGACACTTGCCATGGCACAGATTCCTCCAGGAAGCTTAATTCGCGCGCTCGTTCGACCTCTGGTCTCGTGGTGCGTGCGGCACGGGGTTCGCTGTGCTCAGGTCGAAGAGCTGATCAGAGAGGTCTTTGTACGGGAGGCCGAGACAGAGATTCGAAATGCGCAGGGGGCCTTCAGCGTGAGTAAAGTCAGCGTCATAACTGGCCTGCACCGCTCAGAGGTCTCGCGCCTGCTTGCGGGTGAGCAAATACAACAGGAGCCTCACGACATCCTCAACCGAGTTATTGGTCTTTGGTCTACCTCCAAAAGGTACAAAACCGAGAAGAACGTCCCACGAGAGCTCACCTATGAGGGGCTTGAGAGCGAGTTCGCTGCACTCGTGGCGAGGGTCAGCAAAGAGGTAACGCATTACCCGATCCTCTTCGAGCTTGAGCGGATAGGGGCGATCAAGTATCACGGAAACAGTGTGCGCTTGATTGTTCAAGAGTACACCCCTCAAGAGGACGTTCAGTACGGAATGGACCTCTTGAGCGCAGATTCGGCGGATCTCACATCCGCGATAGAGGCGAACCTCTCAAAGAAGTTCTCTCAACAAAGCCTTCATCTGAGAACCGCTTTTGACAATATCGATCCTAAGAAGCTTCCAGAGATTCGAAAGTGGATTCTTCAAAAAGGGGCGGAGTTCCAAACAGCGATGCGTGACTACCTCACACAGTATGATCGTGATGCCTCAAGTGAATCACCCGAAAGTGGTGACACGAGTGAACGAGCCAGAGTAACCGTGACCTCGTTTTCCTACGCGGAGCCGATAGAATCAGCGAAAGTTATTATGCCCAAAAAGAGAGGACGTAAAAAATGCGCGCCAACGTAGCCCCAGACTCTATGAGGATTGAAACTAGATCCGATGCCCGTTGTGGGAGGTTCGGCGTTCTCCTGTCATCCTCCCAACGACTCCCAGTGAGGCCCCTCCGCTATTTGCCCGGAAGAACGATCCTCTCTCTGTTGCTCCTTGTCTCAGTAGCCTCCTGCGGTGGCGGCACGACCGGCACCTCGGCGACGGACTCTGTAAAATTTGCTGGCTATGCCCAGACCGCGAATGGAGAGCGCGCGTCAGGGCTTAGTATGAGTGTCCAATCAGCAACGACTAACCAAACGCTCGTGAATTCAGGGACAGACGATAGCGGAGATTTTTCCATGACGCTCCCCTCCGATGAAGACGCGTTCGTTGTAGATGTTAAGGGTGTGGGAACAACGACGATATCGCGAAAACAGCGCGGAGCGGGAACGATGGCATCGACGCTCGCGGTCACGAACTCAGGCGCTCTTGTAGCTACCGATTTCTTTGAAGCTCAGATTGATGCATCGTCGCTGTGCGCCAGCTTGACCGCCAATGGCGATGAGCTCATCGTGTCGGGAGATGTTGGAACGGGGCCATGTCCAGTTACTTTTACGATCGCCTCACAACAACTCTCTCTCAATTCTTTCCGAGCCGATGTTGAAGGGGTGTGTGATGGAACCCGGCAGCTGGTCACGAGCGCACGGAGCTCTTCAGCGGGAACCGTAACCGTGGATCTTAATGAAGCCTTTGCTCGAGGGTGCGGCGACGTCCAGGTGAGTATTTCCAGCGTTAAGGCGGTGGGGCTTACCAGTATCTTTAGTGTCGAGTGATCGCAGGTACGCCCTACTTTTTAAGAACTAGGTGAACGAGCTGATATCGCAGGATGTCTGAAATTATTTCTGATATCGACTGCGGGGCGGAGGTTCTTGCGTGCCTGTGATAGAGGAGGATGTACCCACGGCCATTAAGTCAGGAAGACGGGCATTACAGACCCATGAGGGATAGGCTAAATTTCGTGTATAACGCGGGGCATTGAGGCACGCTTGTACTCGCTTGAGTGCTTAACTTAATCGCCGTGAAGATGTATCAGGGGGAGAGTAGGGCGCCCGTCTCTATGGGGAATAAAGGGTTGCTGTAGAGACTGCTACAGCGCAGAGGAGGATCATGAGATCTTCCTAAGTTCAACCTTATTCCCCAAGAGGTCCATCGGGGATAACTCCGTGCTCGTTCGCCCCTAGCAGTGAGAGTTTGTGCCACAAAGTCGCAATTCTACGTTCGTTTGAGCTTTGTACTCGAACGACGTAGCGATCGCCGCTGATGAGGCGATAATTCGGACTCACAGGGAGACGCGTATCGAGCTTCCTCTCAATCTCCTCCGCGCTTGTGACGAGGAAGGGAGTTTGAGCTATCGAGATCCCCCAGAGAACGAACTCCATCGTTCGCCCCAGAGGGGAGACATCTCGCCCAACGATGTTGGCTTCCTGTACGATGTCCTCCCAGGAGAACCATTTGAACTCCCGACTTTCGTCGGTAAGCTTTGGCTCCCCAGTGAAACTGACTACCCAGGCCTCCGCCGTATCGATTGATACGGGGTCGCCCGGATTTTTCGGTTTCCCTGAAACGAGTCGGAGAGGCCTTCCCGCTCGGCCGAGGATTTCTCCGAGGGAGCACATACTCTCCTCATCGAACTCACGACCGATCGTCGCGTCCACCGATCCGTCTCCGTCGGAGGCTCCGCCTCCCACGCAGTTCCACCACCCTGGGTAAGGTATGGGGTTTCCTTTGGGGTCGGTAAGGCTTCTCCTCGCGAGGAGCACCTTGCCGTCCTTGACCGGAAGGGTGAAGCCGCCGTAGGTGCCTCGCACCTCCGTCTCTCCTTGAAAGGTCGTGATACTGCCGATCTTTCCCTTGAGGGGATAACTCATCTGGGTCTCCTGGTGCTCTGCACCAGCTAGAGGAATGGAAAGAACAGAAAAACCGACAAGATATAGGGGTACAGGAAGGACGATTCTTAGTCAAAATCAGCGGCTTGTAGTGAACAGTCGCGTTCCTCGTTGTTGCTCTGTAGCCGGCCTACTCTAATTTCTTAATAATTTCAGCTGCTCGAGACTCGGCTCGATCCGG
>JBIIEK010000257.1:0-2786 GCA_044237895.1 Bdellovibrionota bacterium
AGGGATAAAAGCCTCCCTTTAATGTCTATTCCTCAATTTTAGCATCGGGGGTTTTTCCAGTAAGTAGGCCCGCAATTCCCTCGAGCCCCTTTTTCTGGCACGCTTTTAACTGCTCCTGGACAAACGCGGTAACCTCGGGGGATGTCACGAGCGCCTTGCAGTTAGCTTCGAGTGCGGCCATCGTTGAAGGCTTCATACAACTGCATACGAAAGCGCCGGCCTGGTCCTTCTGCGCGCAGCTCTGATCTATGCCTGCGCTATATTTCTGTTTTGCCTCCAGAGAGGAACACTGCTCAGTGGCTACCTTTGCAAACTCTCCTGGGATGAACGTACATTTAGGGAAGCCAAGCTTTTCAAAGGTATCGCGAATATTTGCCTTCATCTCTTCCATCATGATGGCCATAGATTGTCCCATCTCAACGGGGACAAGAGATTTCGCCTCGTCTATGCCGCGACGCACTCGAGGTTGCTTTCCGCTATTGATTCGGCCACCGATTATGCGGCCGCCGATCGGCCCTCGAAATGGATTTTGCGTGTGCGCATATGCCTTAACGCACGCGGTTGGGTCCGGGTATACGTAGGATATGCCAGTGGAGGTCGGAGATAACACAGGAGGTGCCTCAACTTTGGCTGGAGGGGTATCGCAGTAGACTCTTCCACCAGGAGCTACGTAGAGAACTTGTCCCTTGGGGCAGTAGTATATGCGACCGTTGTGTTGAAATGGCTTGGACGTGTCAACGCTTGGTCTTCGCCCGGCGTGAGCATCCGTGACGCTGAGAGCTAGGAGTATGGTAAGGGTGATAAGGGACGAATACGTTGATCGCATGTGATTCCTAAAAACCTAGTGCGGAATGCTATAAACGGCACTCCAAAAACCTGCTGGTTTACTTGGTATGACGGGCGCCGATGAACGTGTGACGTGCGGTAAAAAAGTCGCGTATTATTAGGGGCTAAAGAGAAAAAGGGTAGCCCCCGCGCACCGCCGATACTAAGCTTAAGAACACTCATGAAAGACCTTATTATCAGCTGCGCAGACAAGTACACGTGGACTCAGCTTAAGTGCTGGGTGAACTCTATAAACGCTTCAGGATTCACCGGAGATAAAGTTCTCATCGTGATGAACTGCGACGCTGAGACGGCGGCGCGTGTCCGCGATGCGGGTTTTGAGCTTGTGTGCTTCGCAAAGGACGCTAACGGAAACTACACGCATACATCAGACATCGCGGTGGTTGTTGAGAGATTTGCGCTCTATCACCAGTTTTTATCGAGTAAACAATATCGATACGTCATAACGACCGATGTACGGGATGTCGTTTTTCAACGTAATCCGAGCGAGTACCTCGAGAGATATCTCGGAGATAAGAATCTCATCTTTAGCTCCGAGAGCCTCTGCTACAAAGATGAGTCGTGGGGGAACGCGAATCTGGCGAGCACCTTCTGTGGATATGTGTACGAGCACATGAAGCAGAAGGAGATCTTTAACGCAGGGGTCTTGGCGGGGCGCTCGCACGCGATTCGCGATCTCGCGCTGCTCCTTTTTTCAGGAGCGATGGATCGCAGGATTCATAACAGCGATCAGGCCTATATGAATCTTCTCATCTCGATGAGTCCCTTTCAGGAGAGCTCGCTCTTCGCTCGTTCTGAGGATGGTTGGGCTGCTCAGTTGGGCACAACGGCAGATCCTTCAAAGATGGAATCTTTTGGGCCCGTTCTCTTAGAGCCACGGCCCCAGATGATGAATGGCGAGGTGCTGACCTCACAAGGAATTCCGTTCACAATCGTGCATCAATACGACAGGGTCCCTGAGTGGAAGGGGGTACTTGAAGCGAGATTCGGCAGCTAACAGGGCTCTTTTTAGCTACCTGTTCAAAAATACTCGGCTTTCCTCAAGGGTTGCTCGACTACTTTAATGTGCTGTCACCAAAGAGCGATACGGGGCCCACTCTGGCTCGGTAGCGAAGACCCACCGGTAATACTCCTTCATCTGAAGCCAGGCGGCCGCAGACTCATCGACCACGACGGTGCAACGACGGTGCATTTGTAGAGCGCTCGCGGTAACTGCCGCGCTCATAGGGCCCTCAATAGCTTTAAGGAGTATCTCCGCCTTACTCGAACCGGTTGCAAGAAGGATGCACCACCTGCTGTCGAGAATAGTACCCACGCCCATCGTAATTGCACGCGCCGGAACCTTATCGAGACTTCCAAAAAATGGAGCGTTTTGAGCACGAGTTTCTGGTGTCAGAGACTTTGGCCGAGTTCTAGAGGTAAGAGAGGACATGGGCTCGTTAAAAGCCAGGTGTCCATTCAAGCCTATCCCTAAGAGTTGAATGTCGATTCCTCCGGCGTCCATGATGCGCTTCTCGTAGGCCGCGCACTCGGACTCCACGTCTGAGGCCATGCCGTTCGGGAGATGGGTATTCTCTCGTTTAATATTAATCTTTGAGAAGAGCTGTCGATCCATCGTTGAACGAAAGGATTGCGGATCTGAGGATGGGATGCCGAGGTATTCGTCCAGGTTGAATGTTGTCGCAAATGAAAAGTCGAGCTTCTGTTCTTTGTGAAGTGTTGCGAGACGATCGTAGACACCTTCAGGCGTCTTGCCGGTCGAGAGACCAAGGACGGAGCGAGGCTTTGCTCGAACAGTGTCCGCGATGAGCTGGGCCACAAGGTGATTAGCGCTTTCAGCGGTGGGACAGATTATGACTTCTATGACAGCCTCCTATTAGCGATGAGTTCCTGACCCATACAGTATAACCATAAAAATACCTGTCGAGCGAGATTTCGTT
>JBIIEK010000004.1:0-41984 GCA_044237895.1 Bdellovibrionota bacterium
CCGGGCCGCCGCCCGCCCCCCCCCCCCCCCCCCGGCCGCGGGTACCAATGTAAGGAGGAATGTGATTAATGATTCGTGAGCGCGGCTGCGGCGCCTTGAAGTGGCACTGATATCTCTATCCCCTCGGCGATATTGAGAGGAGTCATGAGGCGAAGATCGATCGTTACGCCGTGTGGAGATAGGGCGGCTACGGCTCGTTTCATCCCTTCTAGGTAGAGGGGGAAGTGCCTCGCCATTGAACTATCGAGGGAGACAACGGCGACTTTCAATCCTGCTTGAATCTGTCCCACCACGGAGAGGTAGCAGAGAAGTCCAGCGAGGATTGCGCCACGCTCGACCAGGGCCGCTACAAGGGGATAGAGCGCGGAGCGTGATGCCTCTGGATAGGCGGAAAATATGGTCTCGGCTCCGCCAAGAAACCCACTAAGAGAGCGGTTTGTTACGACCAACCTCTTTGCTTGTATATCGTCCGCGAGCTGTTTCAGGTCGTCACCGCCTGGCGTTACCGATGCTTCGATAATATGCGAGGCAACCATGGCGGGAAACCACGTCCCTGCCGAGAGCTCCTCGAGTGATAGTGAGGAGATCTCTCGCGATTTCATGAACGCAACGTCGCCAGCAGAGAGCAGTTCTGCCGGGATCATTAACATTCCGCCGAGCTCTGAATTGAAAAGCTCGTCTTTGTCCCGATCCTCTGTGCCCACGAGGGTGCAGTTTCCCCCAGACGACATAACGACGCCGGCGTGCGCATCGGCAACCGCGAAGAGGGTAAAGAGCGTGTCGTTGCCGAGCACCATTACTTCAGGGATTAGAGAGGCTCGTTCGCATTCAGCTAAAAGCGTTGCTCCGACATCATCTCCATTCTTGATCTCTTTCAGAAACCACTCCCCTTTGCGGTATCCGCCACTTTGGTAACCATGCACGAGGCCGGTAACACCCCTCGTCTTCCCGTTTTCAAAGCGTCTGGTTTTGATCTGATTCGACCAGATTACACCGAGACGGATGGGGAGTTTCGTGGTGGTAAGAGCCGGACAAGCTTGTAACGTCTCCAAAAGGAGGGTGCGGAAGAACGCCTGGAGTCGAGGTAGGGAGGGATCTCTCTTTGATTCGAACCAATCATTGTGGTGGTCAAGGATGGGATTCCAGGACCCGCTGCTATCTCGGTATCCAACCTTGGTGTGGGTGCCTCCCATATCGAGAAGAAGGCAGAGGTGCGGCTCTACGCGATTGTGATGCGGTTTGCGGCTTAAGCTGCCCGCATCCCACGCGCAACATGGCTTCACGCCCTTGGATGCGTTCAAAACGAACTCCGCCCCTAGCTTTCCGAGGAGGGGAAGGTTGTTGCCGATAGCGAGGATGCCAAGGGTCTCCTCGAGAGGGATGGTTTGTGCTGCTGGGGCCGTCATTCGGAGGAGTCTATAAAAAGGGTTTAAGGGGTTCAAGAGTCCAAGGAACGGTTGTTCGGAGGGGGGCGAACACCCCTGTTTTCAGAAAAATCGGGATGGAAGGCGCTCGTTGATGAAAGAGCGCACATTCTCATTTTCAACCCAGGGGGTGATTGAGTATACCAAGGTGTTGGCTAATGGTGGGGAGTTATATGACGCACATTCTTAAGAGCATTCCAAAGGGAGAGAAGGTTGGGCTTGCGTTCTCTGGAGGGCTTGATACGAGCGTCGCGGTAGCCTGGATGCGCGAACGCGGGGCGATTCCCTACACCTACACTGCGCACCTCGCCCAGCCTGATGAAACGGACGTGGAATCGATTCCTCAGCGCGCTATGACCTATGGAGCGGAGACGGCTCGATTGGTCGATTGCCGAGCGGATTTGGCCAGAGAGGGACTCTTGGCGCTGATCTGTGGAGCGTTTCACATCTCGACCGCTGGAAAGACCTATTTCAATACCACTCCCCTTGGACGAGCCGTCACAGGCACGAAACTAGTTGCCGCCATGGCGGAAGATGGGGTGAATATCTGGGGTGACGGGAGCACGTATAAGGGGAACGACATCGAACGCTTTTATCGCTATGGACTACTCGTTAATCCCAAACTTCAGATCTATAAGCCGTGGCTCGATGAAACCTTCATCTCCGAGCTTGGTGGTCGAAAGGAGATGAGCGAGTATCTTGAGCAACGCAAGTTTCCGTACCGCGCATCCGGTGAGAAGGCGTACTCCACCGATTCGAATATGTGGGGCGCAACCCATGAGGCCAAGAAATTAGAGTTTCTAAACGAATCTGAGTATCTCGTTGAACCGATTATGGGGGTGAAATCCTGGGATAGCGCAGTATCCATCGCTCCTGAAGTTGTGACGGTATTGTTTGAAGAGGGCTTCCCAGTTGCTTTGAACGATAAGAGCTTCGCGAATCAGGTGGATCTGGTGCTTGAGGCAAACCGCATCGGAGGGCGCCATGGTCTCGGTGTTTCTGACCAGATAGAGAACAGGATCATTGAAGCGAAGAGCCGAGGCATCTATGAGGCGCCTGGTATCAAGCTTCTTCACATCGCATACGAGAGACTCCTCTCGGGGATCCACAACGAGGGGTCTCTTGAGCAGTATCACATTTCTGGCTACAAGCTCGGCCGTCTCCTCTATGAAGGCCGTTGGTTCGATCCTCAAGCGATGATGGTAAAGGAGTCCCTTATTCGATGGATTGGAAAAGCTATAACTGGACGAGTAACGATAGAGCTTCGTCGAGGTGATGACTATTCCATCCTGAATACAGAGAGTCCAAATCTAACCTACCAACCTGAACGCTTGACGATGGAGAGGGGAGGCGAGGGGTTCACGGCCCACGATCGCATCGGACAGCTCTCATTGCGAAACCTTGACATCGCGGACACTCGGGCCAAATTCGATGTATATCGAAAAGCCGGAGTGATTAGCGGAACCGCCTCATTAACTGAGCTCTTAGATAAGTAGGTTAGGAAACATATGAGATTGCGAGCGACCGTGGTGATGTTACTAGCGTGTTCCACTTCCGCGTACGCGGAAGACGTGTGGGTTCAGGTAAGAGAATCGAGGGTTCGAAGTAAGCCGTTCTTTTATGCCTCTGGCGTCTCTACCGTTCGATACGGGGACAAGCTTTTAAAGACGGGAGATGAAGGAGGGTGGGCTGCTGTGAGGAGTGGCACCGCACAGGGATACATACCCCTGTCCGCACTATCGCGGCAGCAGATAGCGCTCTCTGCCAAGGGGCTGTCAAAAGTTGAAGCAGACTCATCTGATGTGGTGCTCGCCGGAAAGGGGTTTAGTAGAGAGGTCGAGCGGAGTTTTAGAGCGGAAAACGGAGACCTTAGGTATGACCTTGTGGATAAAGTAGAGCAGATCTCTAAGGTTTCGACTCAAGATGTAGAGCAGTTTGTGAAAAAGGGAGGTTTAAATAACTAGATGCGAGCGTTATTTTCTCTATCACTTTTTTCACTGCTTGGGGTTTTGACCGGGGGGTGTGCTGGAAACTCCTCATTAGACGCTCTCGGAGCGTCAGTGCTCGCACAGACAGGATATGTTGATGAGTCTCAGGCTAAGGGGCTTTTCTCTGCCGGAAAAAAACTTGCGAAGTCTCAAGAATCTCTCACTTCAGAGCAGGAGTATTATCTCGGTCGCGCCGTATCCGCGAAGGTTTTATCAACGTTTCCTCCGAAGTTTGAGCAGAACAAGATAAAGTATCTTAACGATGTTGGCATGAGTTTGGTTGCAGTGAGTGATTCGCCGGAAACATTCGGTGGGTATCACTTCGTTGTAGTTGAAACGCAGACGATGAACGCGATATCAGCGCCGGGTGGTTTTGTTTTCGTATCCTCTGGTTTCATAGATGCGTTGCGGGACGAAGATGAACTTGCAGCTGTTCTCGCTCATGAGATCGCGCATGTCGCCAATCAGGATGGGGTAAAGGCTATTTCCAACGCGAATTTATTCTCAGCCCTTTCAGAGGCTTCGACTCAGGGAGCCTCGGTGGCTCTCAATAACGTGTCGTCGCCGATAGATGTGAGCCTCATTACGGCAACATTTTCGCAAAGCGTAGACGGTGTCATGGAGAAGTTGCTGACTAAGGGGTTCGATCGCTCTCAGGAGTATCAAGCGGATCTGTATGCGGCGAAGCTTCTTCAACGTGCGGGATACGATCCAAGCGCTCTTGTGAGGGTCCTTACCATACTGAAAGACCGCTCTAGCGGATCACGTGAAGGATGGTATGCCACGCATCCCTCCCCGACAGACCGAATTGAAGAGGTAGAGAGCGAGTTCAAGTTTCCGGACGACAGACCTCAGGCTCCAGTCCGAGTTGCTCGATTTAACCAGGTCTTTCCCTAGGCTTGGCGTATGGCGCTACTGAGTAGGGTATCCTAGGCGCTTTAAAATCTTGAATCGCTGGATCGTTTTGATGGAGTCGATCGCGGACCCGAAGGTGTCATAGAGATCCTGGAAGAAGTCATCAAGCTCGCCGCTGTTTTCAGCCTCACATTGCAGCTCTCCGCGCCTCGGATAGAAATGCGGTAAAATCAAAATACCCAAGAGAGAGCATAGCGATGTGATAGACCGGCTTGATTAAGCCTCGCTCAAGCAGAGAGTCCCTTGTGTAGCGAACGGTTGATTCTGATATGCTGCATCGTTTCGCAAGTTCCTTGACGCAAAGATCCGCGCTGAGCGCGGAATTGGCCAGAAAAATGCGTTCCTATTCTGAGAGGCGTGCCGGTAGGTCTATCACGTTGACAAGCCCACATGCCCGAAAAACGGGATGCAGGGGGGGGAAAGGTAGCTGCTCTGATAATTCGGCGCAAAGGATTTTATACGCGAGCCTCGGCCGTTTCTCCGAGGTGTGCGAGCTGCTTCTCAACCATCCGGTCAAAGACGGTGAAGAGCCGGTCGTATGCTTCGATGTATTCGGTCTTTCCGAAGGCGTGCGCGTTCAGCTTCAAGAGGTGCCCGACTGATTCGATGGTGCTCAGGTATCCGCGGCGAGGTTGCTTTCGAATCCGATATCGAGAGCTGAGGGTTGAGCGAAATGACACGCGACGGAGTTTTTGGAGCATTTGGTTCCGCCATACGATCTTCCCAGCCTCATCCCAGGTGCCGTCGATGACGAGAATGGTGTGGCTCTCGTCTAGGGGGAGCTCTTCGCAATCTACCGATGAGTGCCCCGGATAGAGCAGGACGGGCTCGGTATTGCCAAGAGTCGCTTGAAGGACGCTTTCCTCGAAGACCACTCCGCGGAGTAGCGCGCTGTTCACGATCGATTGTCTGACTAATTTTGCGGTTGAGTAGTACTTTCTCCACTCATTGGGATGTTGTAGCAGTACGACATTACAATGAGCGTAGAACGGAACGATCTCCTGACAGAGGCAATAGGAAGTTGGTCTCAGGCAGGTATAGCAGGTTGCGCGACCTTCTTGGATGGTATGAGTTTTTAGGCCCCGAATGCGGCCCCCAGAAAATTCTTTCACTCTATTCTTTCAACTCGCGGTGCAGGACTCCCTCTTTGGTCTTATCGCCTAGCCAAGTGGTGACCCATTATGGCTTTCGAAGCTGCTGATTCGTCAATCAGGTAAATGGCAGTCCTTAAGGATTGCTCCACGAGAGCCGCTTGGTCAGCTGCACCAAAAGAGGAACTCCTACTTACACTCCGTGGCAAACCGGGGGATCTTCGCTAGCTGGGCTAAGCCCTGCTCCTCAAGCCGAAGAGCTCGCTTGATAATCGGATCGTTGCGGTTCGTTCGACCGTTCTCTCGGAAGTATGCCCTGGAGACGATACGTTTGGTGGCGTTTCGAGCCTCTGCATAAAGCCCCTTCAGCGCATCCAGAGTTGGTCCCCTATCAATGGTCTGACAGAACGCGGGTGCTTCTGGACAGTTGCGCACTACCGCGGGCACTTGAAGAAGGAGAGCCCGAGATCGAGCCTCATACTCAGTCGCGAGTTTGCGTGAACGTTGGATGTCCGCTCGATCTTCTCGCGATAGGTTCGTGGTTGTTTTTCGCCCTCTCTTCACGAGAGGGCTAGCGGCAAGAAGGTTAGCGCCATCACGGACCGCGTTCGCTAGATCGATCGCTATCCGATCAAGTTCTCCCGTAATTGATCCTGTCGCGGTGTCAACGCACTCTCCGTCGCACACCGGCAGCTTGCTCGCGAGTGGCGACGAAGCGCCGTTGATTTTCCACACCGTCTGGTCGGCTGCGCTGTCGAGGTCAACGTTGAGTACTCCGGAGTTAAGGCCCGAGTAGAACTCATACGGCTGTCCACGGTCACTACGTCCCGGTGTGAACTCATTGGAAGCTCCTACGGGAAGTGTGATAGTGAATGGATTTGGATTCCGGTAACCCATCTTGATCCTGAGTTTTCCGGACTCAAACCCGCGGCATTCCGCGGTTGGCTGGATGGCTCCACACTTTGGAGTGGTGGCCGATGAAGCGGTCGCGGTTACTTTACCACCACCTACTACCCGCACTGACCAGGTAAGGTCGGTTCCGGTGAAGGAAGCGGCAACGGTTCCCTTAGAAAGGCCTGGCCTAAACCGATATGGTTGCCCGAGGTTTCGAGGGCCGGGAGAGAACTCGTTCACGGAGGCGCCCGAGTTGCCAATCGCCGTTTCAAGCTCTCTGGCCGTGGCATTGTTGTAGCTGAAGTAAGCGGTGGATGTACCGTCGGTGTTCGAGGTGATGCACTCGACGCCGAGCGTCAGGGCGCTTGCTTCGTCCGATTCGTTGTTGTCCTGGTTATTACCACATCCGGGGTCGTTCAAGTCTGCAAGCCCGTCTCGGTCATTGTCGAGAGTGTCTTGGCATTGGGTCTTCGGATCGCTCTCGTCGTTATCTTGAGGGGATGCGCAGCTGAAATCCTCATTATCGGCGGCGCCGTCACCATCGTTATCGATGTTGTCCTGGCACTGTGCCTTAAGGTTCGTCTCGTCGTTATCTCCCTTACTTGTGCAGCTGAAATCAGCCGGAAAGTCGGTCGCTCCGTCGCTGTCATTATCCTTACCATCTTGGCACTCGGCCGTGGCGCTACTTTCGTTGTTGCCCTGATTGTTTGAGCATCCAGGGTCGGCGGTATCAGTAAGTCCGTCACCATCGTTGTCGATACCATCTTGGCACTGAGACTTCGGATTCGCCTCATCGTTATCTTGCTTGGATGAGCAGCTAAAATCGTTCAGATCGATAGCGCCATCACTATCGTTATCTACTCCATCCTGACACTGCGCTTTAGGATTGGTCTCGTCGTTATCTTGAGCGCTTGAACAGCTAAAGTCATTGGTGTCGACCGCTCCATCGTTGTCGTTGTCTACTCCGTCTTGACATTGAGCCTTCGGGTTAGTCTCGTCGTTGTCTTGCTTCGATGAGCAGCTAAAGTCGTTGGTGTCCACCGCGCCGTCGTTGTCATTATCAAGGCCGTCCTGGCACTGAGACGAGGGGTCCTTTTCATTGTTATCTTGAGCGCTTGAACAGCTGAAGTCTGCCGGGAAGTCTGTGGCCCCGTCGCCATCGTTGTCGGTGGCGTCCTGACATTGCGCTTTGACGTCCGACTCGTTGTTGTCTTGCGCGCCGGAGCAAGCGAAGTCAGCGAGATCGGTAGCGTTGTCGCCATCGTTATCTATTCCGTCTTGGCATTGGGACTTCGGGGTGGCTTCGTTATTGTTCTGTCTGTTGCCACCGCAGCTGTAGTCATTGAGATCGGTCGCGCCATCATTATCGTTGTCTAATCCGTCCTGACATTGCGATTTGGGCGTAGCCTCGTCGTTTTTTTGTTTGTTACCACCACAGCTGAAGTCAGCAAGGTCAGTGGCCCCATCTCCGTCGTTGTCCAACCCATCTTGGCACTGAGATTTCGGGTTGGCCTCATCGTTCTTCTGTTTGTTACCGCCGCAGCTGAAGTCGCTTGTATCAACTGCTCCGTCGCCGTCGTTGTCTAATCCATCTTGGCACTGAGATTTGGGATTGGCCTCGTCGTTTCTCTGTTTGTTCCCTCCACAACTAAAGTCTGCGAGGTCTGTAGCGCCGTCCCCATCGTTGTCCGCCCCATCCTGGCATTGCGCCGCAGGGGATGACTCGTTGTTGTTTGTGGCGACCCCTCCGCAACTGAAATCCGCTAGGTCAATCGCGCCGTCGCCGTCATTGTCGACGCCATCAGCGCACTGTGCTGGGATACAGAAGCAGTTGATTAAATTGATATACGGGGGATTCCCTGCGGTCTTGGCATTCATGCAGACTCTTTGAGAGCCGACGAGATAGCAGAAGGTGTTATTGCTGGGTGATGTAAATGTTGTCGATGAGATGTTCGTGTATCTGACGAAAAGGGTGCTCTGGGCACCGAGCGCCCCGCGACATACCTCTTGTGCTTCCGCTGGCGCTGCCTTCACGCCGATTGAATCATTAAAACCGGTGCCGAAAGCGAAGCTTATGTTGTTGCGTCCGGAGACCGTCGCACTAGGCTTCGTGCACTGAGCGAAGGCCGCTGTCGATGTGAGTGCGAGGAAGAAAATTGTAGCGAGAGAGAGTAAGTGTTTTTTCATTGGGATTGTGTGTGAAAAACAGAGGATGAATTGGTTCTCCTAGCTCCTTGGCGAATCCAAAGTACTTCGTGCGAAGGGATCGAAACTATCCGAACACTCGCGCCTATCGAGTTATGGCGCCTAACTCAAGCTATGGCGCCTAACGTCAAAGGAATGTGGGGCCTGATAGGGTTTTAGTCAAGAAAATGGGGATAAAAACATGGGGTGGCTGCTAGCCGACATCCTCTGCCCAGACCTCCTTGCTTCGGTGTGAAGAGAGGATCCTTGAGGGGGGCGCCTTCCGCCTAAGGGCCCATCGGAAGCTGTTCGGCAATGCAGGTTTTATAGCCTGCCGACATGGTGTTGATTTTATGCTGGAAATTCGGAAGGTTGTGACCCTTGCACGAGCGAGTTTTTAGGGGCAGCACCGTTGCCCACAAGCTTTGTTCGTATGCCGGGTTGGGCGCGATGCATGGTGAATGCCCCCTCTTTGGTATGGTGTTTACAGCAGTCGAAGCCCATGGAATCGTTTGGCATAGAGAATCCTTTAAACCCGTGCCATGAGGCCTTTTTCGCCACCCGGATAGATTGTTGGCCATACGATGGGCTTCCATGAGAACAAATAGTCGATACAAGTTCGTAGCTGCCACCGTGATATGGGGGGTCTTCTCCGCATTGACCGCTATCGGGATCTCTCAGTCCTGGCTTGGGGAGATTGAGAATAGGACATGGGATTGGAGGCTGCGTTCCGTTTCCGCATGGAGCAAGCCCGATCCGAAGATCGTGATCGTCATGGTGGATCAGACCTCGATTGAGCATTTTGCTCGTTACGAGAAGATCTTCTGGCCATGGCCGCGATCCTTGTACAGCCCGCTCTTAGACTTCCTCCATAAGGCAGGAGCAAAAGCAGTAGCTTTCGATCTTCTCTTCACTGAGACGTCGACCTATGTGGATGATGACAAGGAGTTCGCTAGAGTCGTCGCCGCGAATATCCCAGTGGTAAGCGCAGTTGCCTTGCGGTCTTCGGGTGATGAGGCGAGCGAGGAGGAGTATGCGCTCTTCGCAGAGCGTCAAAAGGCGCTGGAGAATCGGATTAGTCCGTACCTCTTGTCTTCCTCTCCGATGCGTTTTGAATCCGCGGCACTCCCTTTTGAGGATCTTTTGCGGAGCAGTGCGGGGTTCGGTAACGTATCGTCTCGTTCAGATGACGATCAGATTTTTCGTCGAGTAACGACCGCTGGATATGTGCATACTACCCCGGTCTTGGGCTTACCTTTTGCGATGCATTCCCTCCAAGAGGATCCCACGGGAGTGAGGGCGTATCTCTCAAAGGTCGCTCTACCCGATGGTACCCTGCTTCTGCGATTTTTTGGTCCTGCCGGCACATATAAGACATTTTCATTCCATGCTATCACTGCTAGTTGGCTAGCACTTACTGAAGGACGAGATCCCGCTGTATCGCTTGCGGAGTTTAAGGATGCGTATGTTTTCGTTGGCGCCAATGCTCCCGGTCTCCTCGACCTACGAACAGTGCCTTTCCCAGGCAATTATCCCGGAGTAGAGTTCCATGCCACAACGCTCGACAATCTCCTTCATCGCTCGTTCTTTCAGAGAGTCCCAGACTATGCAGCCGTTGGTGTGACACTATGCGCGCTAGGGGTGGTAATACTGACGATACTCTTCCTAGCAAGCACTCAACTTCCTGTAGCGCTGTTGCAACTCGGAGCATGGATTGCAGGGTGCTTTTGGCTTGCGTACGCCGGATGGTGGATGCCGATGGTGCTGCCACTTCTTGGGATGGTAGGCGTGCTGGTGGCGACCCTTGTCATCCAGTACCAGGTAGAGGGGCGACAGCATCGATTTATTCGTAACGCGTTCCAGTACTACATCTCCGCCGAGGTAATAGAGAGAATGGTAGCTGACCCCTCGACACTTAGTCTGGGTGGGGAGCGGAAGGAACTCACGATATTTTTTAGCGACATTCAAGGCTTTACCGGTATATCAGAGCGCCTTCCGCCAGATAAATTGGTCCAGTTTCTCAATCGGTTTCTCTCTGAGATGTCGGCAATTGTCCTAGAACAGGGCGGGACTCTCGATAAGTATCAGGGGGATGCTGTTATCGCATTTTGGAATGCCCCTCTCGAGATTAAAAATCATCAGGCTCGTGCGGTAGAAGCGGCGCTTCGATGTCAGAAACGGCTTGGCGAGTTAGCTCCTGAGTTCGAGCGGGACTTTGGCATTTCAGTTAAGATGAGAATCGGGATTCATACGGGAATCGTGTCGGTGGGTAACTTCGGATCAAGCAAGCGGTTTAATTACACCATGATCGGAGATGCAGCTAATGTTGCGTCTCGTTTAGAGGGAGTTAATAAAGTATTCGGAACCCCGATTATCGCATCGGAGGCGACCAAAACCCCTATCGACCGCGAGTTCATTTGGCGGAGATTGGGTGACGTTCGAGTGGTTGGGAGAAAAGAAGCGATTTCGGTGTATCAGCCCATGGATACGATTGCCGTTGAGGGGAGTGACCGGCTATTGTCTCTCCACAATGAGGCGCTTGAGTTGTACGAGCGTGAAGATCTGCTGGCAGCGCGCAAGCGATTTGAGGATCTCGGAGATGATGCTGTAGCAAGGGCATATATCTCCCGAATTGATGCCATGATAGGCCGTGAAGGGTCGTTCAAACGTGTGTGGGATCTCACGGAGAAGTAAATGAATGTTAGTGTTGTTCAAGCCGAGAAAGATCTTACTGGGGCGCTTAGAGAGACTGCTTGTAGGATATTCTCGGTATTAAAAGCGAGGCGGTCTGAGGAGCCTTTGACTATCGGTCTGTGCGGTGGTCGGAGCGTAGTGGGACTGCTTGCGGCTTTGCTTGAAGAATCTCATCACCAGCCTAAAGAGCTTCTAGGGCGAATTCATTTCTTTATGGTTGATGAGCGTTTGGTTCCATTGACCGATGAGCAGAGCAACTTCGGAGGGCTTAAGAAGCTTCTTTTTGATCGGCTCGTGTCCGAAGGGGCGATCTCGTTGGAGCAGCTCCACCCCTTTAATCCGCAATCCTCACTCTCTGATTACGGATGCGCCGACTATATGCGGGAGCTCAACAGTTTCGGTGGCTCCTTCACCGTGGCTGTTGTCGGAGTGGGTGAGGATGGTCACATAGCGGGGCTTTTCCCTGGTCATGCCTCGCTTCATGACTCAACCAGAGGCTTCCTGACATTTCACGACTCGCCAAAGCCTCCAGCGGACCGCATGACCGCATCTGTGCCCCTGATTACGGGATCTGATCTTTGCGTTGTCCTTCTCCTTGGAGAGGGGAAGCGAGATGCCTGGGAGGCTTTCAATGCGTCTCAATCGACGGTTGCTAGTTGTCCCGCTCTCATGACGAAAGCCGCACGGTCGTGCCTTGTCGTGACCGATTTATCGTAGCGTATCACGCACTCCCTAGGCGCCGCTTAAGGTAGGCCCCTTCCGGTCCTATGCGGTTCCCAAGATGCGCCCTGTGTTCTGGTGGGGAGCGAGGTGCTTCGTTAGTGCAGCTCGCTTTAAGAATTTGAGGATGAAGATCTCCCGGATTTTTGCGCCGCTCGGAGCGATTTTTCGCCCGGGACAGGGCCCATCGAGGTAGGGGAAGCTCTCAAGCTTGTGGGTTAAAAATCCTCTCGGTGTGGTGAGTTAGGGGCGCTCCCTGGCGTATAACGCTGTATTTTTAAGAATCCGTTTCCCGTTGGGTCTCATCATACTTGATAGAGTTAAGGAAGTCCCAGGATGGGACGTTGTCCTTGAGTCCAAAGGAGTGCGCTCTTGAAAGAAGACTCTGCCGCTGATACTCGCAGCTTGTTGTTAACCGCCCCGGAAAGCAATCTTGACGAATACGTTGACGTTGAGGAGCAGCAGCCCTCGCGAAGAAATCGTCGAAGACGTAAGCGTCACCAAAACACGAAACAATCTGGTCGTGAAAGGCACGAGATCCGAATAGACATCTCGGTTGCGAACGTGGAAGATCCCGTTAAATTTTGCTCTCGCTCTGAGGCGATCTGTGCGCACCTTTTAAGCCAGTTTATCCCTCATTTTGAATTGCAGAATGGGGTCACCTTCCAAGTACCGGTTGGTGAGGACCGCAGTGGAAACACGATCGCTGTAGACTTCTTGGTTGATGGAGTTCTCTTTGAATACCATCCCGTGAGGTTCTTCCAGAGCCGTCGTCGCTGTGGAGATTTTAATGATCGAGACGAGTACCGCTCCTACGCCAAGGTATTTCACGCGTTGAATTCAGACAAAAGAGAGTTCTTTCATGAGGCGATGAGAGCACGTCTTACGATGAATTATTTCAATCGGAGACGCTCGCTTCTTGACCAACATCCGCTCTTTAGGCGCACAGAACTGATCGTAGCCACAACACCCGAGGAGTTCTACGAACGCATCATTAAGCGATTCGGTAAGAACTATCCAAAGAGCGTGGATAGGTTCCTAACCCTTTTTGACGAGCTCATGAGGACGTTGCCGTCATAGGCGCGTGCGCCTTACTGGGCAAGAACCTTGGGATCGATCTCGATGTCCGCGCGTGCTTTTAACATGGCTAGCGTCGACCCCGTCATTGATTGAGCCAGCTCCTTGCTTGCATCCTCCCTATATTTAGAAAGAGATACCCCCTGGGTAGGGTCCGAAAGATTTGGAGCTGATATAGCGGTTACTTTTAGGACTGCATACCCCTTCTCGGAGGTGTAGACCTTCCCTAGAACGGTATCCGCTTTTGACGCTGCCAGGACGGCGGTGCGCATCTCGGAGGTGAAGCCCGGGAACTTCTCTACATTCATGCTCTCTCGCGAGATTGTGAGTGGGCCTGAAACGGACGCCTGTCTAGACAGCGCTTCCTTTGAGAAATCGGCTCCGGCCACCTCAACTGCCTTCAGGAGCTCTGCAATCTTGGAATCCGCTACTCTCTTGGCTTCTTGGTTTTTGTACGCGGCAGTAACTTTCTCGCGTACGGATTCGAATGAGGGAAGGGCAGGGTCTTTAAACTCTTTAACTTGAACGACCACCGAAGAGTCACCAAGTTCAACGACGGAGGGTATGAGACGCTCTGACGTTGGAAGGAGGAATACCTGCTTTGTTAGCCCTGGTACCGTCGTGTCAGGGTCGCTTGTTTCTCCGAGAAGGATACTCTCCTTCACCGTGACCCCTGACTGTTGAGCTGATTGCGACAGAGATAGCGCCGATTTCTTGGCTCTTTCAACTATCTCGCGGGCTTTATTAGCGGCGTACGAGGGGGACTCTTGAGTCTTAATCTCTTTTTCAATCTCCCCACGCACCTCGTCGAGTTGTCGTTGTCGGGAAGGGCGCTTCTCTTCCACCTTCACGATCTCAAAACCGTAATCTGTTTCGATAAGTTCGGAGATGCTGCCAACGGAGGTTTTCGCGACGGCGGCCTCAAACTTCTCGTCGAAGGCTCCCTTTGACACCCAGCCGAGGTCTCCTCCTGACAGCTTGGCTGGGAGGTCGTCTGAATATTTGGTTACCAGGTCGGTGAAGGGTTTTCCGGAGAGGGCTTCGTCGCGCGCAGCAGTTGCTCTCTCTCGTACGGAGGCCATCTTCGCAGGATCGCTCTCTTTGGGGTATAGAAGCTTGATTGAGCGGAGTCGCACCTGTTCGGGGATGCTATATTTGGAAGCGTTCTCAGCATAGTAGAACTCAACATCTTGCCGAGTTACCTGAACGTCTTTTTCGAAGTCTTTCGGTGAAAGGGCGTAATAACTGTAGGAGACTTGTGCTGGGAGCTCGTATTCGGTGGCATGCGACTCAAAGTACTTCTTAAGGTCCAATTCGCTTGGGGTTGGAAGACTCCCCATGACGCTGCTTGGTGAAATCTCCGCTGCTAGGAAGGAGTATTTCGTGTTTTGTTTGATGAATCGGGTTTCGACATCTTTTTCCGAAACAACGGCAACGTCACGAATAAGATTAAAGAGGGCCGTGCGGCTTACATCTTTTTGTATCTCTTTTTCGAATTGAGGAGCGGACATTCCGATAGTTTGAAGAAGATTTCGGTATGCTTGCGGAGAGTATGTGCTTTCGCCGTTCTGTCCCTTGAAAACCGTTGTAAGGAGGTATTTGCGCACAGCGTCATCGTTTGCCGCGAAGCCTTGATTGCGAGCTGCTTCGTCTAGGATCGCGGAGTCGATCAGGTTGTCCACAGCTTGTTGCGTAATGTTGATTTTAAGCGATTGAGCTACCTGTTCGAAGTTCTCGCCAAACATCTGTCGATATCGTGCCTCAATGTTTTGCTTTGATCGTTCCAGATCGTTGTAGGAGAACGTCTGTCCGTCGATGGTGACCGCGTTGCTTGATGGAGTAGAGCCCCCGTGCAATACGTCGACGCCCACGCCTGTTACCGCGAAGCAGAAAGCTATGACGAGAAAGATTATGCCGACCAACTGCTTGTTGCGGTGGATAAATTTAATCATGCGAATTCTCCGAGGCTAAAATGTAAGAGCGGCGTTCTTAAGAGAGGGCGTTCGGGGGTATCGTTGCGCACGGTACCCATGCAACGTGCTCCCGGATTGCATTGAGTACTCCGATACAATCAGAGAGCTGGGAGGGGGTTGTGATCACGCACGCGATAGCAGATTCACCATCGAGCGTTCTCACGGTGCCCACGCCATCATACAGCTCAAAATACACCTGTAGTAGTACTACGTGGCTACGTGGAACCTCAAGATAAAAGGCTATGGTATTGCCGTCGATGTGGACCGCTGCCTTCTCTAAGAGATCCCTCATGGCTTAAGCGCTCTTCCGAGCGGAGGCTTCTTGACGGATAAGGTCGTTTACCTTCTTGGGATTGGCCGAACCGCCGGTTGCCTTCATTACCAGGCCCACGAAGAAGCCGTGAAGGCGATCGTTTCCACCTAAGTAGCCCGCTAGTTGGCCAGGATTCGCGTCGAATTCCTTGCGAATAACGGCGAGGATATCCTCGTCGTTGCTCAATTGCTTCAGGCCCTTCTCCTGGACGATTGCGCTAGGGGGCTTGCCGGTCGCAAACATCTCTTCGAACACCGACTTCGCCATTTTTCCTGAGATGGTTTCATCGTCTACGAGCTTGATCAGCTCACCAAGATCGGAGGCTTTAACCGGGCTCTCTGAGATATCGAGACCTGCTTTATTAAGGGCTCCGAAGAACTCTGAGGTGACCCAGTTGCAAGCAGCTTTAGAGTTGGCGCACGCTGCAACCACCTGGTGGTAGTATTCAACGAACGCTCGTTCTGTTGTCAGAACGGTTGCGTCGTAGAGCGATAGCCCGTGTTCTGATACGAGTCCGCTTGCCCATTCCGCAGGGAGGCGGGGGAGACGGCTCTTTACATCCTGAACCCAGCTCTCTTCTACGATAACCGGAGGGAGATCGGGATCTGGGAAGTAGCGATAGTCAGCGCTCTCTTCCTTTGATCTCATCGGACGGGTAGTTCCAGCTTCGCTATCAAAGAGAAGGGTTTGCTGAACTACTTGATTCCCCGCCTTTAAGATCGCGTACTGTCGCGCTATCTCGTATTCGAGCGCTCGCTCAACGAACTTGAATGAGTTGAGGTTTTTGATCTCTGTGCGGGTTCCGAACTTCAGCTCGCCCACCGGTCGGAGTGAGATGTTGGCGTCACACCGGAGGCTTCCTTCCTCCATGTTTCCGTCACTAACTTCAAGGTATCGAACGAGCTGACGAATAGCGCGAAGGTATGCTGCGGCTTCGGCGGGGGAGCGGATCTCTGGCTCGGATACGATCTCAAGAAGGGGGACGCCCGCGCGGTTAAGGTCCACAAGGGAAGCGGCGGTGCGGGAATCGTGGATGTTCTTGCCCGCGTCTTCTTCCATGTGGATGCGTTTGAGGCCTACGGTGCGTTTTGTCTCTCCCATGTAGAAATCAACATACCCGCGCTCGCAGATTGGCTCATCGAATTGAGATATCTGATAGCCTTTTGGAAGGTCTGGATAGAAGTAATGCTTTCGGGCGAATCGATTGAACCGGCGGATCTCGCAGTGAGTCGCCAGACCCAACATGATTGCGAATTCCACGGCTCGACCGTTGGTAACCGGAAGCGCTCCTGGGAGTCCTAAGGTTACCGGATCTATGTACTCATTCGGCTCTCCGCCGTAGGCGGCAGACGCGTTGCAGAATATCTTCGACTTGGTCGAAAGCTGAACGTGAACCTCTAATCCGATGACGGTCTCAAATTCCATGTGAATTCTCCTTTAAGCACGCTGAGGTGTCGGGCATTTTGTGTGCCAGTCAGTCGCTCCCTCGTACGCTGACGCAACGGTAAAGAGGGTCTCTTCGTCCCAAGGCTTGCCGATGAGCTGCAGTCCAAGCGGCAGTCCGCTTGCACTGAATCCGCAAGGAACACTCATGCCCGGAAGTCCTGCGAGATTAACAGGGATTGTGAAGATATCGTTTAGGTACATCTGCAACGGATCGCTGAGCTTTTCTCCTATCTTAAATGGAAGGTTTGGAGCTGTCGGCGCGACGATGACATCGCAATGGTGCGCAAAGGCGTTCTCAAAGTCTCGTTTAATCAACGTTCGAACCTTTTGTGCTTTGATGTAGAACGCGTCGTAGTATCCGGCAGAGAGAACGTACGTTCCCACAAGTATGCGGCGTTGCACCTCTCGTCCAAATCCCTCGCTTCGGGATTTTGCATAGAGGGTTTTAAGATCGAGCTGCCCCGACGCGCGATGGCCGTATCGGATGCCATCGTAGCGAGCGAGGTTTGATGAAGCCTCAGCTGGTGCAAGGATGTAGTATACCGCTACAGCCGCGTCCGTGTGAGGCAGTGATACCTCTACAGGTATCGCGCCAAGACTCTCTAGGACCGAGACCGCTTTCTTTAGGGCGGCGGTGACCTCCGGATCGAGCCCTGCTACGAAGTACTCCTTCGGAATGCCTACGCGAAGACCTTTGATGTCTTTCCCGAGGGCTTTTGTAAAGTCTGGCACGTCGATGTTTGCTGACGTCGCGTCGTTCGGATCCTTGCCGCAGATCGCCTGCGTTACGAGAGCGCAGTCCTTCACGTTACGAGCAAAGCCCCCTACCTGATCTAACGAGGAGGCGTAGGCGATTACTCCATAACGACTGACGCGCCCGTAGGTGGGCTTTAATCCGGTGATTCCACAAAAGGATGCAGGTTGTCGGATCGATCCTCCTGTGTCCGTTCCGAGGGAGATAGGGCAGAGGCCCGCGGCTACCGCGGCGGCCGATCCACCGCTCGATCCTCCTGGCACGTAGGCTGGATTCCAGGGATTCTTGACGGGACCGAAGATCGAGTTCTCGTTTGAGGACCCCATCGCGAACTCATCCATGTTGAGTTTGCCGAGGGTAACTGTGCCAGCGGTCTTCAATCGACGCACTACAGTTGCGTCGTATGGAGGAATGAAGTTTTTTAATATCGCACTGGCTGCGGTTGTGCGCACGCCCTTGGTGCAGATTACGTCCTTAATGCCGACGGGTATGCCGAGCAGAGGTGCGCTCTTTCCTTGTTTCAAGAGCGCGTCGATCTCCTGAGCTGATTGTTGTGCGCCTTCAACGCATAGCTCGGTGAAGCAGTTGAGGGATGATGCGCTGTCGGCCTTGTCGAGGAACGCTTTCGTCAGTTCTGCGCACGAGAAATCCTTTGAGTCTAGCCCAGCGCGCATCTCAGTGACGGAGAGGGAGGTGATGTCTGTCATAATGATAGGCCTTACTCAACGATAAGTGGTACCCGAATGAACCGACCTGAATGGTCAGGGACGTTCTTCAAGAGAGCGTCCTCATCAAGCATCGCTTGCGGCTGGATGGTTGGATCTCCAAGGGGGGTCGCCTCCGGAGAGCTTCCTACCTCGCGCACGCCGTCCTCTCGTAAAACGTTCGTGACGCCTTGTACGTGGCTCATCGCTTCAACGCCGGTCGTATCGACCTCATTGAGACGCTGCACATACCCAAGAATTGAGTTTAGGTGTCCAGTAACAACTGGGATCAACGAGGGGTCTAGCTCAAGCCTTGCGAGGTTCGCGAGCTTTTTAACTTCGTCTTCTGAAATCATAAGAAATACAGTGTCCTTAGGAAGTTATTTGCGGGGCGCAGCCGTCTGGCGCCAGGTAAAATAAAGCACCTTTGCAGTAGGGAATCAATGCGGATGAGGGAATAAACCAGGGGTATTTACCCCCTGCAAAGCAGCCCTTATGGAGGGAATCACGTGGCTCCGAATCGACATGATTTTGATTATGACCTCATAGTCATAGGATGTGGTCCAGCGGGGCAGCGCGCGGCTATTCAGGCGGCTAAAGTTCGAAAAAAAGTGGCTATCATCGACCGCCGAGAGGTAGTTGGAGGGGTCTGCGTCAATACGGGTACGATTCCGAGCAAGTCTTTTAAAGAGGCTGTCCTCTTTCTCTCCGGATTTCGCCAGCGGAGCATCTACGGGGCAGGATATCGCGTAAAGGCGGACGTAAAGATGTCCGACCTGACGTTTCGGTGCAATTGGATCGTTGAGGCTGAAATTGAGACTATTAAGCACCAGCTTCAGAGAAATCACGTCGACGTAATTCACGGACACGCTCGTTTTCTTGATCCACATACCGTAGAGATCGAATCGGCACTATCCAGTGTACGCATGACCAAGAGCGCTTCTCACTTCATCTTGGCCGTAGGAGCGCATCCATTTCGCCCCCCTAATGTTAAGTTCAACGGAACTTCGATATTCGATAGCGACGACATCCTCTCAATGAAGGAGCTCCCCCGAGAGTTAACGATCGTTGGAGGGGGCGTCATCGGCACTGAGTACGGCTCAATGTTTGCCGCACTCGGTGTTACCGTGACTATCGTCGATCAGCGTAAGCGCCTCCTTGGATTCGCGGATGGTGAGATCATCGAGTGTCTGCAATATCAACTGCGCAGTATGGGCGTTCAGCTCCGCCTCGGCGAGGAGGTGGAGAGCTGTGCTGAACGGAGTGATGGACAGGTTGTAACCGTTTTAAAGAGTGGCAAGGTTATCGTCTCTGATAGCGTTCTCTTCTCGGCCGGTCGCGAAAGCGCGACGAGGGACTTAGGCATAGAGAGGGTTGGGATGACTGTGGGGGAGCGGGGAAAGATCCTGGTAAACGAGCACTATCAAACCTCGGTGCCCAACCTCTATGCAGCCGGAGACGTGATCGGATTTCCAGCGCTGGCGGCGACTGCGGCATGGCAGGGGAGGCTCGCGACCTGTCATGTGTTCGATATTAAAGATCAGATTATGGAGATTCCATTGCCGTTCGGTATCTACGCGATCCCCGAGATCTCCTTCATCGGGCGTAATGAAGAGGAGCTTACTGATGCGGGGGTGCCCTATGAAACCGGGATCGCTCGGTATAGGGAGATCGCTCGTGGACACATCATGGGTGATGAAAATGGGATGTTAAAGCTCCTCTTTCATAGGGAGAGCGAAGAATTATTGGGTGTTCATATTATCGGAGAGTTCGCTGCCGAATTGATTCATATCGGGCAGGCGGTGATGGGATTGCGCGGTGGATTGGCGTATCTTCGAGATGCGGTGTTCAACTATCCAACCCTCGCCGAGTGCTACAAAGTCGCGGCTTTGGATGGATATAATAAAATACGTGCGTAGCCCCTCCGGGAATGATCGTCGCGGGTTCGTGCGAATCGCATTATTATCCCGAGGCCGATTAAAATTCCGTGTCTCAATCTGTTTCAATAAGATGGTATCAGCGGATACCCCATTTTGATTACCGCTACAGGTGCTACAAGGGTCCGAGTCAGCCTATCGAAAACGGAGGGCGTGAGATGAGAGCGGAATCCTTCGGCACGGAGAGTGAATTAGCTCTTTTTAGCCGTTTTTCTCGAGCTTTTACCCATAGTATGAGGGGAGATCTATCGGTCATCACGAATGAGCTCTCCTATCTCGCTACGAAACTTCCCGCGGGGGAATTGGATAGAGCCTCCAATCGATGCTCTCAGATGGCGTCGACTATATCAAAGATCGCTGGGTTGCAGAGCGAAGCGCTCGCTGAGTCGATCTCCATCGAGGATCTATCCGTTATGTTTGGGGCCCGAAATATCGTGCGGGATGAACGCCGGGAATATCGTATCGATAGAATGAGAGGCGAGCGATTGGCGCTCATGCTTCGATATTTATTCGGAGAGCCTTATCAAGCATCCCTAGCGGTCTCAGATACTCATAATGGTCTGTGTCTCACGCTCGTAGGTGATGGCCCAGGTGGTCGTCCACGTCTCTATAGGTCGTGGAGCTCGTTCTCTTCGCAGGAAAAGGGCGAGCGATATGTTGTGGAGGGAGTTGTTGCCGATTTGTTGACAAGAGCTTTCGGCTGGACCGTTTCTATTACTGCGGGTGAAGGAGCCTCACTCGCATCGATTCAACTCGGAGATCTCCCCACATAGGATCGTGCTGTGTCGGATATTCTTTTAATCGATGATGATGGTGAGTTGCTGCATTCTCTGGCTCGAGCGCTTTCGCCGAAGATTGCGCCCCTCGGTCTTCAGGGGGTGAGTTCTGTTGATAAAGCGGGGGCGATATTCAGGTCGTCACGCGCTAAAGTAGTCGTGCTGGATCTCTGTCTGGACGAGCGGCGCGGTGTGGAGAGCGGTTTTGCAATGCTCGAGGAGTTGCGCTCGGTGGACGCAACCACCCGTTTTATCGTTCTTACAGGCCACGGCTCTCGTGCGCATGGTGTGCGGGCTCTCTCGCTCGGGGCCGCTAGCTTCATCGAGAAGCCGGTGGATCCAGCCCATTTAGCAGCCGTCATAAAAGACGCGGCGATTCAGGCTGAGTTGCGACGGGAACACGAAACGCTGTCGCAGCGGGTGAGTGCTCAGAAGACCCATGAGTTTGTTGGAATAGGTAATGCCGCTCAGAGATTGCGAGAGCAGCTCGTTTTCGCCGCGTCGACGAGACGGCCAGTCCTGCTTGTAGGAGAGACGGGAACTGGTAAGGGACTTTGTGCTCGAATTATGCACGAGGTCTCTTCAGCCTCGAACGGTCGGTTCGTTCACTATCAGCCCAATTTTGGTGGCGGAGACCTAGCGCAGAGCGAATTATTTGGTCACGTAAAGGGAGCGTTTACGGGAGCGCTCGACGCTCGTACAGGGCTCGCGGTAGAGGCCCATCTTGGAACGCTCTTCATCGATGAGCTCGACGAAACACCCAAGGAAGTTCAGGTTCGACTCCTTGATCTGATACAAGAAAAACGGGTGCGTCCGGTTGGTTCGGACGGTTATCGGAGTGTAGAGTGTCAATTCATAGCCGCGACGAATTGTGATGTTGAGGCAGCCCTTGCTTCGGGAAAGTTGAGACGGGACCTCTTTCATCGAGTCGCGCACAACATCGTCCGAATTCCTCCACTTCGCGAACGTATAGAGGACATAGAGGAGCTGTGCGCTGCTACATTGAAGCGTGTGCGAGAAACTACTCGTAGTCAGGTGTTTCATCTTCACGAAGACGCTCTATCGATCCTTTGCGGGTATGATTGGCCGGGCAATGTCAGGGAGCTTCAGGGGATCATTGAAAATGCGGCGCACCGAGCGCAGCTCGCTAATCGTACGGAGATCTATCCACAGGATATCCAGCTGGAGTCCCCCCGTGAGCGTGCTCCGTTCACACGTTCTTTGAACGAACGAATTGAGGACCTTAAACGGAGATTAATTCAGGAGGCGGTGGCGGAGTGTCGGGGAAACCACCTCCAAGCTGCTAAGATCCTAGGGGTTGATCGAGGAACCTTGCGACGGGTCCTAAATCGTGTGGTATCATGAGAATAATCTCCCTGCACGAAGATTGTTCCTACCGTTAGGCGGTGGTACAGAGGAGCCTATGTTTCATGATCCGGTAAAAGAGCACTCACAGGATCGCCCGCCTCAAGGGTGGAGCGATTTGCACTCTCATCTCTCCGCGGTGCGGGCTGCTGACCTGCTCGTGGTGAGCGATATGACTGGCACGCTTATCACTCAGACAGCTGACAGCATGCTTCCGAAGATGAGGGAGGCTCAGCGCTCTCTCTTTGAAAGGGGAATGAACCTTATCCTCGCCACCGCAGACTCAGGTCATTCGGTGCAGGAGTTCTACCTGGGACCTCTCGGCCCGGTGCAAAATGACTCTTTATATGTTGTGCACTCTGTCGGGGCCTGGAGAGGGAAGGTTCAGGATGGGAATCTACTCGCGGTTTCCCACGGCGGGGATCTTTCCTTGGATGATAGACAGGCTCTTCTGGCTGGGATGGATCGGGCTTTGACGACAGTGCTCGGACGACAAGGGTGTGTGTTCTCCAAAGAAGAGCGAGATTCGTTAATCGAGAGTGGTGCCCGCGCTGCCCTCTCGTCGGTGTCGGAGAAATTTGGCGCTCAATCCTTCATCGAGATCATTCCGAGCAAGGCAGCCATATTTTTCCTTGAGCAGAAGATCGCTGGGCCCCTTCAGCAAGCCATATTCGACGCCTACCTAGAAGACCTCGATGTACAGAAGGTGATTCGAAACGGATACAGGATGATTCGAGGTGGTAATTACGTAGATGTGTTTACCTGCTCTAAAGAGGAGGGGGTGCGGGAACTTATGGCTAGCATCTCGCCGATCGAGAAACGAACTCTCATGGTTTTGGGAGATTCGGAGAATGATCTTGGGATTCTCTCTGATCCTTATGAGGGGTTCGACAAGGTTTTACGGGTATTCGTAGGGCAGAGTCATGAAGTGGTTGAATCGATGAAATGTGGGCCCTTTTATCGCGAGTTTTTTCAGTTGCGGGGAGCCCATTGCGAAGGATCTGCTGAGGTGTTCGGGGCTATCCGACTATAAGCCATCTCAGGTGGGCGATGCGCAGCTTCGCCGACCGTAAGTTCTCGAGAAACTTGAGGCAAAGCTATCCAAAAGATCGCCAGGAGATCTTTTTTCACGACCCTGCTAGACGGTCTCCACAGGGAGCACTAAGGTGCTTACGAACCGTTTCGTCCGCAGGATCTGTTCCAGCGCAAAGGCATCAGGGTGAAAAAAGTCTTCGAGTTAGTGGCATACATTTCGGCGCGCATCCTCTTTGCGTTGCTAGGACTCCTTCCTCAAGCCGTCCGGGTGGCTTTTTTTAGTGGGATATTTCGCGTCATCTTCAAGACGGTTCCCCGTATCCGCAAGACGATTGATACGAATTTAAAGATAGCGTTTCCAGAGCGGGGGCCCGAGTGGCGCCGAACGATGACGCACAAGAACGCTACCGAGATGGGAAGGTTGCTGGCCGATACCGTTCGCCTAACAAAGCTCGATGAGGGGTGGGTACAACAGCACGTCGATATACCAATTCTTGATAGATATCGTGCATGTCTTGCGGAGAGCTCGGGGAAGGGGGCGCTCATCGCGACGGGTCACCTTGGGAGCTTCGAATTGTTGGGTCACGCAATTGGGTTGTATGGGATGCCGCTTGCCGCGGTCGCACGAAGGTTTCAGTCGAAGGTGTTTGATGACTGGTGGAATGGAATGCGCGAGGCACGGGGCAATAGAATTATTGATCGCCAGGGCGCTTTTAAAGCGATGGTATCGACGGTCATGTCCGGAATGTCTGCCGCGGTTCTTTTTGATCAGAATGTGAAGCGGAATCACGCCGTTTTTGTTGACTGGTTTGGAATAATGGCCGCAACAACCCGCTCGGTCGCCCTTGCCGCGATACGGACAGAAGCCCCTCTCTTTGTGGCGTCGATACGGTATCTTGGAAGAGACCGGTATCGGGTGGAGGCCGAGGAGTGTGTGTACTCGGATATCCTTGCGGATGTAACGCTGGACTCCGATGCCAAAGTCGTGGCGATCACTCAAAGAATATCTGAGATGTACTGCCAGATGATTCGTGACTTTCCCGAAGGCTGGTTTTGGCTGCATCGAAGGTGGAAAACCAGACCTGACCCTGATGCGCCAAAGGTGTACGCGTAGCGACTCTCGTCGGCAGGGCCCTATTTCTTAGCTTTCCTGCTGACGAGCTCAAGGTCGAGATACTCTGCTAAGTGTTCTGCCGTTTTAAGCTTTATGTCTCGCTCCTTGTTCATGAATCGCCGGAGCACCGCGTGGTCGACTCCCGCTCCAAGAGCTATGGCATAACGAGTTTGCTTCGAACTGAGCACGGCCCATCGAAGTCGGTCTGAGAGGTTCATGGTAGCTCCGCGAGCTTTTTTCTTTGATTCAGCATTCACGCTCGCACCATACGATACCAAAGAAAGAGCAAAAAGATTGGTTCATTGACCCATATCACTCAGCAAAATAAGGGTGATATGAGGCTCTTTGCGTTTGGATATCTGTTGCAACAGATGTCGTGTTACTGCTTCAGGAAGAGCTCGTGAAGAGACGTGTCCTCGCCTAGTTCGACGTGGAAGGAGCTGACCCAGATATGCCCCTGAGCAAGAAGAACTGGATGTCCGTCATGCTCAGCCATGACCGTTAAGGGCGGGCGATTTTTAGTCTGCGGGAGGGGGGAGAGCTTCGGAGCCCGGATAAATTGGACCTCAATCGGACGGGGTAATTGAGTGATTGAAAGCTTCGTTGTGAACGAGTCCAGCTGGGAACCGTAAAAGTTGCGGTGCGCCTCGATATCGATAAGGTTCAGTGACGCCTGTTCTGGACTTCGCACCGTGCGGGCTGCGAGGATCGCCCCGGCGCAGATCCCCCATACAGGCTTTGTCTTGGCGAAAGATAGTATCTCGTCGGAGAGTTCGGTGCCCTTTAAGAACCGCAGCATCGTTGTGCTTTCGCCCCCTGGAAGGATCAGTCTGCTAACCAGGGAGAGGTCGTGAGCAGAGCGCACCCGCAGGGGCTCTGCGCCGAGCTTTCTTAGAAGGATTTCGTGAGGTTCAATGCAGCCCTGGAACCCAAGGATCCCAACTACTGTGGCCACGAACTACCACCCTCTGTTTGCCAGGAGGGCTTCTGGGGCGATCTTGGAGATCTCAAGACCTCTCATGGCTTGGCCGAGATTACGCGATACCTCGAGAAGCTTCTTGGGATCGTTGTAGAAGCACGTTGCCTGTACGATAGCCTTTCCAAGTCGCGAAGGGTTCTCTGATTTGAAGATTCCTGAACCAACGAAAACGGTCTCAGCGCCGAGTTGTCGGCAAAGGGCAGCGTCTGCCGGGGTGGCGACTCCTCCGGCTGCGAAGTTTGGAACAGGGAGCGAACCGAGCTCTTTAACTTGATGAAGAAGGGATACGGGTATTCGGTATTCCTCAGCCTTCTCGGCAAGCTTCTCGTTGGAGAAGTTTTTCAGCTCGTCAATCCCACGCCTAACTTCGCGAAGGTGTCGCACCGCTTCGATTATGTTGCCGGTTCCAGCCTCTCCTTTAGTTCGGATCAAAGCGGCTCCCTCGTTCACGCGTCGGAGCGCTTCTCCGAGATCGGTTGCGCCGCAGACGAAGGGGGTCTTGTAAAGGTGTTTGTTAACGTGAAATTGAGGGTCTGCTGGGGTAAGGACCTCGGATTCATCGATAAAGTCGATGCCGATCGCCTCAAGTATCTGGGCCTCAGCGATGTGTCCTATGCGAACTTTTGCCATCACAGGGATACTCACGGCTGCTTTGATCTCTTCAATCATGTGCGGGTCGCTCATGCGAGCCACGCCACCATCACGGCGGATGTCAGACGGCACGCGCTCAAGCGCCATGACGGCTACTGCGCCAGCGTCCTCAGCTATACGGGCCTGCTCGACGTCAATGACGTCCATAATCACGCCGTTGCATAACATGCGTGCAAGTCCAACTTTTATGTCGAAAGGATCCTGATCGGTATTATTTTTCGTCATGTGCTGAATAGTTGAGGAGAAGAGTTTCATAGAAAGAAATTGGTGACCCCAATGGGACTCGAACCCATGTTTCCGGCGTGAGAGGCCAACGTCCTAACCACTAGACGATGGGGCCACACTTCTTACTACTCCGTGGACGGTACCATGGCTTCGATTGGGATTCAACTTGACGGAGCGGGGGAGGGTAGCATCCAGTATCTGGCTGGTAAGAAGCGACGGGATTGGGGTAGGGTAATCAATAACAACGGGGGGTTGGCTGGTGTGCAAGCCTGTTCGGCATTATTGATGTGCCCCCTCCGGCGTGATACTGTGGCTAACCCTAGAGTTGGGAAAAGAAGTGATTATTCGCCCGTGGTGCAATGGTAGCACGTCAGGTTCTGACCCTGAAAATCGAGGTTCGAGTCCTTGCGGGCGAACCAATTCTCAATCACCGCTGTTGAAGCTCCCCCGCACAGATAGAACCCTTTTACTCCTGACCGTTTTTAGCGCGCTTCTTACGGGGTGCGCTCGTCCTGGGGCCGTACGCCACGAGCCCCCTCAAAATACCATAGTCGTCGATGTCGCTAATGCGTCGAAGGGATCCATAGGTTCCGATGCGCGAACTGAGTCACGCGCGTTGCATCATTATCTTGTAGGGCAGCTCTCGCTGAGCGATCAGGATTTCAAGACAGCGCTAGAGAACTTTGCTGCGGCCGATGAATTGATTGAAGGCTCCGCTCCGCTCGTTCACGCTAAACTTGCCGATCTCTATCTTCGCTTTGGGGAACTCGATAAAGCGTTGGCCGCGGCGAGCAAGGCTGTGGCCGAAGATCCTTCCAATCCCAACGTCCTCCTTCTCCACGCCGGGGTGCTAGAGAGTATGGGGCGAGATGCTGAAGCAGAGCCTGAGTATAAAAAACTCATCGAGGAATATCCCGGTAAGTTCGATGCCTATGTCCTTCTGTCGAATCTTTACGTTCGTCAGAAAAAGTATCAGGCGGCCATCGATCTCCTTGTTACTCTAGAGCGCCGAGATCCTTCGGATAGTTTGGCGCATTATTGTTTGGGCCGAACGTACGAAGAGATGGAGAAATTCCCGCAGGCCGAAGCTGAGTACGCAAAAGTCTTTGAAAGCGACCCGAATCTGACGAACGGTGCGGTAGAGCTGCTTCGCGTACTTCTTCGCATGAAGAAGACAGATAAGGCGAAGGCTCTCTGTGAAAGGATGCTGCAAAAAGATCAGAGCAATGCCATCGCTAGAAAAGTGTTGGGGCACCTCATGCTTGGCGAGAGTAAACTCGATGAGGCACTCAAGCATCTTGTTGTGCTTGAGGGGTTAGAAAAAGACGCGTCAGACACGCGCTTTAAAATAGCTCTCATCCAGATGGAAAAGCGGAATTTTGAAGAAGCTACGCGAGAACTCTCTCTCGTGTTGGCGACGAACCCTGAGCATGGAGAGGCCCGCTACTACCTCGCCTCTATATACGCGGGAACCGGTCGGCAGAAAGAAGCTCTCAAGGAGCTCGATCACATTAAGAAAAGCGATCCTATCTTTGTGAAGGCTCGCACATTCGCTGCGTTCCTTCATCGGCAGAATAACGAACTGGAGCGCGCGCGGGATGGATTAAATGAAGCGCGAGAGATAGAGCCGGATAATAAGAATCTCCTGCTTTATTACGTGCTCATCATGCGAGAGTTAAATGAATTCAGCGAAGCCCAGGACGTCATGCGCCAAGCGGTGAAGAAAGATCCTAACGACGAGCGACTTCTCTTTAATCTTGGACTGGTTCTTCATGAGGGCGGAGAGGTTGATGAGGCTCTGGAGTTGATGGAGCGAGTTCTCGTCCTAAATCCCAAGAACTCCGATGCCATGAATTATCTCGCCTATGGTCTGGTCGAGAAGGGGGTTCAGTTAGAACGCGCTCGAACTCTGTCTCAGCAAGCGCTCGAGATGAGACCGAACGATCCCTTCTATCTCGACACGTTCGGCTGGATTCAGTTCAAGTCAGGGTTATATGCTGATGCCGAGGAGACCCTTGGGAGGGCGATGAGCTTCGCGGGGGAAGACATGGTGATTATTGATCACTACGCGCAGGTGCTCGAGAAGAACGATAAACTGGCAAAGGCTGTTTCGTTAATGAAGGCGGCCCTTGAGACCAAACTTGATGAACAGTCAGCTGCAGATGTCGATACTCAAGAGGCGTTGGCCCGCATGCAGCGACGCTTAAAAGCGATACTTGAAAAAAATCCTGAGCTTGCGCATGTCGAAAAGACCGCATTAATGAAAAAAGTACCCAGTGATGAAGGTCAGACCTCCTTCGATTTCGATAGGGAGATTCTTAAGAATGTCTCTCCGTAACAATCATTCCCGCCCGGGTATGATCAAAGCGACTCTCTTGAGCATGGTAGTGTCATTCGCTGGGTGTTTTACTCCCAGATTCTCACCCGTAGGGGATTCGCGGGGAGCAGAGGAGTCGATGCAGATATGTAGGGATATTATGACGCAGCGAAAAGAAGCTGCCTCCTTGCGCGTGCTTGCGGATGCAACGTTACGCAGAGGTTCTGAAGCTATCTCGTTTCGATATGCCATAGTCCACAAGGCCCCTGATAGTTTTCGAGTCGATATCCTCCCCCCCACGGGAGCTTTTACGTTGGGGCTCTTTGTTTTTCACAACGGAAGGGCGCTATGGCTCGACTCACATGAGAAGACGTTCTCCGAAGCCGAGGGGGAAAGTGACCTTTTTGAGCGTTTTATCGGGTTGCCTGGGATCACTCGTCCGGTTGTTGAGGGGCTTCTTTACGGAACCGTGCCTCGGTTCGAGTGCTCTAAAGTCAGAGCGTATCAACAGGCTAACGGTGATGTGCTGCTCGTGGATTCCGCGTCGCATGTGGGGTGGCGTGTAATGCAGAAGACGCCGCGCGTGCGTGAGGTTTTTGTTCTCGATACATCTGAGGACAGGATCGCCGTCAAAGGGCACATCGAATATTCAACAGGGATGGTGCCTCAGCGATTGGAGCTTGAGGTTTTTTCCCCCGTCGAAGCAAGTGGCGAGTTGTATCTCACAAAGGTCGTCGAGAATCCTAAGCTCCCCGATTCGCTCTTTGAGGTTGCTCTACCCGCAAACTATGAACGGGTTGATTGACCGAGCATACTAGAAGCCATTTCAAAAATCCCCTGGGCTGCGGCTCGCTGCGCTATGAGATCGCGTCGTCTTCGGGAGAAAACGTGCTCGCTGTATCGCAGGGGATACACCTGCGCGCGTTTTCTCCCTGCATTCTCGCGCTCTCGTAGCTCGCAGAGCCTCGCCTGCATGGTATTTTTGAAATGGCTTCTAGACATCTACTTTGGTCTTAAGGGTTCCGAGGCCTCCGTCTACCCCAAACACTTGCCCTGTAATCCAGGAGCCTTCTTCAGAGAGGAGGATGGCCGCGAGGCCTTTGATATCATCAGGGGATCCCAGTCGACCGAGGGGATGCAGTGCTCTTGAGAAGGATTCCGCCGAGGGATTGGTCGTTATCTTTTCGCTAAGAGCGGTTTTGACAAGTCCAGGGGCGATGCAGTTACAGCGCAATTTTCGGGATGCGTACGTCGCCGCCGTAGAGAGCGTAAGGCCGATGATACCAGCCTTCGCGGCGGCTATCGCTTCATGGTTTGCGAGGCCAATGCGTGCCGCCGCGGAGGAGAAGAGGAGTATAGAGCCCCCTTCAGTCATGGTCCGTGCTGCGGTTCGAACGACTAGGAACGCAGAGGTAAGATTGAGGCTTATAACGGAGGAAAACTCCGCCTCAGTGGTCAGGTGTGCCGGCTTAAGAAGTATTGATCCCACACAATGAGCTACCCCGGAGACCCCTCCCCAGAGCGTGGTGGCTTGAGTGAAGGCATTTTCGACGTCCGAAAGCACGGTGGCATCCCCAACGACATGGCCAGACGCCCCGACCTGTGTCGCGACCTTCGCAAGTCGCTCTGGGTCTCTCGCGACTAGAAATGTTGGCGTGCCACGCTCGGATAATTGCTGCGCGATAGCTGAACCGATACCACCCGATCCACCGAAAATTATAACACCACTCATAAACCCCCGAGTATTAGAGCTCCGGACATAAACACCCAAGCGTAGCCCAGGAGCCTTTCGAACCTACGAGTATTGTAGTGGGCCCAACTTAGGAACGCTATGAGTGAAGTGAGCATGTGGACTATATGTGGAGAGTGGTCTGTCAGATGGAGCCGAGAGTTAACTTTTTGCTGACACCGTTCCGACATGAATCGAAACTCGGCTCGCGTCGTCGTCGACACGACGAAGCTCGAAGTCTCGAGCGGGAGATATGACGAGGGGCACTACCTCTTTTGAAACTGCACTCGTATCTAGTCCAAAGCTCTTCTCTTCCGTCAAGCTCATCTTTCTTAGGAAGAAGTACCCTTCCATCATAAGCTTGTCGAACCAAGGAAGATCGCTTTCGAAGGAGAGCTCTTTGTGGAGCACTACAAAGCGAGTGTCTCCCTGAATCTCGTTGGAGCGAAGAGAGCCATATCTACTAAGAGGGTCTACTTCACCTCGAGCTGCCATGTCCTCAATGATCTTTTTAAAGAAGAGGTTCACCCGAGGCTCAACACGGAATCCGAGGTTGAAGTCAATTCGGAAGACCTTTTTAGGTATGAGAGTAGACACTTCGTACTCGGTTGTGTAGGGCACGTCGAGCACGTTCACGTGAATGAACCAATAAACGTCAGCTCGCTTTGGATGAACGTGGAAGAGCGAGTAGATGATCTTGCTCTCAATGAGCTTCGGAAAGGGAGCTCCCGTCATGTACACCACATGCGTGGCGTATTTAGGGACGCTTTCGTCTCGACTCAGTGCTTCAAGGGCGGGAAGGTGCTGAGGGAGGGATTCATACTCGGTGTAGGCCATCTTCAATCGAGAGCCGGAGTTCCACGCAAACATTATCGCGGAGATGAATGACGCGACAAGCAGTGCGAACCATCCGCCATGGGATAACTTTAGGAGATTGGCTGCAAGAAAGGCGGACTCGACTGATAAGTAGATAACGAGAAATGCAAAAACGAGAGGTTTCGCCACCTGCTTGCGAAGGAGATAGCTTGAGAACAGGATGGTTGTAGCAAGCATGCTGAGCGTGATCGCGAGCCCGTACGCTGCTTCCATATTCGACGATTCACGGAAGTAAAGAACCACAGCGACGCAGCCCATAAAGAGCAAAAAATTCGCGACGGGAACATAGATCTGCCCTTTGAGTTCCGTTGGATATACGACCTTTGCCTTGGGGAGTACCGATAGTCGCATGGCCTCGGTGACAAGGGTAAAGGAGCCACTAATAAGAGCCTGACTAGCGATGATCGTAGCTAGGGTAGAAATGATGATGCCGGTAAACAAGAACCAGCTTGGCATCAGCTCGAAGAAAGGATTTCTGTCGCCCAGAGGGGTGCCGATGTGAGACAGCATCCACGCCCCTTGCCCAAAATAGTTGAGCAGGAGTGCCGACTTTACGAATACCCACGATATCTGAATGTTCCCTCGGCCGCAGTGTCCAAGGTCGGAGTAGAGGGCCTCTGCTCCGGTGGTACACAGGAAGATCGAGCCCAAAATCCAAAAGCCGTTGTGATGAAAAAAGAGGAGGTCGAGGGCATAGATCGGATTGAGAGCCTGGAGGATGCTCGGATGTTCAATGACCCACATGAAGCCAAGTACCGCAAGCATACTGAACCACCCAAACATAATTGGACCAAAAGATCGTCCTACAAAACCAGTACCGAAATGTTGGATCGAAAAAAGTATGGTTAAGATGAGGAGGACGATAGGCACGGTCTGAATGCCAGGAGATATCTTTCTGAAACCCTCGATCGCGGATGACACGGAGATCGGGGGCGTGATTATTCCATCTGCTAGAAGCGCGCTACCACCCAAGATAGCAGGGATAAGGAGCCATCGCGCGTTCTTTCGCACGAGAGCGTAAAGCGCGAAGATTCCCCCTTCACCTCTATTGTCCGCTCGAAGTACGAGGAGGACATATTTGATAGTTGTCAGGAGTGTTAGCGTCCAGAAGATGCAGGAGAGCGCGCCGTATACGATAGAATGATCGATAGGTGAGCTGCCCGCTACGGCTTTGAGCACGTAGAGAGGCGAGGTTCCGATATCTCCATAGATAATTCCGAGGGCAACGAGCAACCCGCCACTGGAAACTTTATTGAGGTGAAACCGGTCTGACATGCAAGAGAGCCCTACTCAAGCACACTACACCACTTCATGCAGGAGTGTCTTATATCAAGGCGATGGACCGCCGACAGCTTACCGGAGGCATCCGGCCAATCGATTTAGTGTGCTCAGGGAGTTAGATGAACTGTTGAGGTGAGAGCTTTGCAGAAAACGGCGTCTAGCTGGTCGGATAGAGCGAAATCTCATCTTTAGTGCAGGAAAGTTGGTGAGGCGAGGAGGGGAATTTGAACAAACGTCTTTTTAAAGCGCGAGTAGTAGAATGGCGGTTGAAACGAGGGCGTGTGCCCGCACACAGCGGAGCGCGTCGGCTCCGCGCGGCACCTTCCTCACGGGTCATGACTTCGGGTGATTCTCTCCGTCAAGAATAGCTTGGGCAACTTTGGAATCCACCTGATAGGTGCCCCGCTGAAGTTCCTCTTTAATCCTTGCCGTTCTGCGCAGCTTCTCAGCAACCCACTGAAGGGTAACCGAGGTAAGGCTGCGTTTGCGTCCTTCTGGAGCCCGGTTATTGTTATTATCGTCCATAGCTTTTAGTACCTCTGAAGCGGGCGGCTGAGTCACTAAACCTGCACCACCCTCTTACAGAAAGTAACGACTTTTTTCAGGATTTCTTGATGGTTTGAGGCTGTTCAGAGGAGCAAAAAACGACTTTATCAGCTTGAGAGTATTGGACGTTTTTAATCAATAATAATGCGCTCAAGTACTTTTCAGTCAGATTTTACTTGATGTTAGGGCGAGTGGTACATTTACCGTCCTGTGATGGCGTCGGCCCTTGTCTCGGAGATCCTCTGAGGAGTCGCTGTCACAACTGCTAATTGTAAGCCTTGGTGCACGACCGGAGTGACATGAATAAAAAAGAGACCTCAGCAATATCTCCCCGCAGGGAGGATGACTATCCAGAGTGGTATCAGCAGGTGGTCCGAGCTGCTGAGCTCGCGGAGAACTCTGCGGTGCGTGGGTGTATGGTCATTAAACCTTGGGGCTATGGAATTTGGGAGAATCTCCAGAGACAGCTTGATAAGAGAATAAAAGAAACGGGTCACAGCAATGCCTACTTCCCGCTCTTTATCCCGCTTAGCTTCCTTGAAAAGGAGGCTTCGCATGTAGAGGGGTTCGCAAAGGAGTGCGCCGTGGTTACGCACCACCGACTCGAGGCTCGTGATGGTAAGCTTGTTCCCGTGGGTGAGCTTGATGAGCCTCTCGTTGTGAGACCAACGTCAGAGACGATTATCGGCGAGTCCTTCTCCCGTTGGATCCAGTCATACCGAGATCTCCCTTTGCTTATTAACCAGTGGGCGAACGTGGTTCGTTGGGAGATGCGTACTCGTTTGTTTCTTCGAACCGCAGAGTTTCTCTGGCAAGAGGGGCATACTGCGCACGCTACTGCGGAAGAAGCGGTCGAAGAGACCTTCAAGATGCTTGATGTCTACGCTGAGGTGGTGGAGAACGTCCTCGCGATGCCCGTTATCAAAGGAGAGAAGATCCCTGAGGAGCGATTCCCTGGAGCTGTCGATACTTATTGTATCGAGGCGATGATGCAGGATCGCAAGGCGCTGCAGGCCGGAACCTCACATTTCCTCGGGCAGAACTTTGCCAAGGCCTCTGATATTAAGTTCCTGAATCGCGAAGGAGCTACTGAGTATGCCTATACAACGTCGTGGGGTGTCTCCACTCGACTCATCGGTGGCATGATTATGACGCATGCGGATGATGATGGTCTCAGGATTCCGCCAAGGGTCGCCCCAAAGCATATCGTCATCATCCCGGTGATTCCGAAGCCAGAGACCGAGGCGTCGGTCCTCGAGTATGCGGAGTCGCTCGCGGCAGCGCTGAGGTTGCAGAGCTACAATGGCTCGCCGATCGAGGTGGTTGTTGATAAGCGGGATATTCGCGGCGGTGACAAGAGTTGGGAGTGGGTTAAAAAGGGTATTCCGGTTCGTCTGGAAGTTGGCCCACGAGATATCGAGAATAAACAGATGGTTCTTTATCGACGGGATAAGGGACCACGGGAGAAGGCGTTTATTGGATTCAACGATGCG
Organism: Bdellovibrionota bacterium; assembly: GCA_044237895.1. Classification (GTDB taxonomy): domain Bacteria; phylum Bdellovibrionota_C; class UBA2361; order UBA2361; family OMII01; genus OMII01. The sequence goes on from JBIIEK010000004.1 coordinate 34,502, forward strand.
GTTGAGGGGATGTCCACGCTTCTTGAGGAGATGCAAAGAAGCTACTTCGAGCAAGCACGAGCATTTCGCGATGCGAATATCCGACGAGACATCAAAAATTTCACCGAGTTTACCGAGTTCTTCACGCCGAAGAACGTGGACAAGCCGGAGATCCATGGTGGCTTTGTTCTTGGTAAATGGTCTGGGGACGCCGACGCGCTTGAGAAGCTTAACGAGCTCAAGGTAACCGTTCGATGTATCCCACTTGAGCAGAGCGGTACTGAGGGTCAATGTGTGGTGACTGGTAAACCAGCGACCAAGGATGCGATCTTCGCTAAAGCTTATTAGGACGAGGAGTATGAGAGCAGAAAGTTTTGCGGTAACTGCCTTTTACAAGTTCATCAAGATACCTAGTGAGGAGGTGTCGCAGGTAAAGAAGCGCCTTGAGGACTTCGCTGCTCAGTCCGGCCTTCGAGGGCTTGTAGTGTTGGGTACAGAAGGCATCAACTCAACCTGCGCAGCGACTCCTGAGACTATAGCGGCGCTTAAAAGCTTTCTCGTTGAGGAGCTGTTTCCCGGAGAGACGATTACTCACAAAGACTCTGAGACATCAACGATGCCCTTTGCTCGTTTTAAGGTTGATGTTCGTCCAGAGATCGTAACGATCAAAAACCTTGAGATCTCGAGTGAGGAGGGAGAGGGGACCTACCTAACGCCAACGCAGTGGAATGAGATGATCGAGAATGATCCCGATGTTATTCTTGTCGATACTCGTAACGATTACGAGAACGAGATCGGTATGTTTGAGAACGCCATCGATCCGAAGATCGGTAAATTTAGTGACTTTAAAGGATTCATGGAGCGAGAGGCGCTTCCAAAGGACAAGAAGCTGTTTCTTTACTGCACTGGTGGGATTCGGTGTGAAAAAGCTGTCCCTGAAGTGATGCGCCTCGGATACAAGAATGTGTATCAGCTGGAGGGCGGAATCTTAAAGTACCTCGAGGAATATCCTGAGGGGCGGTTTAAGGGAGAGTGTTTCGTTTTTGATCGTCGAGTCGCTGTTGATAAGAATCTTCAGCCCACGCATACCTATAGTTCATGCCCGCATTGCGGAAATCCCGGAAAAGAGCACATTTCATGCTCCAACTGTGGATGTGAGACGGTCGTATGTCATCGCTGCGTCGCTAGCGCGGACAGGAAGGCGTGCTCAAAAAATTGCGCTCACCACGTCCGCCGCAAGTTGGCCACGAAAGCGCCTCCATCAAGCTCAGGAGAGGCGCAGGCGTAGAGGTATCGCAACGGCGCTTCGGCCATACGGGTCAATGCCTACGTCGAACGGTTTGCCACACAGCACAGATCAGTAGGTGGGATTGCCGTCCCTCATGTATCCGGTGCGTTGTGAATTCTCGCTCACAGGGCAGTGGTGAAAACACCCACAGGCGTTTTGCTACCCAGCCATGCTACTCAGAGACTCTGGTGAATCGATGTTCACGCGCGGGATAGCCGCGTTGATTCGCTTCACAAGGCCTGTGAGAACATTCCCAGCCCCGTACTCCCATACGGCGGAGGGCTGTTTATCCTTCACGACGTTTTCTACGCACTCCACCCAACGAACTCGGCCACACACCTGAAGGGCGAGGTTTTCGCGTATCGTCTCCGGGTCGTTGGAGCATGCGGCGGTGAAGTTTTGATAAACGGGGAATTTTGGCGTGTTGATCTGAATGTTTTTAAGGTCAACACGAAGCTTCTCTTCGGCCGGTTTCATTAAGCGGCAATGGAAGGGTGCGCTCACAGGAAGGTCGATGACTTTTGCCGCGCCTAGCTTCTCCACAAAACCCGAAACACCCTCGACGGATCCCGCAATAACGATCTGTCCCGGTGCGTTGATGTTAGCGATCTCTGCTACCCCAGCGGAGTTCGCGTCGATAGCTGCCTGAAGTTCAGAGACCTCCTTTCCAAGTACCGCGATCATGCGACCGGTGCCAACGGGCACCGCCTCTTGCATATAACGACCTCGCTTGTTGACTAGTCGCACAGCGTCTTCAAATGAAAGGGCATCTGCTGCCACGAGTGCCGAGTATTCGCCAAGCGAGTGTCCCGCACCGGCCACGATGGTGTGTGAGGTTGCTTGTGGTTGGAGTTGAGCGAGTCTGAAGCAGATGGTGCTCACTGTTAAGATCGCCGGTTGCGTGATCTCGGTGAGCGTTAATTTTTCTGCCGGCCCATCGAAACAGATAGAGGAGAGCGAAAAGCCAAGAGCATCATCGGCTCGTGCAAAGAGCTCTCTTGCCACTTCGTGTTGTTCGAAGAGTTGCTTGCCCATACCCACTTTTTGGGATCCCTGACCTGGGAATAATGCAAAGATATTAGCCATGTATCTCCTGTATTCACCCGCCTTTGTACTCACTTCAAGGATTTGGCAGGGCCGGCCGATAATTCTAGGACGGAGGGATGATGTCAAGAGAGGATGAACGCGGCTCGCAATCTAAAGATGGTCGGGACAAAACGCCCTCTGTCTTGATCGTTGATCACGATCCTCTGATGGTCGCTCTTCTTACCGGTGTGCTTAAGTCGCGGAACTACTCGGTTATTAAATCGTATAGCGGTGCAGAGGCCCTTCGCATTCTTAAGAATCAATCGGTCGATCTGATTATCTGTGATGTCGTCATGCCCTCAATGACGGGATACGAATTCATGCAGCGGGTCAAGAACGAAACAAAGGCCTCTGAGGTGCCTTTTGTCTTCATGACTTCTAACGATACGTTTGCGGCGCTTCCGCCGATACATGAGGTCAAAGAAAGTGAGCCCGTAGTTCCCAAATCCGCAGAGCCTCATGAATTGCTCTCCTTAGTAAGGCGCAAGTTAGGCGACTTCGCTGCCGCCGAGGCTCTCACAAAGCGCGACTTCGACGCGTATCGCCGAAGAGTCGTGCATACCCTTTCCCATGAATTTCGAACGCCTCTGACGGCGATCAACATCGGCATGGAGTTATTGATGGAGCATCGAGGTAATCTCGACTCTGACAAAGCAGGGAGCATCCTTGAGGCTGTGCGACGAGGTGGCCTGCGACTTGAAAAGCTCGTCAAGGATTTCCTGACGCTTCAGCAGATTGAGGCTGGAATCGCAACTGAGGCTTTTGTATCGAGCTCCGCAGAGATGGCTGCGTCGACCTTGCTCGAGCATTTTATAGTTGCCAAAGCCGCCGCGTATGAAAAAGAGGGCATCCAGTTTACTGTTTCCGATTCAAGTAAGGGAGCGAGGATCAAGGTCGTCGAGGCTCAGATTTTAGATTGTATAGATCGGTTAGTCTCGAACGCTGAGAAGTTCTCCCCTGCTCACAGGACAATTGAGATAGAGTTATGGACAAGCGAGGCTGAGGTTGGTTTCTCGATCAAAGACCGCGGATGTGGGATCGACCGGGAGAAGCTTGCCGACGCGTGCGATATTTTTGGGCAGATCAACCGAGAGCAAAATGAGCAACAGGGGGGAGGTCTTGGGCTGCCGATAGTGAGCAGTTATGTGACCTCGCACAAGGGAAGGTTGGAATTTAGTCAACGTCAGGGAGGCGGTACCAAGGTTATGCTCGTGCTGCCCAAGGTTACTTCGAAAGAGAATACAAACCCCAGTTCGACCTTAGAACACTAACAGGGGTGTGCATAACTTCGCTACTTTTTTCAAGAAGCCAAATCAGAGTCATCGCTCTTGTCTCAGGAATGAGTCAAAAGTAGTCTATTTGTGCCCTGCGATCATGCGAGTACGTATGGTTGTGATGGATTTTGGGAGGAACAAGGTGAGGCGACGGTTCATACGATTGTTTTTTTTCGTGGTGTTGGGGAGCTTCTCTTGCATCGGTCCGGTCTCGTCCTTCGCGGATGATTCTTCTAGCGCCTTAGCGTCGATGGTTTCGAAGGTTCACTATGAGACGCTTCCAAATGGCATTCGCGTAATTCTTTATAACCGCGGAATCGCGCCGGTGTTCTCTGGCGCTGTGGTGGTGAGAGTTGGTGGTAGCGATGAAGTAACCGGAGAGACGGGAATATCGCACCTCTTTGAGCACATGGCCTTCAAAGGCACCCGAGCGGTTGGGACAAAGGATTACGGCAAAGAGCGGCGACTTCTTGCGCGGCTGGAGGAGATCTCCGCTGATTCTCAAGCGGGTCAGGCCCTGTCACCAGAGCAGCAGATAGAGTGGGATGACATTCACGCGCAGCTCAAAGAGTTATGGATTACAGATGATTTTACTCGCCAATACGAACTACAGGGGGCGGTGGGACAAAACGCAACGACAGATAAAGAGTTCACTAAGTACTTTGTAGATCTTCCCCGTTCGGCGTTTGAATTTTGGTGTCGTATGGAGGCTGACCGCCTCATAAGGCCTGTGATGCGCCAGTTTTATCAAGAGCGGGACGTTGTCCTTGAGGAGCGCCGCATGCGCTTTGATGATGATCCTGGGGGGCGACTCTATGAGCTCTTGTTGGGTGTCGCGTACCAACGCCATCCATACAGAGCGCCGGTAATCGGTTATGAAAAGGATATTCGCGCCCTCACCGCGTCTAGGCTCGAGGCTTTCCGCAAGAAGTACTACGTTCCGAGCAATATTGTGGTGAGTATCGTAGGTCGGGTGACGCCTGAAGAGGACATGAAGGTTATCCGGGAATATTTCGGCGCCCTACCAGCGGGTCCAGCTATTAAACGAGATATCGATGTTGAGCCTGATCCTCAGGGTGAGCGGCGAGTGTCTATCAAAATGGCCGCTTCTCCACAGGTAATCGTAGCGTACGCAAAGCCGAATTATCCGCATCCCGATGATCCGCCGCTCTCTGTGGCCGCTGAGATCCTAAGCGGAAGTAAAGTCTCGCCGTTGTATGTCGAGTTAGTAAAGCGACGACAGCTTGCGGCGGGAGTTGGTCATGAAGAGGGGCCGGGGGTCGCGTATCCAAATCTCCTCATGTTCGCGGCGACGGTGAAAGCCCCTCATACAACCGATGCTCTTCTTCATGCGTTTGATGTGGTTGTGGATCGGTTCCGACGTAATGGGCCCACGCAGGAACAGCTCGATATAGCAAAGCGTTCAATCGGTATGGAGTACCTGGGGCACCTCCAGTCAAGTCAGTCTCTCGCGTTGGACTTCGCGTCCTCTGAGCTTGTGTACGGGTCGTGGAAGGCCTCGGTTGAGTGGTACGATAAGATGACGCAGGTAACGGTAGACGATGTGAAGCGAGTCGTGCAGAAGTACCTCACCGATGATAGACGAACGATAGCGACGATAGAGCGAGGCTCTGAAACAAAGTAGGTTTGCTTATGTGTAAAGAATTTCGATCGTTGATACCCGTTGCGATGCTTCTTCTGTTAAGTGGATGCTCAACAGACCGATTTCGCGTAGAGCCTCCTTCGGCATCACGAGTCGCGGAGGTTGCGCAGTTTGCTCCAGTAGTTCCCGAGGAATGGACATTGTCGAATGGGCTTACCGTTCTTTACCTTAAGGATGACGAGCTACCACTCGTCCGAGGGCGGTTGTTTATTCGAGGCGGCTCGTTATGGGGGCCTGAGTCACCCCGCGGAGCCGTGGGTGCTATGGGGGATCAGATGCGACAGGGTGGGGCTGGGAGCCTGTCTGCCGACTCGTTAGACCAGCAGCTTGAGGAGCTGGCGGCAGCGGTGACTAGCTCCTTCTCGGCCGAGTTCGGCGGAGTTTCGTTTTCATGTCTTGAAGCAGATGTTGAGCGTGTCTTTGGATTGTTCAGTGATGTGGCCCTTCGACCTCGTTTTGAGGGGGATCGACTCGCCTTATGGAAAGGGCAAGCTATCGAGGGAATTCGTCGAAGGAAAGAGGATCCATCAACGGTAGCGTCTATCGCGTTCACGCAGCTGATGTACGGGGATACCCCCTACGGGCGCGTTACGGTTGAGCGCGACATCTCCTCGATATCGAGGGATCTTCTCGTGTCGCTTCATCAGGATTTTGTAAAGCCTGATGGCGCTCTCCTCGTTATAACTGGCCGTATCAACCGAGCGGATGCGGAGCGTTTGATTGAGAAGCATTTCGGTTCTTGGGAAGCTCGCGGTAGAGATCTTCCTCCTCCTCCGCCCGTGCCGAACGATCCGGCGCCGGGGATATATTTCATTTCGCTTCCGTTCTCTCAGGCCTCAGTGCAGATGGGGCAGCTCGGAGTTCCACGCCTTACGCCGGACTATCCTGCGATTGATATCTTCAATGAGATCTTTGGCTCCTCAGGATTCGGCTCTCGATTGATGCAGAAGGTAAGAACGGAATTGGGGCTAACGTATGGAGTGTATGGTGGGATCGCACCAGGAACGGTGCGTGGAATCAATTCCATCTTTCTTCAAACCAAGGCGGATTCCGTTGCGCCGGCCATCAAAGAGTCTCTCGCTGTTCTTGAAGGATTGCAGGAACAGATCCCGCGTCTCGAGGAGATGGATGAGAAGAAGACCGCGTTGCGCAACTCGTACATCCTCAATTTTGATTCGCTTGATGAGATTGCGATTCGCCGCGCGAGGCTCAAGCTCCTCCGCTATCCCGTGGACTATGATCAGACGTATCTGCCGAAAATTGGGGCGGTCACCCCTGAGGAGGTGAGGACCGTGGCGCAGTCGAGGTGGGATGAAGGTTCATTTGTGATGGTGGTAGTTGGTAATGAGGCTGCCTATAAAGCCCTAGAAGAGTCCCTGCGTAAGGGCGATGGATGGAAAAAGCCGTTTGAGCTAAAAAAACTTCGTTTTGAAAGCGCAATTGTGATCCAATAGGGCCTGCTCCGTCATCGTATAGACATACACCTAAGGGTAGGCCTTCGGGCGCGACTATAGGCATGTCTATGAAGCACCTTTCTCAAGAATCAACCCGCTCCCTCTTACGAGCTGCCTCGGTATTAGCCGTTGCCACGGTTGTGGTTGGTTGCTCGTCTCAACCGGTGCCTGGCCCTGATAAATTAGCCAGCCATGAAGGTGTGGGGATTCTTCAAGGGGCTGGAGCTGGAGCCATTACGGGAGTTCAGGTGGGTGCTGGTGCTGGACCTGGAGTCGCCGTGGGGGTTGGTTTTGGCGCGATCGCTGGGGCTATTCAAGGTCTCCTTAAAGATGCTGAAGAGGAGCAAGAGATTAGAACGACCCTGCAGATTAAGGCCGCGACGGGTAGGGTAAAAGCCCAAGATATCCTCGCTCGACACTACAAACAGCGCATGGAGATGCACCCGGGACGGGACATCTATCCCGCGGACCTCTTTTTTCAGGGTGATTCGGCAAAGATGTGTCCGACGGGAGTTGAGATAGTTAAGGAGATTGCGCGCCTCAACGAGTTTAGATTGCCGTACTCAAGATTGGTTATAGCTTCCTATGCGAAGTCAATTGGGCCAGACTCTGCGTATGCTACTCACCTAACGGAGCGAAGGTCTCGGGAGTTTGTAAATCAGCTCGTGAGGGCAGGAGTTGAGCCCAGGCGTTTGGAAACGAGAGCAGTTGTGGTAGATGCTCCTGTATTGCTAGACCC
>JBIIEK010000111.1:0-9756 GCA_044237895.1 Bdellovibrionota bacterium
GCGCCTCATCGTCGTAGATGACGCGTATGAGCCTTTTCTGGCGCGATTAGCCTCCGCAGTTAAGGATCTGATTGTCGGAGCAGCAGCGGAGCCATCGAGCTTTATGGGCCCAGTTGTCGATCAAGAAGCGGCCGAGCGAATAGCCAGAACGATCGCGTCCGGCTCAGACCTCACACTACTCGCGAAGGGCACACTCTCATCGACCATCCAAGAGCGAGGAAACTTCATCGCCCCAACTATCTTCCGTGACGTACCCGAAAGCCATCCTATCTGGAGAGACGAGATCTTCGGCCCGGTTCTGGCATGCGCTCGCGCGAACGATTTTGACCACGCCCTCCGAATGGCGACCGCTTCTGAGTACGCGCTAACGGGCGGTGTCTTTTCTCGACACCCGAACAATCTTCAAAAAGCGAAGGATGAGTTCCGAGTTGGGAATCTCTATATCAACCGCGCCATCACCGGTGCGCTGGTTGGCCGCCAGCCATTCGGCGGATTCTTGATGTCCGGGATCGGTTCAAAGGCGGGAGGGCCTGACTACCTGCTTCAGTTTATGGAGCCTCGCGTCGTTACCGAGAATACGATGCGACGTGGGTTTACCCCTGACATCGGATAGTGCTGTGCGAGCAGAAGGAATTTTTCGCCGCGCGACAAGACTACTCACAATCGGCTCCCTCTGCGCCCTGATTACGGCGTGCAGCCGGGTACGGATCGATGCACTCTTGCCGTATCCCCGCCATCCACAGGCGAGCCAAGCTATTGGGCGACTTCAGAGCGACGACAAACTGCTTCAGCGAGAGGCTCGGGTCGAGCTCCTATCTCTAGGAAGCGGAGCGATGCCGGACATCGCGGAGGAGTTTGAGAAGTCCTCGTCCGAAACGAAGCTCTCGATGCTCGATATCGCGACAACCATCCGAGAGCCTACTCCGATACTGGTAAATATACTTACACTCGCTGCGAAGGATTCATCCCCGTCCTTACGGCAGTTCGTAGCGTATCGTTCATCACTCTTTCCGGCACTAGCTCCCTCGCTCGCTGTAATAGTGCGCCCCCTCGTTTCAGATGAAGTGCCTGCAGTTCGCGCGGCGGCGATCACAACTCTTGGCAACTTCACGCCCCCTGACACTCTCCAGTCGCCAGAACTACTTCCCTTGATGTCCGATGATAACCTGCAGGTCGTAAGCGCTGCCGCAGCGGTGGCGATCGAGCGCCCCGAAGAGCCGGTACAGAGGATAGCTCGCGCGATTTTGCCCAAACTCGTGGGCGGATTGAAGAGCACCTCGACTGTGGAGCGGGCCGCGGTCATCTATGCGATCGGAAGATATGGTATCGTAGCGAACCCTGCGGTCCGCCCCCTCACAGAGGTCCTGCGAAGTGACACAGAAACCGAGATCCAACTCCAAGCAGCGGTAACGCTCATGAAGATAGGCTCACGCGAAGCCCAAGACTCAGCCCGTCCTGTTCTTGAATCTTTCGCGAACGGAGGGAACCCTGCGCTAGCGCAGGCCGCCCAGACCATCCTTCAAACGTATCCGGGCACCACGCTGATGCAACAACCTACCTCTCAACAACCACAGGGACTTGTCCCACCGCCCCAGAGATAACACCACCCATCATTCGGCGGCCCTTTGCTCTGGCCTCGGTAAGCGACTATACTCACTCAATGGTCGACGCTCTCCTTAACGCCCACGGCGTAGTAGCCTATATACTCATCTTCGCCGTTCTCTTAGGGAGCGCATTCGGACTACCTATCCCAGAAGACCTCTCACTCATCATCGCCGGGATCTTGGTCGCCTCGGACAACGCACACCTGTGGCTCATGAGCCTAGTGTGCTACTGCGGCATACTCCTTGGCGATCTTATCATCTACCGAGTCGGTTGGATCTCTGGCCCGAGACTGTTTCGAAAAAAATGGTTTAAACGATACCTCACGACCACCAAATTGCAGACATTACGAGCGAATCTTACGAAGAGAACTTTTTTCACTATATTTCTTGCACGACACCTCTTCTACCTCCGCACAGTTACATTTCTGGTTTGTGGAGCAGTACGAGTCCCCTTCTCCCGGTTTTTACTCGCTGACTCAATCGCCGCTCTTGTAACAACCCCACTGATGCTAGGTCTCGGCTACGTATTCGCCGCGCACTATGAGCACCTTCTCGCGTGGGTTAAACAGATCAAACTTATCCTCGTTTTACTCGGTATTGTCGTCGCTGCATATCTGGCCTATCGCTTCATGCGCCAAGCGGAATCTGCAGAAGAGGAAGATGGAACGATAGAGGACGATGTTCGAGACTCAGAGGGTGAAACTACCGCCTAACCTCAGCTGCCATCTCCTGCTCAAGCGCCTCAAAAGCCCTCACAACCTGAAATTGAGTGCGCGCTCGATCAAGATTGTGCCGGGCGCGGTGAGTCCTGAAGTAGTGGTCACCCTCTAAATAATCGGTAAGGAATCGAACTCCAAGGATCAGAGCCAAAACACGTGGCGAGACGGGAAGAAGCTGTAGCTCTTTCTCGGTAAGAAGATCTCCCATCTCCGCCATATAACCGCTACAAATAGCTCGATAAAGCTCCATGTCAACGACGACCTTTGACAGGTCAGCTTCATCCTCTGCACACGGTATCGCGGTATTGCGCACAAGATCTCCGAAATCAAAGAGCGGGGTCCCTGCCATACAGGTATCGAGATCCAGCAGACAGATTGCGCGGTCCCCTGCCGCGTTGAACAAGACGTTGTTCAACTTCATATCGTTATGAGAGACCCTACCCGGTAATGTCCCCTCCTCTAAGGCGGTAATAAGAGATCCGCCGAACGACCTTCTCGAGAGAGCGAATTCTATCTCACTCACAGCCTCTTTGGCGCGTCCCTGACTGTCCCCCCGCACAGCCTTCTCAAAAGCGTCGTAACGACGAGCTCCGTGATGAAAGTACGGAATAGTATCCTTTAATTGAGCGGGGGAAACGGATACCAGAGCTCGTTGAAACCGTCCAAGTATCGCGGCCGCCTCATACGCCACATGAGGACTTGGGCATACATCGTACGACACTGCGTTCTCTATAAATTCAAACGTACGCCAGTACTCACCTGCTTCATCTTGTAGGTACGAGGCCCCCGCCTTTGTCGGAATTATCGAGAGAGTCGTCTCATCGACCCCGTCTCCACGAGCTGTTAGATCTGCACGAAGCTGTTTCGTCACGATCTCAAGATTCGCCATTAACCCCGGGATATCGGTAAAAACCCGATGATTCACGGATTGGTGAATAAACCGCCTTCGGTGCCCACCGACATCCCAATATCCGATGTAGGTACGGTTAATGTGTCCGCGCTTTAACTCCTCAACGCTATGAAACACTCCTCCGATATCAAACTGGGAAAACACTTGAATCGGTACAACTCGAGATTGTTCCATAACCCCTGCCGCTAGATCTTGGTATTTGCCTTGGAATGGTATGACGCTCCGTGCGAGAACCCGCCGTTCGCAGGCACTCCTTGGGCCGTGGCGGAATCACCCTCTTCCGTGAAGAGCCCTTCGACGAACTCATCGGCGGAGAATGGAAGGAGATCCTCAGCTTTCTCACCCACACCAACGTACATCACCGGAATCTTTAACTCTTGTGATATAGCCACGATAATTCCCCCCTTGGGGGTTCCATCTAGCTTGGTTACGACTAGGCCGGTAAGCGGAGTACTCGCGTTAAAATCACGCGCCTGCATGAGCGCATTTTGACCACTAACGCCGTCAACTACCAGAACCGTCTCGTGAGGAGCCTCAGCAATGTGCCGACGAATTGAGTTGCGCACCCCCTCTAACTCCTGCATCAAGTTTGATTTCGTATGCAAGCGCCCCGCTGTGTCAATCAGAACGACATCGACGCCACGCTCTTTCGCTGCAACCATTCCGTCGAATACAACGGCAGCTGGCTTAGCGTTTTCAGCTCCCGCATACACTTCAAAATTCTTTCTCGAGCCCCATTCCTGAAGTTGCTGCACCGCGGCGGCGCGAAAGGTATCCGCTGCTACAGCAAGTACCTTCTTTCCCTGGGATTGATAGCGAGTCGCAAGCTTCGCTACAGTGGTTGTCTTTCCAACTCCATTAACTCCAACCACCAGGACCACAAGGGGAGAATCAACGGGTGCATACAAACGATGAGTACCACTCACCTCTATGAGCTCGCTACGAACTCCCTCTTTCAAGAGCTTTCGTAGGGTATCCTCGGAGATCTCCTTTGAGTCAGCGGCTTCTTGCCTCACGGCCGCCAACAAAGCGTCCGTCGTCTTTGCACCTACGTCACTCGTTATCAGAGCCTCTTCAAGATCATCGATAATCGAAAGGTCGACCGTTTGTTTGCCACCAAAGAGGTTTTTAAGCTTCCCCAGAAAACTTGAGCGACTCTTCGACATCCCCCTTGTAATCGAGGAGCGCTCGACGACACCGATCTCTTCGAGCGGAGCAACCGCGGGGAGCTCTTCGGCCACCGCCGTTTTCGGTTCTATCTGAGGCTCAGACCCGAGCGAAACTGCCCCTGTTGTGGGCACCTGAGCCTCTGCCGATACGACGGCGCGAAGAGATGCAATCTCGAGCTCCAGAGCCTGCACCTTCCGTTGAAGATCGACTACCTGCTCCGTAGCCATCCGTGACTTAAACTGCTCTCTGATCGCAAAGAGGGCAGTCGCGAAATACAGAGCCGAAATACCAACTATAAAGAGCGTGAGATCACCATCCACGACCTCAACAAGCTTCGTATAGATCGGGGCGCTCGTAATACTCTCGAGATTCATATCATACCTAACTACAACCGGTTATCGAGGATATGTACCATCCTTTTCAACCAAGAAGCAAAACAAGCACCGACTCCCGAGTATCCGCGCCGATCCAGCCTATACGGCGTGCTGAACAGCATCTTGGAGTGAAACGGTTAGCACTTTAGAGGCCCCCGGCTGAGGCATCGTTACACCCACAAGGGTGTCTGCTGCTGCCATTGAGGCCTTATTGTGAGTAATCATGAGGAACTGAGTTCGCGCACTCATCTCCTTAATAAAGGAAACGAAGCGATGAACGTTCGCCTCATCAAGGGGCGCATCAACCTCATCCAATACGCAGAGGGGACTTGGTCGAACCATGAACATACTGAACACAAGCGCGATAGCGCAGAGCGCCTTCTCGCCACCGGAGAGAAGATCGATACTCTTCGGCTTCTTGCCTGGAGGTCGAACGATGATCTCGATACCGCTCTCAAGAGGCTTCTCCGGATTCGACATATGAAGCTCCGCCGAACCACCACCGTATAACTTCGGAGCAAATATTCCAAAGTTCTTACGAATCGCCTCGAAGGTCTGAATGAATCGTCGGGCGCACGCCTCCGAGAGTTCAACGAGGGTAGTAGAGAGGGTCTCAATAGCTCGGACTAGGTCCTCACGCTGAAGTGTAAGCTCCTCAAGACGTTTATTTTCGATCTCATGCTGCTCGATGCATGAAGGATCTACCTCCCCCTCGCGCTCCAGTCGCTGACGCATCCCATGAACTCGCCCTTCCAACTCACGACGGACATCCTCAGCAAGAAGCGCTACCTCACTCTCTGTGTTAAGCAGGCTTTGCAGCGCTTCCTCACCACAACTCGCGAGCACCGCATTCTGAGCACTCGTCAATTCGCCCTTGATGCGCTCGCCCGTCATGCGCTCCCGCATAAGCCGATCTCGCGCACCCTCATGAGCCTGACGTTTCATATCGAGATCGCGCAACAACCGAGTAAAATCATCCCTAACCCCTCGCCGCTTCCCCTCAACCTCGCGCAGCGAATTAGTTACCTCTTGGAACGATTTCTCAAGCTCTGAATTATCTCTCTGGCGAAGGGTCTCTATCTCTTGAACCACCTCTTGTACCGCTCTCTCAAGGGCAACGATCTGCTGCTTGAGCTCGGCACCCTGCGGCTCGATCTTCTGAACATCAGTATCGAGCTGTTGCAACATCCTCGATTCGCTCTGAAGTCGTCCCCGAATCTCTCCCTGCCGGTTTGAGAATTCACGCAATCGGGCTTGAGCTTGCTGAATCGATCGAACCAACTCAGCGTGACGTCGTTCACATTCTTGCAATCTGCCAACGAGCACATCCCGCTCTTGAGCGGCCGTGTCGTAGAGCCCCTGATTCTCAGCGATGCTCTGAGAGGCCTCGTCCACCTTGCTCTTAACCTGAATGATTCCACCTTCGTGCCGAAGACTGTAGAAACTCCATGGGGAGAGCAGGTCTCCTGTCTTAGTTACAACAACGAGATCTTGAGGCGGCTCACCTTCAGCGCTCTTAGACTCAGAGAACTTAACTGCTGCGTCGAGATCCTCCGCAACCCACACATTCGAGAGGAGCCTCTCAACAATGCCTCGACTCCATTCCTGTGTCTGCACATGAGCCAAGAGCCGGGTTACGCCCTCTACTGAGGACTCACCAGATGTTGTCGACTCAGAAACGGGAATCTGTGCAAAAAGCCCAAGCCCGATCCCCTTCTTGTTCTGAGGATCCGCCTTGAGAACTAACTCTTGAAAGGTGCGAGCGACTTTACTGACATCGTCAACGACGACAAAGGACGCGCGCTCCGCCAGCACTGCCTGCAAAGCTTTCGTATAGTGATCCGGGACCTTGATCCCATCAACAAGCAGCTTGATATCACCAGTTACTTCTGGTGGCATCTTGAACTCTCCGCCCAACGCTCGCTTTAACTGATTAAGAGGAGACGCCGCGGTGAGCTGTGCTTGAAGAGCCTCACGTCGGCTCTGGGCTGAGACTAATTTGTCTCTCAACTCTCGGATGTGGCGCTCCTTGTTTCGCTGCTCTTCACGAAGTTGCGATATCTCGGTCGTCAGGCGCGAGATCTCTTCCTCTCCTGAGAGATCAATAGACGCGAGACCATCTTCAATCTCCTTCGCCTGTCCCTGCAGCTTGTTAAGAGCTTCCTGAGACTCGTTGCGGCGGTTCAGGAGCACGTTCTTGCGATCTTCTAACCGTTGGATCTCCGCTGTTCGAGCGCCCACAACTGAATTGAGCTCACGAAGCCTCGATTCCTTCGCGCTGATCTCACGGGAACGTTTTCCTAATTCATCTCTAAGGTGTTCAGACTGCCCTCTAAGCAGTTCAACCTCTGCGTCAAAGCGATTTCCAGCCTCTCGAGAGGTTTGTTCAACCCGACGAGCTTCCTCCAGGGCGCCCTGAGCGACCCCCTCTTCGTGTTCAAGTTGTGTTGCGCGAGCCGCACTCTCCGATACCTTCTTCTGAATTCGAAGGAAGGTATCCGCATGCAGCTCCTGCTCAGCGCCTTTCAGCTGCTCCTTGATCTCAGCGCGGGCCACAGCGCGGGCAGCCTGACGCTTGAGGCTCGCCACCTGTCGAGTCACCTCTTTAATCACGTCATCGAGGCGCACTACCTGACCTTGAGTATCCTCGACACGCTTCGCGACCGCATTCATGTGCTCTCGGAAGCCTGAGATGTGAGCGGCTTCCTCAATCACTACCCGACGATCATCGGGCTTGGCCGTTATGATTCGACCGATCTCGCCCTGAGCAATGATGGTATACCCACGAGCGGCGAGCCCCACCACTCGAAAGAACTCCTTGATATCTTTCAATCGACACGGGACTTTATTGAGAAAGAACTCCGACTCTCCACTTCTATAGAGACGGCGAGTTACCTGAACTTCACTCACGCCCTGAAGCCACGCGTACTTCGATAGAGATGCCTTAATGTCTGAGACAAAATCAGCCGGCGCTGTCTCTATCCCTTTAACCGAGGGCACTTCGATGAACGGATCCGCGGCCCCGACCTCTGGTTGATCACAATTTGCGGGCTCGCCAACGAGTGTCACAGAGGGCTCCATCGAACCATCAACACCCTGAGCACCCTCTTCGTTGCTAATCGAAGCTTGAGTGGCAACAACCTCACCTTCCGGCTGTGTAACCGTATCGAGGTTTACCGGCGCATCCCCAAGAGCTTGAGTGACCGTTGCAGGAATTACGTTGTCAGCTTCAATCTCCTCGTAATAGCTGAGGATATCTTGATAGAGGCTCTCTTTATCCGCACGAATAACAAGCGATACCTCCGCGAGCCCTAACGGACGAAAGGACTCAGTGCCGTTAAAGATGACGTCCTCGAGGGTATCTCCTCGTAAGGATGAGGCCTTCGTCTCACCGAGCACCCACCTAAGGGCATCGATAATGTTCGATTTTCCGCAACCGTTAGGCCCTACTACTCCGGTGATTCCCGACTCAAGGGGAAGAACCAGACGCTCCATGAAAGACTTGAATCCGAAGATGTCTAAACGCTCTGCTCGCATTAGAAAACTGCTATCACCAAAATTGAACTACTAACAGCCTGAGGTTTAACGTCCGAAACCAAAACGATCGGATAACGACACGTTAAAAGCACGGCGCCGCCACGGGGAGACTACCACCCCCAGGTTTAACATTCTTAAAACAAGAAAGCACTACCAAGAATTGAAGATGAAAAGAATTGCCAGGCGGATGAATTCGCAACGAGGCGCCGGAGGGAGCCCGACCGTATCAGAGATTTATGTAACGCGACTTTCGTACCCGGGACATCAATGGCATCCGCTGGAGGACCGGCTACATCACTCAACTACATTCTCGGTCGACTTTTCAACCACCTCGGAAGAACCGGGAGAATCGGGAGGATCGGCCACCACAGCACCTCCATCTCCCAATACCGTAGCACTTATGCGCTTGGTTATCTCAGCAAGCGTTCCGTGATGGGGACTCAAAATTGCCAGCGAATAATCCACCGCCGAGATGTAGGAAAACGCGAGAGACACGATCATGATATTAAGACCCACGAAGTGCGCCGTTACCTCATAGCCCCACAATGTAAAGGAATAATCATACAGAAGGATTAAAAGGATACTAATCATCTGAAGGGCGCTCTTTACCTTTCCTCCAGATTTCGCCGATACCACCGTGCCGTCCTTGGCGGCGAACGCTCGCAGCCCAGTCACCCAGAACTCGCGGGCAAGAATAAGAACAACCATCCATGCGGGGATGAAGGAAGACCCATTATCATCCTGCAAAGAGACAAGCATCACGAGAGCGGCCATCACCAAGATCTTATCCGCCAGTGGATCGAAAAGCTTTCCGAAGTCGGTGATCGCTTTGTATCGGCGCGCGAGCGCTCCATCGGCGTAATCCGTCAGCGCTGCGAATACGAAGATAACTGCGGCAAGATTGAGCGCGCTACGGGAGGGTTCAATCAATACGAACACGAATACTGGTATCAGTATGAGACGGAAGAAGGTGAGCCAATTAGGGAGTTGCTTGTACCAGTTAGCCATGCGCTATAGCAGTATACTGCTTTTTAAGGTGCAGTACACGCTTCACATACTCCCTGGTCTCAGAAAATGGAGGAATGCCGTTATATCGCTGAACTGGGACATCTCCCGCGTTATAAGCAGCCAAGGCATGGGACTCATTCCCGTAACGCCGCAAGAGCGTAGCGAGATAACGAGCACCTCCCGCAATATTCCACTCAGGAACGAACGCGTTTCGTACCCCGAGCATCCGAGCCGTTCCAGGCATCAGCTGCATAAGCCCCTTGGCACCCTTTCTCGAAACCGCGCGGGGATTAAAATTTGATTCTACGTGGATTACCGCCTTGATGAGGTTAGGATCGATCTTGTGCTGTCGGGCGGCATCGTAAATCGCTCGCTCGTAGAGGTCTGGATAGAGGCGCCTGCCCTCAAGCCTCGCCCCCCGTCGAGACTCCTTG
>JBIIEK010000083.1:0-12452 GCA_044237895.1 Bdellovibrionota bacterium
GCTCAAGTGTTGAATCGAGGTAAGCCATCTTCATTGGATGAACACGTCGAAGGAACGCGTCATCGAGCTTACGATTAAAGTTCTTCGTAAAGATAACCAGAAGATTATCGATATTACAGTCAATAGGCGGTCGTGACTCAAGATGAATGCGTGCATCTTGAATCGGCCCAAGGAAGAATGTGTCTATATGCCCATCAACCTTATCAATCTCATCGATGAGAAGAATCACGGGCTGGCTCTGCGACTTTAAAAAGGCTCGCGACAGGATACCAAGGTTCATGAGCTTGTCTTTAGCGGTCACCTCTTGTCCTGCCATAGAACTAGCTATAGCAAGGGATGACGGAACCTCAATCAAGTGTTGCGTATTCATGCCATGATAGCAGCTCAACACCATCAATTCGGCGCCAGTCGCTTTAGCTAAACATTTAGCCAAGAAGCTCTTACCGCATCCAGATGGGCCTTCAAGTAAGATTGCCCGGGTTCTATCAGAGGGAGTAGTCAGCAGAAGCGACATCTGAGTAGCCGTAAAGCGTGCGCATTGATATCCAACCGCCGCGAGACGACGCGCCATCTCCTCTGGGTTCTCAAAGTTTGTAAGGCCGATCTTCTCGGGTCGATACGCCTTACCCCGACGAAGACTATCAGGATCATTGACCACCTCTTCTAGAAGCCAACGTCCGAGACGGGCGTGAATGTGCTCCAAAGACGCGTTGCGATTATCGGGGACGAGGGGGTCCGCAAAATCGGGGTGATACCGCAGCATCTGCTCAAAGATGGTACGATCGTGTTCGGACTTTGCGAGCATGTAGAAGAGGTTCCTTCCAACGAAGGCAAAATCGATCAGGTCCCATTGTAAAAGATGCGTAATATAGTGGGCAGATTTAAGTAATTCCTCCGGCGCAGGTGGTCGCTCGAACGGATAGGTACCATCCGATTCTCGCATGATATCCGCTACACGTACGAGATTCTCAACAAGCTTTGGAGAGCAGTATGGCGAGAGAACCTGCCTCTCAAGAGCAGAATCCATGAACTTCATGCGAAGTGGATGAAGACGTCGGAGCAAGGCTTCACTGATAGGACGCTCAAAATTCTTGGTAAAGATGATGAAGAGGTTATCGAGGTTTGCATCGATAGGAGCGCGAGACTCTAACCATACTCGAGCATCCTGAATAGGACCCAGGAAGAATGTATCTATGGCTACGTCCACCTTATCAATCTCGTCGATAAGAAGGATGACGGGCTTCGATTGAGAGGTAAGGAAGGCTCGGGAGATAATACCGAGGTTCATGAGATCCTCAACCTTCGACTCGGCTTTGCCAGCCATAGCGTTGACCATTCCGAGCGTGGAGGGGATCTCGACTAGGTGCTGAAGGTTCATCCCCTTGTAACAAGAGAGACACATCAATTCAGCGCCGGTTATCTTAGCGAGTGATTTAGCAAGGAAGCTCTTACCGCATCCGGACGGACCTTCAAGCAACATTCCTTTAACGCTGTTCATATGCGTATTGAGAATGAGAGAGAGCTGTACCGCATAAAACGGAGCACAGTGGTATCCAACTTCACCAAGCTTGATCTCAAGCTCTTCTGGCGTACCGAGACCTTTAAACCCGACTGTTGAAGGCTGGTACTCAGTGTGGAAGTTCGGGTTAACGAGGCCAAGCTCACTCCCATCCGTCTTGGTCGCAAGAGCATCTGAGTTCTGGCTAGAACGAAACGAGAACTTCTTCGTAACCGTCACGTTGGATTCGGAACCTGATTTATTAGAATCTGCTGTCATAGGGCCTAAAACCTCCAGAGGGCGGAAACTGCGTAGTATCCCCAACTCTAAAGGTGTTATGGCGCCCCCCTCTGGCTGTGTAGCATTTAGACCTATCTTGTTTTTAATAGAACCTTTCGCAACCCCTAACCACCTGTATTTACTAGCTATTGCAAGGCAGCTACTTGCCCACCCTCGTACTGATATCGCCCCGGGGCTCAAAAGATAGGAAATAAGCGCCAAATCCTAACCGTTTATAAAATAGTGCCGTTAAGACAGGTAAGGCCAAAGATTCCGGCGGAACACTTTCGCTTGGAACAGGTCACGGATGACGTATGGCGATTACTCTAGGTTCAAATCTTTTCGCGACAAAGGTGATGGGTCAGATCGACCGCACCTCGCAACGCCTCAAATCCGTTTACTACAGCCTTTCAACGGGAACAGACATCGGTCTTGATGGAGAGATGGGAGGTCGCGTTACCCTCGCCGATCGCCTGCGCATGCAAACAAAGGTAGCTACCGTTGCTTTGCGAAACGCGAATGAAGGCCTCTCCTACCTCGCTACTGCTGATGCCGGTCTTCAGGAGATTCAAAACATCCTCTACCGAATGGCGGAGCTCGCGAACCAATCAGCGAATACCACCTTCGCTTCCGCACAGCGGTCGGCTCTGAGTGCTGAATTCGTAGCTCTCGGATCTGAAATTGAGCGTATCACGAAGGCAAATACCTTTAACACCTTAAGCACCCTATCCTCTGGATCGGACCTATCACTGCAGGTGGGCATCACCGGCGGCGCTGAATCGTCTATTCAGGTAAACTCCGTAGTCGCAACAGTGGCGGCTCTCGGACTAGGGGCGGTAAGTGGAGCCCTCAGCTATTCGATTACCGGTACTACATCCGACGCGGCCGTTACATCGTCGCGCTTGGCCTACAGCGCTCTCCTTACAGCTCAAGACTCGTTGACCATCAAGCGCGGCAGCGTAAGCGCAGTTACAAGCCGATTACAGATGGCGGTCAGTTACCTTTCAACAGCACGAGAAAACTACGCAGCCGCGGAGAGCAATATTCGCGACTCAGATACTGCACGCGACGTCGCGGAGTTCACTCGACTACAAGTGTTGCAACAGAGCCAAGCAGCTCTTCTCGCTCAGGCTAATCAGCAACCTTCGTTGGTACTCAAACTACTCGGATAGAATTTCCCACTCGAATTATCGGATATACCTCGTTGGACGCAGCGTGCCTGCCACCAGGTATCGGATCGGCAATTTCATTTTTCTACCGCAACGCTCCAAGGGCCTTTCCCCGCTTCGTTCTCTGCACGAAGAGAATAGTAATAAGTACTCCCGGGTCTCGCACTCGTATCTCGATACGTGAGCACTCCCCCTGCGATTCTTGCGATATCCTCTCCCCGTTTATACGACACCGAAGAACGATAGACGTGATACGACGTGGTGTGGGGAACCCCTTCCCACGAGACGAGACGAGCGCTCCCCGCACCTTCTTGAGTAACAACAACACCATTCACTATTCGCGGCCTCTTAGGGTCTTTCCTAATAACAAACGAATCCTCAATCTCTCCCTTCGCCCCAATCATCTGCGCAGACATTTCATTACCGTTTACGTCGAGCACCATAGAACCAAGGCGCTTCAGAGAGACCACCATCGCGGGATGGTTGAGAGGCCCATTACTCACCTTTCCACTACTTCCCGCGACAGCGAATACCGCACCGCTTCGCGGAATCGAGCCAACTGCATGTTTTGTATAGGCACCCTGTCCGCCTTCTCGCCCATCTCCAGGATCTTTGACATTTGCGGCGGTAAACGTTGGCGATGCCCCGTAGTGTCCATCGATGAATTTCGAGCGTTCATACGAATGACTGTGACCAGAGAGAACGAGATCAACACCATAGCTTTCAAGCAACGGCAAAACTGTTTCACGCATCCACGCCATCCTGCCTTCACTGTCATGATTATCATCGGAGTCGTGCGATCCCTTCGTATAGGGGGGATGGTGCCAGAATGCGATCGTCCATTCCTTATTGTGAGAGGCGAGGTCCTCTTTAAGCCAGAGCAGCATCGAACTCCGCAAACTGCTCGTAGCGGCTTCCGAATTCAGAGAGATACAGTGAACATGAGCATAATCGAACGAGTAATACTGTTCAGTTCCCGTCGAAAGCCCGCCGCTCTCTGCTTTTGTTGGCAAGGTAAAAACTGAATAGTAGGCGTTGCCGGCCAAGTCGTGATTTCCTTGGGTAGGCCACGTAACAGAGGCTCTCATTACCCGCTGATATACGTTAAAGACCCCCTGCTGATATTCCGAATCGGTACCAGTGATGTAGGCGTTATCACCGAGCATAAGAAAGAGTGGCACGGAGCCGGCAGGATGTTGGGCAAGGAATGCATCTCGCACTGCAGCCTGACCGGAATCCTCGCCCGACTCGAGATATCCTGAGCTGCCTGAGTCTCCAACGACCCAGATCTTGAACGATTCATCACCGGCGATTGGCGAAGATACGAACGAGTGCCCTTCATCTCCACCCGCCAAGATCCCCTCCGCCCCCTTTATCCGATAGTAGTATTTTGTGTGTGGGGTTAACCCGACAAGAGTGGCCTCGTGATCAGTTCGGCGTTCTCTCGATCGCACTCGTCCCGAAAGCTCGTTCGTAGAGACTCCATACTCAAGGATACTCTCGACTGGCACATCGGTTCGCCAACGAACCACCACCGACGTAGGGGAGCCCCGTTGAAGATAGGGCCCTCGCGTGATGGTTTCCGCGAGAACGGGACAAGCGATACAACAAAGAAGGCCGATGAAAGTTGCGAAATGGAGGCGAGCCAATTGTCGTACCATACCGAATGGAATCCTTGAGAGCATCCCTTGGAAGACCGATCTCCGATCTATCGGTCCTTCCTACCCTGGATCAAGGAAGCATCGTCCCCCTTTTTCACAGGTCCAGGTTCCCGTAGAATAGGGCATCATACCGTATGAACATAGTACTGCACGAAACACTCATGGAGAAGCTCCCTTCCTTTTCACCCTTCAGGGGAGCTTGGTGCTGCCTCGTGGGAGGGCTACTCCTGCTTCTCCCACTTTCGAATGCATTCTCGCACCCCGGCGCTGCGGAAACGCTCGCACGACTAGAACGAGAGAACCTTCACGCACCGTCACCTCAACGCTCCGCTCACATTATTGATATCCTCGTGGTCCAGGAGAGTTGCGCTGCGGCGGTCTCTTTTGGGGAGAGCGCTCTACAGCAATTCCCAAACGATCTCCTTGTCTCTACCTCTCTCGTCCGCGCTCTCATCTGCAAAAAGGATCTCCCAAGAGCCAACCGAATCCTTGCACAAGCCCTCACCACTCATGGCAACTCCGTTGACATAGACGTTCTCCAGCTCGATCTTTTTGAAGCATCTGGAGAAACCACTCAAGCGGGCGTCCTCGCGTTCAAGATCGTAACTCTGTACGAAACAGTTGAGCCAGACCTCTTTCTTCGAGCCGCAAATATGAGCGCTGTAACCGACAGCTCAGACGAGCGCTCTGCTACGAAGATATTGAAAAGGGGGATCTCGCGGCACCCTGCTGCCGTATCACTGTGGCTCGCGCTGCTAGATCATCTGCAGAAGCGGGGCGAGGTCTGCGAAGCGGCCCAGCTCACGAAGAAACTCCGCGCCCAATTTCCCACGCTGAACAAACTCGAGTGGGAAGAGAGAGAAGGCGCGCTATTACGAAGCTGTCGACAAAAATAAAAAACGCCATGTGTCCAAAGATGTACACATGGCGCCACTTGAAGAGCCGTGGCTCTATTTGTCGCCCTTCGGCTCAGACGGCTCGAAATGCCTATAGGGATGCCGATCTCCAGTCGGCCTCGGACTTGGAGTAGTAAGCCGCGATATGCCATCGATCGGGCCTATCATCTGTCTAAGCCTTTCGGCTACGCCCTCGTCCGCAGCTCCACACCCGAGATGTAAATCTTCCAATGAAGGCGGTTTAATGAGACGTTGCTGACGGTCTGTCATACGAAAAATTCCTCACGTACACGTCCTCCCAGCTTCTCACAAACGCAACTCTTAGAAAAGCACGCTCCTGAATAACGAGTAGGTTCCTATCCTTTTCTAATTCGCGGCGGCCCACTCTTGCAACCTTACGCAATAAAAGAGGCCCGCAAGGGGGCCCCTTCGCACCGGATATATCAGGTTGCCTATCCGACGCACGCCTCGTATGCCGCCTCCGCCTTGGACAAGGCCTCCTGACGAATCGCGAGTTCACTATTTTCTTTCGTGATCCTCTTAGTGAGTGCGTCGAGCCGTTTTGAAACCGAGGCTAGCCAAGCAGCTAACGCACCTTCGGCTCGCTCCTTAAGTCGAACAGCCTGTCCATATCGGTTACCGGCTCTTCGCACCGTAGAATCCGCGCATCGGTTTGGCGACAGCCAACACGCTACGGCATCGGCTCCTGTTTGAATGCCGACTCCGGTCATTTGACCTTCAGCATCAGCCAGATTGCTCTGCAGCATTGCAGTTCTCTCATCGCCACGTGCCTGCACGTTAGCGTAATTGTTCTCCAATGCCGCAACTTTGCTCTCTTGCCTATCCACTTTTTGCTGAGCTTTGGAGTATTTGTCCTTTTGAAGCCGACACTTCTTTGGACTTGAATCAAACGCATGTGCTGATGTGATCGAAACAGCGACTACTAACGCACTTAAAAGAGCTACTGACAACGTTCTCATGGTTACTACTCCGAACTTCTCTCTCTAAACTTTCTCTCAGCTCTCGGTCGCTATCTGTCGCCGACAGTCTGCACCGGAGATATGCGGTGCTCAACGTCGGACGATACCTGTTTTTTGATCTTTTTTTCTACGGATATCCCTCACTTTCAGCCCTAAAATACGGTCGTAACGTGCACTACCCCTTCTAACCCCTAAAACACACGAAACTTGTCTCCGGCTCACCCGGCCATGATATATTCAGGCGCTATCTGTCACAATCAGTCGGTTTCAGAGTCGCGCATCGCCTGATGGGAGCAAACCTCCACCGGAGGCACCACTTTCTTTTGCGCGCGAAGCACGCTTCCGGTACATTCCCCCAACGTCCCGATTAATTGGACCTAGAATGCGTATCAAAAAGCCCGCCTTGTGGAGCTGAATGTGAGAGGCTCCTAAGCCGATCATCGCTACGAGGGCATTTTTGGTTACGTACTCTCAATAACAGACTAGTGCGCAGTAGTAGTCCATGTCGTTGTTTGGCGATCAAAATCCCTCACCCGAGCGAGAGCCGCGAAGGAATCCCTCAACTCCGCGACCACAGCTACTTGTGAACGAAATCGATCCAGTCTCCCTTACCTGCACACTGACGAATCCGGACGAGATGCAAAACATGCTACAGCTCTGTGGCATCACTCCGACTGACGACGCAATCGAGTACCTATGGGAGACGCTCAAACACAATCGCCTCCTCGATCTTGACACCTTTCGCCAATCTCTCGGAGCGCTCGGGCTCAGTCTTGAGTTGTGCGTTACCAGTCGACAAGAGCTCCAGTGGTTCCCAGAGGACTATTGCGAAACCCGCTCAGTAGCACTCTCAACTCAACACCGCGAAGGAAGCGAGCTCGGATACATACAAAATCTCAACGAGGGGCATCCTGGTCTCGATGGGCTTCTTGTCGAACTCTCCGGGTCCGAGAGACGTGATACTCAAGTGCAATGCAAGATATCGTGGGAATTCAACCACGATATCCCTACCGGACCCGGAATGCGATGGGATTTGATACGCTCAATATATCGCCAGCTTAAAGAGAAAGAGATCCCCTGCTCACTACCCGTAGCTCCAGGACAAAACGGCTCGTTCCATTACCTCGCCGTGGAGCTAGACCCCTTTATAATTCAAGTAGAGAGAACAAAGGGAAGCTCGACTTCAAACACCCATCAAGACGCGGCAAAAGAACCTGTTACCAATCCCATCCACGAGCTTCAACGATTCGATCTAAAGCTCAAAGACCCCTCACCCTTTCTGCTCACGCGTATTTTGGAGATCTCAGGCTCCCCTCAGCTTTGCAGTCCATGGGTGAAAGGAACTTCCCCAGCCGTTATCGTGCAACACATGTTCGAATGTCTACAAACGCAACGTCCCTTTAATGTAGACACCCTCATGATGTGTGACGGCGCCACTCCGTGCCTTGTATTTTTGCAAGAGAGGATCTCAGATGGGGAATCGTATCCTCCTAAGCTCTTATGCAAATCGATCCTCAGAGATTACACCTCAGCACCCGGAGAATTTCACCTGGAGCTTGAAGGAGAGCTTGAAGAAGCTACCTCAGAGCAAGCGGTCGAAATCAGAAATGTCATAGCCCAAATTACTTGGCGTAGGGGCCATCCTATCCTCGGCACCCAAAATGTTAACAGGATTCGACACCTCGCGCGAAATCACATAGTCGATGAGAGATATCAGTCATAGGCTAGTATGGTTGACGTTCGAACTACAGACCACCTTCAGAGAAGCACCCTTGAGTGCTCCACTTTTCATCGGCTCACGGATACGATGAGAGCGCTGCTGCACCTCCCCCCACCACAGCCTCACGGATTCGCGCCACACAAACTCGACACCCGAGTGGATACCATCATCGACATCGATGGCTCGGGGATCGGCCCCATCTACGTCTCGACAGCCCCCGAACGCCTTCTCAGTTATGCCGTCCGCTACGACGATCGCCAAACGGCCCTCATGCTTATTACGGGGCGCTCGATATCTGATGCGATGATGAAAGGGGAAATCGCTAGAGGCCTGCAGGAGATTCATCGGGCAACGCTGCACCATGGGCCTATTACTCACCATTCTATGATGGCTTTTTCGACCCCCGCCCTCATCTCAAATATGGAGCAGTCAGCGGTTCAGTACATTGAACGCGTTGCTATTCACCGAATGATCATGGAACAAACGCCATGGGATGAAAGCCCACTTCCAGCCCTCGAGACGCGAAAGCTCGTCTTTACAGGGTGGTCACCGCATCCGGAGGTCGCACCGACATGCATCTTCGAAAGCAAAGCCGGTGGTATGTTTTGGTTAACTGTTAGCTGGGGGAAAAGCTTTGCTCAGCAGTATATGTATAGACTCCTTTAATTCGAGCGACGACATTACTCACCTTGTCCTGGCGAAGACTCCATCAAAGACCTACGAGCCTCGGTATAACTCATCGAATCTCGAAAAGCGCGGCTCAGCGCCCTTATTCTTGGGATCATACAACGCTGCACGCCACCCGCACTCTAAGGGAACTCGCACGTCAAGGTTTTCATCATTTCCGATATGCAAAAGTGCGTCGGCGGGAGCATCGATCTGCTCGCGCAGTATGTGGTAATAATTTCGCGATGGTTTCTTCCATCCGACATCCCCAGCAACAAAAATCCCGCTCAAGAGGTCCTTAACACCAACGGCCTCCAACACCGCCTTACTTCTCACATCATTGTTGGTGGCGGCGTACACTCGAAAGCCCATCCTCTGCGACGCCCGCAGAAATGATTCGATACCTGGCTCAAGGCGCCTAAATCTATTCGTAGAGAAGGTATCGTATATCCACTCTACAAATTGCGTATCATGCGCGCACGGCAACTCCGCTTGGCTTAGGACTTCCCGTACAAAAGAGAGCCAAGTCTCTCGTTCCCGCTCATGCGTGGTGCGGTTGTATTCCTTCGTATTAAGGTATTCGGGTTGGAAGGCGTTCCAGACTCTGCGAACGATCTCCTGCAAGCGAGTCGGATCTGTAACTATCCCCCTCTCCCCCAGCAATTCACAATAGATCTCTCCAACCCCCTTCGAAAGAGACACGATGGTACCATCAATATCAAGCACGATACCTTGAAGTGACTTATCAAGCTCTTTCATCTTAGACTAAATCGCCACTTTCGGCCCTTCTACTACAAGGTCGAGATTCGTCGGAGTAGAAACCCATGAACATAGAGCAAGCTTCCCGTTAACAGGAGGCAAAATATGCGTACCACGGTGTCTGCGAAGCTTAGATCGAATAGCAGAACTTTTCCCACGGAGAAAAGAAGTATGTAGAGGGACGACTTCGCGAGTTCTTGATTTTTTACCTTAAATCCGATCGAAAGCACCCCAAGAGCATAAAGACCCCACCCAAGCGATATAGCGAATGACCCCTGCTCTCCCAGGAGACTAAATAACGTGGCGACCCCAAAGGCATGACCAGCGAATAACAGAGCTCTGTTTGAAGCGGCGGAGCCGTTTTGCTTAGGCATCAGCGTTCCCAAGGTTATCAATGTCCCGGAGATGAATATCCCGTACACGATCCAGATGAAATTCGCTCGGGAATGCCCGCTAAAGAGGCCAACTAGAACAGAGAGTGCCTCATTAAAGCACACTCCAACTATAATGATTCCCCACAAAGGAATCTTCACATAGCGTTTCAGGTAGGTGAAGTATACTGCCCCTAAGAAGGTAGCAAAGAGCGGCCCACCAGCATCTGGGAGCAGCACAACGTACACCGAATGGAGAATAGTTAAACCAACGAAGATCTCGACAAGGGCAGAGCTATGCGTAGGCTTCACCGATGAGACGGTAACCACACGGTAGAGCCCGAGGATTATCGCGGCGAGCGCTATCATAATCCAAGGAGCTAACCCAGGGGAGCTGTCGTGGAGGAGCGCAAAGGTCGATCCGTAAAACCAAACAATCAAAGGAGAGAGGAGCATCACATGATAGTCGTCCATCGGAATTCGGTGCCGTGCCGTGAAGAGGCCATGTCCCGCGCCGAAGATGAGGAGCTGAAGGCTCTGAATCGTAATCAGGGCCCACGTGTCAGCAACGACGTCATTTAATTGCAAGCTTATCAAGCTAAAACCACCGATTCCGAAGTAGGAAGCCATAAGCAGGAGGTTCCGATTGGCTACAGTCGAGGCGAGTAGTGAGAAGAGGCACGCCCAGAAGATATAAAACACTCCCGTGGAGAGTATCTGGGGAGGCCCTTCGCCCAAAATAAATGGAACAATGTAGGTCCCTAGAGCTGTGGCAAGTGGATAAAAATCACTTTTGAAGTCGAGGTACAGCTTTAAGCACCCAAGGGATACGAGCACGAGCAGGGTGGCCGCGACTCGATCGTCTAACATTCCATAATGAAAGCGAGCTCCAAATATTGTAACGAAGAGGATTGCGACCCCCGCGCCGGGGAGCAATGACGCGTAGCTCTGGTCGCCCTCTCGAAGGGAGTAACCGCCCAAAATGAACAGAGCTCCCGCAAGCGCCGCGCCAGCGATCTGACGTCCTGGAGTAAGCCATCCATTATCTATCGATAGTTTAACGAAAAATACACCAGCGAGCACAAAGCACAGCACCGCGACGAGACCGACCAAGTTGAAGGGTTGGGACGACGGCTCACGAGAGGGGCCCGGTGGAGTAGTAGTTCGAGTAGTGGGTCGAGCAGTGGTTGGAGTAGTGATTGACGAAGTGGTTGGAGAAGCAGTTTTTGGAGTAGTGGTTGGAGAAGCAGTTTCGACCGCAGGCTCGTCAATCCTTCTCTCGAGTTGGCGTGGCGCTGCCTTGGGCGGTGAAGCACAAGGGGTTAGAAGTATCGCACCTTCGATCCGATCAAGCCGACTCATGATCTGTTCGATCTGGGCAGAGAGAATTGAGAGCTGGTCGTTGTTCATGAACGCAAAGTGCCACCACGTGGGTGGTGAGAAAAGGGGGAAAGTGGGGGCTGCCCTCTGCTCTGCCCTGCCCTGTAGGCGGGCTACTTCTCTCCCTCTTGCCCTGTAGGCGGGCTACTTCTCTCCCTCTTGCCCTGCCCTGTAGGCGGGCTTGCCCTGTAGGCGGGCTTGCCCTGTAGGCGGGCTACTTCTCTCCCTCTTTCTCTCCCTCTTACTCTCTCTCCCTGTAGGCGGGCTACTCTTTCTCTCCCTGTAGGCGGGCTACTCTTGCCCTGTAGGCGGGCTACTTCTCTCCCTTCTCTCCCTGTAGGCGGGCTACTTTCTCTCCCTGTAGGCGGGCTACTTTTCCCATTTCTATCGGCAACTCTCCTTTCATTTCCCCGAATAGCTGTGCATGGGAGCAAAGATGAAATACCACCCTCACGGAAGCGTTTTGTTTTGCACCTTTAGCCTTGAAGAGGGCTTGTTGCTCTTAGCTAATCCACTGTGTCAGGCTATCGTTAAGACCTGCCTGGCGCGAGCATGCGAGCTGTATCCGGTTCGGATCTGTCACATTCTCGTGGAGGCAACACATATCCACCTTGTTCTAGTAGTCATAAATCCCGACCACGTGGAGGCATTCTTCCGCCATTTCAAAACTGATTCAGCGCACATGATTAACGGACTCCTCGGGCGAAACAAACGGACCCTATGGTGCAAAGGATACGATAGTCCGATCATTCTTAGCCCTAAGAGAGCTTTAACAGCGATAGCTTATCTGTATTCAAATCCAGCCAAAGATAACTTAGAAACTTCCATCGATAGGTACCCTGGATTCTCCTCCTGGAAGATGTTTCAGTCAGGCAAGCTCACCCGTCAGTGGAAGCGGTTGAGGCGTCCGCAGTTTAAAGCTATCACGCGAGATGCCAACAACCTGAGAGGCTACACCAAGCTTACGGAAGAACTCGTAGCTGCCTCAGATGAGGTACAGACGTTTACCCTAGAGCCCAACGCCTGGATGGAAGCATTTGGGTATAACTCACCAGAACAGCAACGAGAAATTA
>JBIIEK010000070.1:0-13511 GCA_044237895.1 Bdellovibrionota bacterium
TATTGGCTTCTATTAGGCTCTAAAAGCGACTCAAAAAGGCGTGCGGGGGAGCGGTTAGAGAGCCGCGCTGGGCCGTGCCAGCCTATGCCGTCTTTACTATGTGGGAGTGAAAATCACCGAGTAGATCGTGTCCCGTTGACTCTTTGATGATGGAGAAGAGAGTTGAATATGACCTATTCTCAGAAAACGGATCGTTTGACTCGGAGCGTTTGACTTCGCACGACATCCTTATGGTCAGTGAATCGCTGACACCATCGATCAAGATTGACTCAGTTACCTGCGGCGCGTAGCCCAAGCTCGCGAAGGTAAGTCGGCTCTTGAAGTGCTCGAGTGCATATCGAAAAAATAGTGGCTTAATTGGCGCTGCTGACCCTAGAAGTCGAGCGGGGAGCCACGAGGGGAGCGCACCGGCTTTTTCGGTAGAAGTAGAGAAGACGATATGGTGAGCGCCTTCAAATCGGGTGAACGGTGAGTAGCACACGGCTTCAAAAGGCTCCCACACGAATGTTCCCTTTGCTTCCGCAATCGCTATAGAGCCCCCAACTCTAAAAAGTTCGTCAGTTCGCGGTGCGGCTATGCCTGGAAGGAGTAGATCGCGAGGGTTTCTACCTTTAAAATCTATCAGTTCGTTTTGTTGATTGTTGTCTGCAAGCGTTGGGTTCAATCGTCGCAAACAGCCATCGATAAGGGAAGATAGTGCACCAACAGATAGGGTGTACGATGTCTCAAACTCTACCGTTCGAGTCCCAAGAAGCCAGTTTTTAGTGATCTTCGCGGTAGTCATAAGCGCAAGAATAGTGACACTCTATCGCAAAACGTAGCGGGCCGAGTGACCCATAGCCCCTCTTCGTGTCGAGAGGTGTTCAGGGTGATGTCATTATAGGTAAAAAGCTGCTCGAATCTAGGCTCATTCTAGAAGAGGA
This sequence comes from Bdellovibrionota bacterium, assembly GCA_044237895.1. Lineage (GTDB taxonomy): Bacteria > Bdellovibrionota_C > UBA2361 > UBA2361 > OMII01 > OMII01. The sequence continues at coordinate 924 of JBIIEK010000070.1, forward strand.
TCAAAAATACCGAACACAAATTAAAAATTGTCGTGCTAGGTTCCCGTTCCCAACAGGCGCGATCGAGTTTGCGAGCAAAAAGGCAGCACATTCGGCGAAAAACCTAGTTTGGGAGGGGGATGATCGAGCTCGGTGTCATTGACCTTAGTGCTGAAGGCCGGCGGAAAGTCGCCGCCCTGATCGAAAAGTGGAGCTGGGTGTCCCCAGACTCTCGAACCCCCGTCCCTCACTGCTCCGTCTCCCTCCTCTCCCCGGAAGAGGTTAGATTTAACGGCTCCTTCGATGTGTATGTGGTAGGGCCCGAGCTTATTGGGGCCGATGCGGCCTTTCTCGCTACAATTCGGCGACAGATCCCTCATAAGATCCTTCTTTGTGTCCTGGATAACCGCACCTACTCGTTCAGCGTGATCGAACAGCTCGGTCGCTTCGGCGTAGATGATGTATTGATGGATTCTGCGACCTCGGACGAGTTCTTTCGTCGTCTCATCCTTCTTGAACGACGAATACATTCCAAGGCTCGAGGCACGCTCTCGGTTGTATCAGGTGCTCGGGGCGGGATCGGTGTTACGTTTGTCACTGCTGGCATGGTCGAATCGCTCGTATCGAATGGGCGTAAAGTGTGTGTCATCGACTGTGACCTTGTCTCTCAGGATCTAACGCGATCTCTTAAGGTGACTCCTCATGTGAGTGAGGGGCTTCGTCTGCTCTTGGATCAGCAACGGGCTATAACATCTGAGAGCGCGCTTGAATGCGCTCAACAGGTGTGGAGTGATGAAAGGGATTGTTGTTGTGTACCGCCGCCCGCAGGTGGAGACCCTTCTGTTTATACAACACCAAGGGTCACGCGTTCTCTCAAATCGTTTTTAGACACCCTGCTTTTGCACTTTGATGATGTTCTTGTCGATAGTGGCAAGCTCCCCTCCAGCGCTCTTTTCGGATTGTACCAGAGCGCCGACCGAATTGTGTTTGTTGCCAATCGCGATCCAGCGGGCGCGTTTGCGAATCGCCAAGCTTTGTCTGTTATCTCCGGATATCTGAGTCAAAATGCCGCGATCGATATCGTTCTTAATGATAATAGCGTCGCTTCGGCATCACCGCAGCTTCTTTTGCGAGAAGTGTTGGTCGTGCCCGGAAGAGAGGGAGTGATGATGGTACTTCCCCGTAGCGTTCGGGCCGCTCATTGGTCGTGTTCCGGCTCCACGCCGTATAAGTTTCTCGTCCGTCCGTTTGAATTGCTGACCTCGAAGAAGGGGAGTTCGGCGCTTCATCGTTCGACCGCTTGGAGGGCCGCTCTTTGGGAATGGCTGCGCGGGGCTTTAAAGCTCCGATACCGAGCGGACGATACGCGGTCGGAGGGAAAGAAAAGGGCGCGTGTTGACGCACTTGAAGGCGCACTATCGAAGAGGGAGATCGTTCGATACCCGATGCTACTCGGAAGCGATCCGCCTCCCCTCGATGATGGGCAGCTTGTGTCAAAGCCGATGCTTGTGACGTAGCGGGCGCTCCGCCCGCTCATGAAGAGATGAATCGTGTAGAAACCAAGAGGAAGAAATGACGAAGAATCGAAGCAAGAAAGAGCAGGGATATGCGCTTCTAGAGTACTGCGCTGGGGCAGCGATAATCGCCGGGATAATTATGGTAGCTCTTCAGGGATTAGGGGGGCACTTGACTACGCTTATGGATGCCGTTGGGACGTGGGCGCAGGCTCGAGCGGGAGATCTAAACGGGTAGGTGGTTTATGGTTAGTCGTGCCTCTTCCTCATTAAGTCGTCGTTCCGAGCTCGCTGGTCGATTGTTGGGAGTGCTCGCCGTGCTCGTAGGAGTTGGTGGGGCGGCGTACTCAATGGGAAGGGGGCGCGGCGCCCCGGAAGAGCCGAGAGCCATTCGCGCGTACGTTCCGGAATTCAATGTCGTGGAGGTGCCGGTTCCCGAGAGGCCGGTAGCTGCGGGCACGCTGCTACGTGAGGTGCCCGTACGATATGAGAAGTTTCCTGAACATCAATTGCCAACAGGGGTCGTACGGGAGATTGGGGCGGTGCGTGATGCAGTCACTCTGGTTGCGCTACCCGGAGGGCTTCCGATTCTGCACGTTAATATAGGATCATCTGACGAGGCGAGCCATCCGTTGGTTGGACGGATTCCGGTCGGCATGCGAGCGATGACCGTTAGGGTTGATGCTACAACGGCTGTTGAGGGCTGGGCGCGCGGGGGCACCTCTGTTGATGTTCTCCTGGTAGAAAAAAATCGCACGACCGTAGTGGCCGAGCAGGTAAAGATTATCTCTGCGGAGAGGTCTCTCTCGGTCGGTGTTCAGAGCGCAACCGCTCCCATTCCGAGTACCGTCACCCTGCTCGTGACGCAAGAGCAGTGCTTGGCGATCAATACCGCTGTCGCTTTGGGGAAGATTGCGTTTGCACTTCGCAGTGGAGGCGACTCCGATAGCTGGCGAGCAACTCAATTCGCCGCAAAGGAATTAACAGAAGGGAGTGAGAAACGTGCGAACCCCAAGATCGAGGGCGCGATATCGATTGGGGAGGGATCTCAGAAAAGGAGCTATGCGTTAGTCAACGGTCGTTGGATACCTTCCGAATCTCCTCCGACCGGATTCTTTGTCTCGAGAAAGACAGTAGTGGGAGCTCCGCGATGACAGATAGCCCCTCGACCCCAAGAGAGCTTGGTGAGCTTACGCCCGTTCTCGCTCAGGTGCTGGATGAGGTGCGACGTGCCCTTAGCTGGCGAGAACGGGACGGATTTATTGATCTCGACCAGGCGTCTTACGTGAAAGAAGCGGCGATGAGACTGGGAGTCTCGCTATCGAGCTTTGAACGCGATGCAATTTTGATTCACCTCGAAAGTGACGATGCTTCCTTTGGCCCACTTCAGTCCCTTGTCGACGACCCAGCCGTTTCGGATATCATCATATCGAGCTTCTGCAAGGTCTCGGTTCAGCAGGGACGTCGAAGTATTCGCACGCAAATTCGTTTCGCCGACCAGCGCTCTTATGAAGCGTTCGTTGAACGCATCCTCTATCGTGCAGGCGCAGCATACTCAACGAAACATCCGATCGCTGATGGCATGATAGGTACGTTGGTGCGGGTTCATGCGGTACATAAATCGTTATGCGATGAGGGGCCGTACGTTACGATTCGAATCAATCGGTTTACCTCTGTCAGTATTTCAGACCTAGCGCGGGTCGGCTTGGCACCGCTTGCTATACTTGAATACCTTCAAGCACTGATTGGTAGCGGACGAACCCTTCTCGTCGTCGGTGAGGTGGGCACAGGAAAAACCACTCTCGCGCGCGCATTGGCTTCGACGATTCCGCATGACGAGTCGGTGTTAGTGATAGAGGACACTCCGGAGATTCGGCTCGAACACCCGCATGTGCGCTACATCACAACTCGCGATGATAATTTAGAGGGAGAGGGAAAGATATCGCCAGCGCAGTGTATTCGGGCCGGTATGCGTATGGCGATGAATCGCGTTATCTTCGGCGAGATTCGCGATGCGGAAGCGGCGGAGGCTTTTGTCGACGTATGCGCATCGGGACATCCGGGCCTTTCAACGATTCATGGGCGCAACGCTATGGATGCCGTGACTCGACTAGAGCTGTTTCTCGCCCGAGCGCAGCGAGGTGCGGATAGAACCTTGCTCGGCGCGCAGGTAGTTACCGCGGTGCAAGTGGTCGTGGTGGTGGATGTCTGTAAGGTTACAGGCGTGCGTCGTATCGCTGAGGTTCGAGAGCTTGGACCGATCGCCGATGGGGTTCTTCGGCAGCGAGAGATCTTTAAATATCGACCATCGAACGGTTCGCCAGCCTGGGCGGTGTGCAACCGGGTGAGCGCTTTTCGTGAGAAGCTCGAGCAGCATCCATTGTGTGTTTCGCTATCGGCCTTGCCGGAGATTCTTGAGTTATCGGTGGACGCGGAGTACCGCGAGGCCGCTCTGTCATTGAGGCGATGAGATGGGGATAATCGGAGGATGGAACTCAAACAAGATCGCTCGGACGCTGCTAGCCTCGTATCTATGCAGGTCATCGGGCCTTGGTGAAGGACTGAGCGAGAGGAGGGGGCGAGTAGATCTCTGGTGCACACTGGCGGGTGTGGGGCCTCAGAGAGCCATTTTGTTGGTCGGGTTCTTGGGTTTGCTCGTTTGTTTCGTGAGTGGATGGTGCGGGTTGGTATGGGGAGGCGCAGCGTGTTTGAGTGCAAGCGCTATTACTCTGGTCGTCGTCAAAACGAGGATCTCGCGGCGACGAGCTTCTTTAGATAGAGACCTTCCGGCTCTTCTTACCTCGCTAGCCTCGGCTGTGCGAGCGGGAGTAGACCCGATGACGGCCCTTATCTCCGCCGGCGAATACCTGCCTCAACGAACCCCGCTCGTAGAAGAATTGGCCGCCCTGAAGAGAAGGGTTAAAGGAGGCGGCGATGAGGTGAAGGAGTTGGAGGGCTTTCTGCGGGAGTGGAGGCATCACGACGCGGAGCTCCTTAAGCGGTGCTTAATCTTATCGCGGACGCACGGGAGTTCCTTAGGTGAACCTCTCCATCGTATCACTCGAGTCGTGAGGCAGAGGCAATCCTTTAGAAGAAAAACGAGAGCGGCCATGGCAATGCACCGACTCTCCGCCTTTGGTATCGCACTGTGCGCCGGGATGATTGGGACATTTCAGGGGGTGTTGAATAGAGACGGTTTAGCGATAGCGATGTCTCACCCGTATGGTGGAAAGTTTCTGAGCGCTGGTATCGGCCTGATCGTGGTGGGTGTGGCTTGGATGGTCTCCATGGGTAATCAGGAGGCCTCTCGATGATTCCACTCCTGTTTTTCAGTCTCACGGCGTGCGTGGGTGTCGTACTTATCGCAGCTGCTCAGAGTCGAGGCGCGGGTGCGGTAATTATTCGTGAGCTTCTGTCGGAGGATAGGCGTAGCCAGCCAAGAGCGGACCCATCTCCTGTCTTCTATGGAGATCCACAGATGCTTTCTGCGGTAGCGGGCGGACTACTTCTTTTTGGATTGAGTGTCGTCCTGGGAGTATCAGACGTACGGGTCATTGTGTGCAGTGGAGTGTTGGGGGTGTCGATTGGAGCTCTCTGGTGGAAGAGGCGGAAGCACCGCAGGGCTCGAGAAATTGTACGAGAAAGTGAGAGACATCTACCTATGGCCATGGAGCGAATCGTCATGGCCGTTGGAGCCGGCCTCGACATCCTTCCTGCTCTGGCTGAGGCAGGGCGGGATGGTACAGATCCCGTATCGCAGGGGCTCGGACGCATAGTCGCGTTGGCTGAGGGCGGGTTGCCGGTAGAGGACGCCATGAGAGTGGTTTCAGAGGCCAGCCCCTCTCCGGCAGTAAAGCACGCGCTCATTCACCTGCATCTTGCCCATCGGCAAGGAGGGGAGGTGATTCGACCTCTAAAAGAATTAAGTGATGCCACCCAGATCTCTTATCAGGAGCTTGTGGATGAGGAGATTGCGAAGCTCCCCGTAAAGGCGGTTCTGCCGCTTATTCTGACCTTTGCCGGGCTCATCATCTGCTTTCTGACGATCCCCCTCGTTCAAATAGGATCTATTGCTGGCAAGGTGACCTATGCGACGCGATGAGCGAGGCTCGATCTCGGTTCTATCCCTGATGGTGGTAGTGCCGCTCCTTCTTTTGTTTCTTTTCATCGCTGTCGAGCTACAACAATTCTTCGGTATTCGCGAAGATCTGCAACGCATCGTTGACGATGAGGCTCGTCTAGCATCGAGTCGTGTAATTTCAGGCGAGGAGGTCACGGCACGGCTGCGGCGACGTCTGGCATCTCGAGCTGCCTATGTTGCGATTGAATCCGTAAGGCATGCAAGCTCGGCGGGGACGGTCGAGCTGGCGATGACCGGCGTATATCGGGGCGTATTCTCTCACGTGCTCACGGCGATGATGAGATCTGCGGATATTTCGATTCCCGTCTCTGTATACACAAAAGCGCGGCGCCCTCGCACGTCCGTTCTCGTGGCCTTCGATAGGACGATTGGCGAAGGGATAGCTACGTGTGGAGATGAAAGGCTCAGAGAGCGTGCCCAATTTGCAGAACGGTTAATAGACGATTTAAAGGCATCCGGCGTTTCCGATGTTCACGTTGGTGTTTTTCCAGGGGTAGATCGGTCGTTCGAAATTGTGGCCGAAGAGAGGATTGATTCACTTGTACGATGTGATGAACGAAGGACGGACGGGGCATTCGATTTAGTTTCTCTTCCGGGTCTGACTGGCGTTCTCGGATCCGCCATCGATGTTGCGTATGACGTTGTCGAGGCGTTTGTCTCAGGGGTTCGCGCAGAGGCTGAGGCGCCGGCTCTAGTTTTTGTTACCCGTAATAACTCATATGCGGTGGAAAATATTACCACCACGATGGGGTTTTTGATTCAGCGGGCGGAATCGTTCTCGGTCAAAGTTAAAGTCGTTGCACTCCTTCAGAACGGAGATGAGAGCGTTCAGAGTCGAATCTGGAGGGGCGGAGATGGGGGTGTAGAGGCGCGACTGGTTCCGGTTGATCTTCTTGAGAGTAATGTTTCGCGGATATCGGCCGTCGTCGTTCGGCACATTTACGGGCAGATTGTTTTAGCTGAGTAAGACGTTATGAGTGCGCGAGAGGGAGAGAAAGACGAAGCGGGTACGGCGTTTATTGAGATGGCGGCGTGGCTGGTAGTCGTGCTTCCACTCATGCTTACGTCGGTGTCCCTAGCGGTTTCTATGCATGATCAAAGCGTCCTCCGCTCTATTCCGGAGGCTGTTATTCACGAGAACGGTGTCGAAGGGATCGTATGGCAGGGTGGGCTTACCGAAGGGGAGTGGATGATAAATAGGAAGGAGCTGGCCGCGGTGGTATCGACGATGGCGGACACGGCTATGGAGCGTGGACGCGGCCACATTCTCCGTGCAACCAAAGTATCCGTTAAGGTATGCGCGTTAGTGCTTCTCGTGGACTCCGATTCGGGCCAGGTTCGGAGCGAGTTGGAACGCTCGTGCGAGACGCGAGGTCCTTTGGGGGCGGAGCTGGGTCAAGCCGGCGAGAGCATCTCGGTGGTAGGGCAGAAAATCGGCATACCCCTAGGAGTATCATCCGCAACATCTGGCTATATCGACCGAATAGTAGTTCTCGGCCTCTCCGTAGGTGCCGAGGCAGCTGATCTTACTATCCCTTCAACCAAGAGACGTCTTGAGTTTGGAGCTATGTCGGTACCCCAACGGGAGGTGGCGTTATGAGGAGAGTGCTGAAGTCTTTCAAGCAGCGGGCCCACCGCTTTGCGTTTACTCGCGCGTCATCCAAAGCCTTACCCTCCTTTTTAAGGGCGATGGATGCATTGGTTCCAAAAAAAGTAATTCGAGAAGTGATGGCATCGTCGCACGATCGGAGGCAATGGGGGACGCTGGCCGCGGCATGGGTGGGGGTGAGTGAGGGGGAGTTTTTTAGAGCTGCGGCGAGAGAGATGGGGATTGATTTTCGCGAGAGGATCGAGGTGCCAGAGCTCTCTGTATTTGGCCCCAACGCGCGAGCGATCTTTGCGGAGATGCGAGCAATCGGCGCTTGCGTGGAGTTGAACGATGCGAGGATTACTGGATTTGTATGTGTAGAGCCGGCTGAGGTTCGAAGTCTCTCGTTCTTTGAGCCCAGCCACCATATAGCCATCGCATCCTGGACGGAGGTGGCTCGGGTGCTTGACGTGTGTGAACGCACCTTGGTTGAGCGTGAGATCAATGGCGATATTTTAGACAAGCGGCGTCGAGAGGTTTTGACCGCTTCAATTATCGAGATCTTGGTCAATGAGGCCAGGGCTCATGGAGCGTCGACCTTTGACATCGTAACTACAGACGGAAAGACAAGGTATCAATTCTACACCTCGCACGGAAAGCTGGCCCTTGGATCTATTCACGTTGGTGTAGTGGGAGACCTTCTTCACGTCCTTAGAGGAGGAGAGGGTGAAGCTCTGCAATGTGCGGATGGTTTGCGAGTCCTCGTCAGGTCCCTGGGGAGTGGGGCAAATTTCAAGCTCTCATGGACTCCGGAATCTGCTCGACCGGTATCGGCGCCGGTCGCTGATGAGCAAGCTCCGCGGCAAGGGAGATACTCCGGCCATGATGCTTTTCCTATAAACGATAAAAATGACGGAGCGACAGGCGAAGCGCAACGAACACTACCGCTCAACGGAGATCCCGTTCTGGTGGTTGATGACAATCCTATGTTTTGTCGAGTGCTCGAGAAACTTCTCATTCGAGACGGATTGGCCCCGTATTTCGCTGCAAATGGCATAGAGGCTCTGGAGAAGCTCTCTGCAGGGATCGCGCTGTTGCCGAAAGTGATTATCTGCGATCTGCATATGCCGTTAATGAATGGCAGGGAGTTTCTTTCTCAGGTCAAAAATGATGCGCGATTCATGGGGATTCCCGTTCTTGTCCTTACTTCCGATGAAGATGTGGACGCCGAGTTTCAGCTCCTGCAGCTAGGCGCGGAGGCGTTTGTATCGAAGACGAAGGATCCTCGAGTGCTCACGTCGCATATTCAGAGATTGGTACGGCAGGTACGGCTCAGGGAGGCTGCCTAGTGGATGCGTTTACCTCCGCAATGGGTCGGGCCCTTGCGTTTGCGTGCGGAGCCTCGCGATTTGATCCTGAGAGCCTCTTTCATCGACTCGCATGGGAGCTTCATCACGTTGTCGCAAATGATATTGTTGGGTTGGCGATAATAATTAAGCGGCATGATGGGTCCCTCTTTATAGGGAAGCCAAAAGAATCTCAAATCTTGCCACCCGAAACCTTACTTGGGCTTATGGTTGAGCAGGGTGGGCCGTATCTGACGTGCCGAGTTCGTGATCACGCGCTGGATACCGTAAGGTTTATAGATAATCGCTTCCGTTCCTCAATAGTAGTCTCTGTAAAACTGCCGGCAGCTCTTGAGTTCGGAAGCGAGTGCGTGATTTGGGGTGGGTTGCGGGGCGCCGCTTGCAGAGAGCGTCTGGAGTCTTGCGAGAAGATGGGACGGGCCCTCGCGGAATGGCTTGATATCTATGCGCCAGTAATCGATGCGGCTCGGATGAACAATCGGAGGTGTGGAGATTTAGAGAGTCAGGTTTCTGTGCTGAGAGCAGTTGTGCATGACGCGAGAGCGCCTCTTGGTATCATGAAATACTCTCTTGGTGAATCTGGTGATGGCACGCTCGACTCGAGGGCGATTCATCAGGAGCTTGATTATCTTGAGCAGATACTCGCTCAGGGCTCGCCTCAAAAATGCGTATCTAAAACAGTACACTCCGCAGATGTCGGATTGGTTATCCGGCGGGTTCAAGCGCGCTTTCGAGGCAATATGCATAGCTCTGCGGAGATAGTTGTGCAAACCGCATACGAAACGGGCAGGGCAGTCATCCGTGAGGTCGATTTCGAGCGGGTGGTAACAAATCTTGTTGGAAATGCAGTGCGATATGCGCCACACGGAAGGATCGTTATAGAGGCTGAATCGGATGAGAACCTCGTTGTCGTTAGAATTAAGGACAATGGGGAGGGGATCCCCGCACATGTTCTAGAGCGAGCCCTTCAGGGGCGAGAAGTCCATAGCAGTGGCTCGGGTTGGGGTGTTGGACTCATGAGTTGTAAGGCGATAATAGAATCTGCCGGAGGGCGATTTGCTATCGAGACGGGGCAAGGGAGTGGCACGACGGTCTCCTTTACTCTGGCACGGAGCTGGGACTCCTCTTACGGGGATCCTGTGATGATGGTGGCTGAACGGCGAGGTCTTGATAGGAATGCCGACGATGCGGGGCAGGTGTTTGTAGTTGATGACGATCGTGAGCACGGAGATTCGCTTGCTAGAATACTCACAACGCGAGGCGTCCCCGCGACCTGCTTCTCCTCCGTTGGTGATCTCATCTCTTCAGGCATGCCATCGGCATCGTGCATAGTTTTGTGCGACGCGCATATGCCGGACGGTGGAGCTGAGAGACTTCTTTCCCTATTTTTAGAACAGCGCGATCGTCCGTTCATCGCTGCTATGAGTGGGGAGGAGTCGGATGCGTTGGTGTATCGGTTGGCGGCTCTCGGCGCGCGAGGATTTTTTGCGAAGCCAGTAGCGATTGAGGAGATCGTAGATTGGATTGAGTATGCGCGAACGCAATCGAGCATGAGGTTCACGTGCTAAGCCCTAGCTCAATGAAGGTAGCGCCTTTCCACGGAGGGAGTACAGGAAGGCGGACTCCAGAGTCCTATATCGGCTTCGTTAATCGTGTATCGATCGGCTTGCCGAGAAGGGGCGGGAGCTCCGGGTGAGGTTGGCGACCACCTTGCGAAGGTACGATCTGCTGCTTCGAGCGCTGAATGTCCTGTTGTAAAAGCATGAGGGCATCAAGAATCGTCTCAGGTCGTGGAGGGCAACCAGGGATATACATATCTACCGGTATGATCTTATCGATACCGGCAACGGTTGTGTAATTATCATAGAAGCCGCCAGAAGAAGCGCAGGCTCCGAAAGCGACAACCCATTTTGGTTCAGTCATTTGCTCGTATACTCGGAGTAGTACGGGAGCGAGTTTGTGATTTACCGTTCCTACGACCCATAAGAGGTCTGATTGACGGGGTGTGAATCGTGGCAGCGCCGCTCCGAATCGATCGGTGTCGTAGTGAGAACAGTTCACTGACATGAACTCCATTCCACAGCAGGCGGTAACGAATGGATATGAGAATAGGGAGTACTTTCGTGCCCAACCGAGTGCGCTTTCAAGCGTCGTCGTTAAAAACCCGGATTGGTCTGTTGAATTGAACATGCATGCTCCTGATAGTCTGATGAGGACGGGGAGTACCCCGGCGCATCGCTTACTATATATATAGTGCGTTTAGTGGCAACTCGCTATCGCTGCAGGAGTGATGGTGGATTTAAAAGGCGCGGAAGGTGAGGTGCGCAGAATTTGCAGCCACGACTCTCCTTAAGTAGCTGAATATATTCACTTTGGGACGGTTTGCGGTGTCCTGCACCCCAGATGCTGTAGTTGGATTGGGTGCGTATCGGTCGGGAGGTCCCGCGTATGGCCACTTCGTGATACCGTAAGGGCCGATTGTAACGATACGTGAGCACCGATGATCGAATCCAAAGCCGCTCCGGCGATGACACCACAACAAGAAGCCCTCACAGATACCAAGCGGTCTGGCTTATCACTCTACAAACAGTTGGCCGTAGGGAGGGCATCAGCGATTCATTTCTTTCTGTACGAGGTGCTTCAGGTTCTCTTCTCAAATCTCCCTGGCCTGGTCGGTTTCGCCGCTCGGGCAGTTTCATATCCCTTTCTTTTCAAGCGGTGTGGTCGGCGGCCCGCTATAGGCCGGGGCGTTCTCCTTCGAGTTCCAAAGCAGATATCGCTCGGAAGTGGCGTATTGATTGATGACGGAGCCTCGCTTGATGTGCGAGGAGATGATGCATCTCTTGTTATAGAGGATCGAGTGAGCATCGGAAGGCTTACAACGGTTGCGGCAAAAGGTGGGCATATCACCCTTAAAAGGGGGTGTAATATCGGATCGTATTGTCGGGTCGCTTCAAATTCTCGAGTTGAGGTAGGAGAGAGCGTTCTCGTCGGAGCATATTGTTATATTGGTCCGGGTAACCACACCGGAGAAGGGGAGGATAAGCCGATGATCTCTCAGCCGATGGATATCCGGGGTGGTGTCACGATCGGAGATCACGCATGGTTGGGAGCGCGTGTGACCGTCCTCGACGGAGTTCGTATTGGTCAGCACGCGATTATCGGTGCCCATTCGTTTGTTAAAGATGACGTCCCAGACTGGGGGATTGCCGTGGGAACGCCTGCTCGAGTGATTGGGTCACGAAAGTCGTCTTAGCGCACAGAAGATCTCCCTTATTCCGCGGTTTGTGAGGAAGTGTAACCTCCGGTAAAGTAACCTGTATGCGCCGAGTGCTTACCGTCCTCTTTTTTGCAACCCTCATCGCCCTTGTCGTGGAAGGAGCGATGTTTTTCCGGGAATATAATCGAGTTTTTCCTGAGCTTCCTCCCGGTTTTTACGGAGGGATGATCGTCGCCGCTCAAAAGAAGGAGGGGGTTCCGTGGACCGTTGAGGTTCGTCCTGAGGGATCTGAGGTATACGTGTCTATAGGCGAGGAAGATATTCCGGCCCAGCGCGCTCTTGTCGTCGAGCCTTCAAGTGGAACGAGGTTGCCTCTCATTGTCAGTGGTGAGGGTAGGCGTTTGCGCATTACGGGTGTTCGGCAAGAGGAAGGGCGGTTCAAGGGCGAATATTCAGATCCGATCTCGGCTGAGAAGGGTGATTGGACCCTTGAACGATTCGCGTTTCCTGACCTTTCGCTCGAAGCCAAAACCGCTTTGATTGCATGGGGGAGCGCATGGGGTGTAAGTTTCGCCACTTCGAACGCGATTCAGGAGCTTCAGAGCAAGATAGGGGTTACGAATGCTCAGCTCCTCAAAGCTCGAGAAGTTTCGGCGAAATCGGAGGGGCTTCGTGCTCTTCTTCCCTCCAGTGACGTTGGGCGTGAGGGAGCTCATGATCAGACCGCGCGGGAGCTCAATTCGAAGAGGAGCGAGTTAGATTCGCTGATTCAAAATCTC
>JBIIEK010000238.1:0-3628 GCA_044237895.1 Bdellovibrionota bacterium
GCATTGAGTCGTGAGAGCATTCAACGTGACGCAGCCTGGATTGAGAATGCGTTGCACCTGACAGCCCCTGAGGAATCCGCCGATTTTGATGAGAAATATGAGCGTGCCCGCCGAGTCAAAACGCTTCAAGATCAGATAGCGGATGAGCGGGGACTCTTGAGGAATATTAAAGAGGCTCCTCAATATCGCCGAGAGGGCGCTGAGATGAATGAAGAGGAGGAGTTTTACAATGGTCTCCGGTAAGTCGTTCGTCGGCGTATTGGTATGCGCTCTCTGTGTGTCACATATCGAATCTGTTCGCGCTGAATCGTCGTCGCTCCATCTGGTGCACCGGCTCTCCCTCCCATCACCGCCCGTAAAAGGGGTCATCGCCGTATCGAATTCAGAAAAGGTGCTTACGATCGTGCCTGCCGCGGTTATTGCTCACGAAAGCGGAGAGGTGACGATTGTCGGAGAAGCTACGATATCGAGCACGGTGGGGCCGCTCTCCGCGCTCTTCACCGTATATGGGAAGACGGGAGAGTTGATGGCTGAGAGGGTCGATATCCCTCCTCTCTCTCAAAATCATGAGCTTTTGATGGATGTGGCTCATTTGCGGAATTGGACAGCTGATCAGAAGAAGGAGCTTAAAAAACTTGAGGCCGAGGAGCAGGCTCAACGAGCTCAGCTGCAACAGTTGCAAAAAAAGAGGCCGGGGCGGGGCGAGGTTGCTCAGGGTGAGGCTGAGGTGGCCCAGGGTTCGACTCATGACGACCTGGAGGGGATGTCATCCTCGGTGAAGTTCGCTCAGGAGCGACTCACTGCCGTTAGATCCGGCAATCTCCCCCTAAACTACAAGAGGCGTGAGGCTGAGCTCTCTGCCTACCTGAACGTACTCTCCACCGAGCTAAAGCTCGCTAAGGATGGTGGTGGTGACCTTCTCTCGGATGCCTCCAAAGAGATGTTGGCAAAGAGGACTCTCATTGAAGCGACAAAAGATGAGCATATCGACCTCCTCCAGGAGGAATTAGCGGAGGTTCGCAAGCAGCGCGAGGCTGCTGAGCGTCAGTAGTCAGGGTTTGAATCCGTCGATTCTTTCTTTTCATAACCCCTCTTTTTTACTACGTTTAACGAGTGGAGCATGATGTGAGTACGGAGCTTCAACCCCTTGTGGACGCCATCGTTCAGCGTGGGTTAGTAGAGCCAGCCATATTTATTTTTGAGATGAGCAAACCGCTCGTTGGTTGCTTGCGAGAGGTGTATGCGTTGAGTGAGCCGTTGGCGCAACTCTTTGTTGGAGCTCCTCTAGCGTTAGCTATGCGGACGGTTCTCGCATCATCCGACCAGGCCGAGAAATTTATCTCTCTCTTGGAGGCGTCTCGCACGTAGCCCGCACTCTTCCGTATATGAATGGCGAGAGTGAGGGATAAAGGTCCTTGTATGGGTGGATTAGAGCACGCGACACCTGCAATTCTGTTAGTTCTGATCGGAGCGTGCGTCCTGCTGTATCGAGAGCTGTCTCGAGGATCGAAGGGGTATGTTCACCATATTCGCCGTATCGCCGGTGTCGATGCTATTGAGGGCGCCGTTGGCCGTTGTGCTGAACAGGGTCGATCTGTTGTGTTCACAACAGCGCTCACCGATGTAGGGCCAGTTCTCTTTGCCTGCCTTGGAGTTCTTCATTCAATAGCCAAACGGGTCGCGCAATATAAACTAAAGCTGCAGGTCCCGCAGTATTCTCCTGAAGCGATGGCCCTTGTCGAAGATACCGTGCGCGAGGCGTATCGTGATGTTGGACGCGCAAATGCTTTCGATCCAGAGAGTATTCGGTTCCTATCATCGGAGCAGTTCGCCTTCGCCTCTGGATACATGGGGCTTATGCATCGAGAAAAAGCAGGGGCCGCTTTTATGTTCGGTGTTTTTGCAGCTGAGGCCCTCGTATTAGCTGAGGCGGGACAACAGGTGGGCGCTCGCCAAGTCGCTGCGAGCGTGAGTCCCGAACAGGTGGCGTTCTTTATATGCACATGCGATTACACTCTCATTGGCGAGGAGCTGTTTGGAGCGTCTGCATATATGAGTCGGGAGCCGGTACAGGTAGCGACGCTTGCGGCGCAAGATCGGTTTAAACTCTTCTTCATTTTGCTGATAGTTATCGGTGTTGTTTTTGCCACCCTTCAACCGTGGATTCCTGAGATCGGCGATTACATGCCCCACCGCGTTTTATCGAGAGATTGGAGTAATTTCGGATGGTAGAAGCTCGATCAGTCGATACGCGAACAAGGGCTATTAGAGCCTTCACGTTTCTTGGGGGGATCTATTTCTTTGCGTATTTCGTCTTTCCGGAATCTCTTGTGGAGAGCCTTGGGATGAAAGCTCGTCACGAGCAGATATCGAACGGCTTTATCGTCGTCGGTTCGATGGCGCTGGGTCTAGGCCTCTTCAATATTGTCCGTACGCATGGCGCTCGTTGCGTGTTCTCGCGTCCGGGATGGATCAATAGCCTAGCCCTTCTTTTGGGACTTTTCCTCACCGTGGGCATAATGTCCCTTCAATGGATCGATAGCATGAATGCGTCGAGGGATATTCAAGATGTTCAAATGATCGGCGAGTTCTCCAGCAAGATAGGGGAGGATGCTCGTGGTAAAGGGGGAGAGGTCGACTCCTTACGAGCAGGTATTTTACGCGAGTTCGCCTCTAAAAAGCTCGAAGCGCTGAGTCTGCGTCTGGCGGCTCAAAAAGATGAGAGTTCGGAGAATTCTCATGAGCTCTTGCGAAGGGACCTCGCTTCTCGAATCGAAGATTTGCGAAACGACGATTGGTATTCGGCGAGGTTATCAAGCCTTGCAGCGCTTGGGGTATTCACTCAAAAATCGAACGAAGTAGCGAGCTCGTACTCGGTGTTGGCGCAGGCGGAGATGTCACGTGCGACTATTCAGAGGCTGTACAACTTTCTATACGACGGACTCTTTAATCAACTTGGCTCTGCGATGTTCGCTCTTCTGGGCGTCTATATCGCCGCGGCTGCGTATCGTGCGTTCCGAATTCGAACCGTAGAGTCCGCTTTGATGATGACGGCCGCTGTTGTGGTCATGCTCGGGCAGATATCGTTCGGCAAGGAGATCTATGAGGGGATGCCCTCAATTCGTCAGTGGCTGCTTGAGGTCCCAAACAGCGCCGCGTTCAGAGCAATTCGTCTCGGGGCTGGTATCGCTGGGTTGATGTTGGCTATTCGTATGTGGCTCTCCATCGAATCATCTTCATTTTCGTCGGAGAAGAAGTGATGGGATCTCGACGAATCATTTATCTCGTAATGCTCATAGCCGTCGCCGCGCCCATCCTCTTAGGGATCTCTCAACGACCTTCACGCCTGGTGTCAGCCGAGCGAATGTACGATGTCCTTGAAAAAGTAGAGGTGAAGTCGGGCGAAGTGTCGATGGTTTGGATGGATTTTGGTCCAAATACGATCGCCGAGAATGAGCCTCAAGCGACGGTGATGATAGAGCACCTCTTTCGACGAAGAATTCCGGTTATCGTTCTGTCGCAATATCAGCAGGCGGAGCGCTTCTTGTCTCGGGTTCCTCAGGCCGTAGCGCAGCGGCTAGAAGCGGAGATGCCTGGCCAGAGATGGAGGTATGGAGAGGCGTGGATT
>JBIIEK010000050.1:0-16577 GCA_044237895.1 Bdellovibrionota bacterium
CGGGTGCTGCAATCTTCATGCAATCTCTTGTAAATGCATCCGATCTCTCCAAGTTTTTAGGTCGAGATGTTAACGGCATGCCTCTTTCAAACTACCCAAACTTCGCCTCTATTGGAGGCGTGGAGCGAGTGAAGGTGGTAGGAGAGGTAACGGGCCTGGTGGGTGTCTTTGACACTATTATCCAGTTCTTTCAGAAGAAGGGGTATCGCCCAACGATCGTGCATGGGTGCACGTCAATTACTATTCCTGAGGCGTACATATTTCTCGATTCGGGGCAGCTGCACGGGCTACTTGAAGGGATAGCGGGCGCCGCATGGTACTCTGAAGTTCTTAAAAAGTTTTACCCTCAGAGTGATAATCAACGGCTGTTAGTTACAAACACGGCTTTGAGCGCCGCGCACCTCGTCATAATCGGCTTGATTATCATCGGAAATGTTATGCCATTTTTTGCGCGTTGGAGGTCACGTGGTGAACGGTAGTTCGACGTGGGAGATGGCTTCTGTATTCGTTGGCGGCTTAGCGACGCTTGCGATCTTTAGCTTTCTCATAAAGGAGAACGGGTTCTATCGCTTCTTCGAGCATCTCTTTATCGGAATAGCCGCAGGGTTAGGGCCTATGCTGGTTATCCGGGATTTTTTATGGCCGAACATCGTAGAGCCGATGATCGGTGTGTCGGTTCGATTGTACCCAGACGGTACGCCCGTGGAGCCATACCAGCCACTTTACCTTCTCTACCTCATTCCGATGGCGTTCGGTTGTCTCTATTATTTTATCTACTCCAAGCGTCACGCCTGGCTCGCAAAGATCGTTATTGGGTTTACGCTCGGCGCGAGCGGCGCATTGGCAATTAGGGGATTCTTTTCAGAAGCGATACCCCAGGTGGCGAGTAGTTTTAAACCGCTGCTTGTCTTTGAGGGTGGTGCCTTCTCCGCCTTTGCAAGCTTCAATAACGTGCTGTTTGTGGCGACCCTCCTTCTCGTGCTCAATTATTTCCTCTTCACCTTTGGTCGAGAGGGCTCTGTGCAGGGTCGAATAGCCCCCTTAGGGCGACCACTCTTAATGGTATGCTTCGGCGCTTTCTTTGGTTCAACTGTGATGGCCCGTCTGGCGCTTCTTGTAGAGCGAGTTCAATTCATCGTGCGTGATTGGGTTGCCGTTGTCGGTACGATGGTAGGATTGGGATAGGGAATGAAAACGAAGCCGCACGATCTCCGCACTGTTCTCGTTACCGACTGTGGCTCGACAACGACCAAAGCCCTTCTCTTCGAGCTTAAAGCGGATCGTTGGCATCAAACCTTTCGGGGAGAGGCTCCTACCACTGTCGAAGAACCGACCGCGGATGTGACGATAGGAGCTCGCAACGCATTTCGGGAAGTTCAAGAATTAAGTGGCCGCTCGTTCCTCCAAGAGGGAGCGTCTCCTTTTGAGATTACTGGGGAGAGTGTTGGTCGCGGAATAGATCTCTATCTGTCGACGAGCTCGGCGGGTGGCGGGTTGCAAATGCTGGTCGCGGGCGTTGTTCACAATATAACCACGGAGTCAGCCGAGCGGGCGGCTCTTGGGGCCGGCGCTATCGTGATGGAATCAGTATCTGCGGACGATGGCCGAGAGGAGTACGAAAGGATCGAGACCATTCGTCATATTAAGCCCGATATCGTTTTAGTCACGGGGGGCATTGATGGCGGATCAACCGCCCACGTGGTGGAAGTTGCGGAGATGCTGGTGGCGGCGTCTCCTCGGCCGCGGTTCGGTGATACTCTCAAGCTCCCCGTAATTTACGCCGGAAACGCGGATGCAGCTGTTGAGGTATCTCAGATATTATCGAAAAGAGCCCAGGTCGTCGTAGTTCCAAACGTCAGGCCAAAGCTAGACCATGAAAATCTCGGCCCGGCGAGAGAAGCGATTCACGAGTTCTTCTTATCGCACGTGATGAGTCACTCTCCAGGCTACGGCACTTTAATGTCCTGGAGTCCGGTACCAGTGATGCCAACACCTGCGGCCGTGGGGGATATTGTGCAGATGTATGCGGAGCGAACTGGACAAAATGTTTTGTGTGTCGATATCGGTGGAGCAACAACCGACGTATTTTCGGTCTTTGCAGATCGAACGGGGCAACGGGCATTTAATCGGACGGTCAGCGCCAATTTAGGAATGAGTTATTCCATTGCGAATGTGCTCGTCGAAGCTGGCGTTGAGAATATTCGCAGGTGGCTGCCGTTTGAGATCTCTGAAACCGAGCTTCGGGATCGTCTTCGAAATAAGATGATACGACCAACGTCGATACCTCAAACGCTTGAGGACCTGTGGGTCGAGCAGGCAGTTTGTCGAGAAGCGCTGCGTCTGTCCCTAAAGCATCATCGTTCTCTCGCGATAGGGCTCGAATCAAATCGGGAGAGAGGAATTGCAGACGTCTTTAGACAAACCTCCGATCGATACGAATTGGTCGATCTCATGAGTCTCGATATCGCTATCGGATCAGGAGGAGTTCTAAGTCACGCCCCAAGTCGCGCTCAGGCCGCGCTGATGCTTGTCGAGGGCTTTGCGCTCGAGGGAATAACCCAGCTCGCGGTCGATTCAATTTTTATGATGCCGCATCTCGGTGTTCTTGCGTCAGTCCATCCAGAGGCGGCGAGGGAGATCTTTGAGCATGATTGCCTGATTCATCTCGGCGTTTCTGTTTGCCCTCGCTACAACGAAAGGAAGCTTCGTTCGGATATTCTAGCTGAAGTTTATCTCGATGGTACACGACTGGGAGAGGTCGAGCGGGGAAAGGTTTCTCAGCTAACGACTGTAAGTGGAGGGAAGGGCCTCCTAAAGGTAGTTCCGGTGAGCCCCTCAGTCGATGTGGGCTCCGGCCCTGGAGTGCCTCGGGCCCGAGAAGTGCTTTTGGGTGAGAGTGGTATTATATGCGACGGCAGAAATAGGCCGATAGCGATTCGTGAGCCTACCGTTACGGCGCAACGGCTTGTCTTTGAGGGAGTGGGGCTCGTGCTCCCGGGAGGAGCTCAATGAGTAGTGCGTTAACGCCTGGATTGGCAGTGAGCTCATCCATGAGGGTGCGTCGCCGACGTGAGCTGCCGATTCTTGGCGAGATCGTGGCACGAGAGGGAGATCTCGTTCAGGGTGATACGGTTGTAGCTATAGCACAACTGGAGGGCGAGCTTCGGATCGTGCGAGCAGCCGAGCAGCTTGGCGTCCCAGCGGAAGAGATCCTCGACGTAGCGGTCGTAAGGGAGGGTGACTCTGTAGAGGCGGGAGCATTGATAGCTGAGGTGCGTGGCTTGTGGGGATTGTTCAGGAGCTCTGTTACGGCACCGCTCGCCGGTAGAGTGGAGTTCATTTCTACCTCAACGGGTCACATAGGGATTCGGGCGCCTTCCCGCCCACTGCACCTGAACGCGTATATCTCCGGGACGGTAGTGGCTATAGAAGCGAATCGGTCGGTGACGATTGAGTCGGTTGGCACCTTTGTTCAAGGTATCTTTGGTGTCGGAGGAGAACGCCAAGGGGTGCTCACGGTCCTTCCGATTCCTTGCACGCACGCCTTAACTGAGGAGAGTATACCAGCGGAGGCGTTTGGGAGAGTTCTTGTTGGCGGCCACTCGCCAACGATAGGAGCGTTGCAGAAAGCTAGTCGTGCAGGAGCTGTGGGGTTGATTACGGGATCGATCGATGATGGCACCCTAAGGGACTATGTGGGGTACGATATCGGAGTAGCGCTTACCGGGGATGAGTCGGTAACGATGACGGTGATCGTTACGGAGGGATTCGGTAGCATCGCCATGAGCGAACGAATTCTCGACACCTTGCGATGTATTGAGGGCACTCCGGTATCTATTAATGGAGCAACCCAAGTCCGAGCTGGTGCTCAACGACCGGAGATCATCGGAGCTCGCTCGCAAGGGAATGAGGGGGCCGTGGTCCAATCGACAGCATTGGAGGTCGGCTCCCGAATTAGACTTATTCGCGTTCCCTACTTTGGACTGAGCGGGACGGTAACGGAGATGCCTCAAGCATTAGAGCGGATTGCGACCGGAGCTGAGGTACGGGTTCTTCGGGCCAAGTTACATGACGGAAGAGTTGTTACTGTGCCGCGAGCAAACGTTGAGCTCCAATAGAACGGGATCGGAATGACTACACGAGTTTCTTTAAAACGCCTCGCATTGATAGGAGGGGTTCTTGCAACGCTGCTTTTAGTGGTAGCCATGCTTGTACGGACGAGCTCGCCAATCGAATTGCCAGAGCTTCTTCACATCAACAAAACCCCACAAGGTGAGTTCCTTGAAGTCCCGGTGGTGTCCTACGTGAAGGGGGCGAAGTCCTCAACGAGTGTTTTAATCGATTTTGTGGGGGCTGTTCACGTAGGCGAGAGGAGTTATTACGATGATTTAAACGAAGCGTTTAAAAGATACGACGTCGTTCTATACGAGTTGGTGAGCGATGGCGACCGCATTCCCGAGCGTCGACCCGACCAGCCATTGTCCCTACTGGGGTTTTTTCAGCAGTCCCTTGGGAACTTGTTGGGACTAACCTTTCAGTTGGACGAGATAGATTATCGTGCACCGAACTTTGTTCATGCGGATCTCTCCCCCCATGAGCTTCAGGTCGCCATGACCGCGCGGGGTGAGAGCGTGCCGCAACTGCTTTTTAAACTCATCAAGGCTTCAAATGATCCAGAGGTTGAGCGCTCCCTGAAGGAGCATGGGTTTTCGAATGCCAGTCTTGAAGGAGTCAACCCACTCCTCGTCATTCTTCGCGGACCAACGGCGGATGAGCGTCGACGGATTAAGCGATTTATGGCGCAGGGATTGGTCGCGTCGGACTCGGTGCTTGCAATGCTTGAGGGAGATGACGGGCTGTCGATCATTACGGACCGAAATAATGCTATCATTACGGCCTTAAATGCCGAGATCGCACAGGGTAAGAAAAAGATAGCAATATTCTATGGAGTGGGACATCTTCCCAATCTACATAAAAGACTAACTGAGGGTCTCGGGTTTTCAATAGTGGCCGTTCGGTGGAATAAGGCTTGGGATTTGTAGAGAGGATGCTATGAAATTCGTGGAATATTTGAAGCCTGGAGCCCTGGCAGTGAGAGCATATGCCGAGCGTCTCGTTCGAGAGATCCCGGCGAGTGTTTTTGCTCGCATCCCAGTGGTAAACGGTAGTGTCGTTGTGGTGAACCATCCCGCTTTTGTCCTTGGCCACCTCTCGCTCTATCCGATACAACTCGCCGAAATGGCGGGGCTTACGATTCAGGGCGTCGAGATACCGGAGGATTACCAGGGACTTTTTAAGATGGGAGTTCAGTGCGTTGATGATCCTCAGCAAAATATCTATCCCCATAAAGATGAGCTGATTGAGCGATATTTTTGTAGTACTGACGCACTGATGGGAAGATTGTCGGATATCGATCCGACGGTCTTTGATATGCCATTAGAGAGCCCTGCTCGTAGGGAGAAGTTCGGGAATGTTGGAGCGTTCTTGGCATATCTTCTGTTGGCGCATCCACAAACCCACTTCGGGCAGGTAAGTGCATGGCGACGGTGTATGGGTATGGGCCCGGCGTAAGCGGACGTGTGCCCTACGAGATCATCTTCCGAATCTCTTCGTCTTCGAGCAGTTGTTTCTTAATGTCCGCAAGTGTCACAAGGGTAGGTCGAGTAGATGGCGACTTCCGCTGATTTGACAGCCTATTCGTTTCAACAGCGGCTACCTCTAAGTTGAAAACGACCTTTTTCAGCATAGAATGAAGCCTCAGCTCCCAATTAAGCAACTCTTCTATCTGATGGATATCGTGGTCGACTCTCTCCAAGTTGGTCTCCGCGTTGGAAGGATTTATGACCTGTTCCAGAGTTGAGAGCGCGCTTTGGTAATCGTTACGAGACATGAGATCCCGAACTTGAGCGCTCACACCTTCAAGTCGAGCGATGGTCGCCACCAGCTTCTCCCACTCGTTATCATCAAAAACCGCCCGATATTCATCAGAGTGTGCTTCGAGCGTGTTGATGTGCTGTCGGAAGTTCTGTACGCGCTCTTGAAATGTGCGAGAAAGCGCCTCCGCTCGGGTCATTCTCGGATCACGGGTGTACACGCACCAAGCGAGCCCGCTCAAGAGACCAACTGAGAGAACTATTAAAAATCCCATCGCTTTGCACCTTTCATGAAAAACAAGCGCCATAGAACTTTCGACCAGAGGGGCAAATTCCTTGATACATTGAGCCTATAATGAAGGAGCATGCGGATGCTCTTCGTCGAGATGTGGTCGGTAGCCTCGTGCGAATGTGGTGTTTCAGGCGGGCAATTGAGTGGTCAGCTAGTTAGAGCGCAGCGATGACGCGACTAGGGTAGGGGTTCTTCGTAGGCCGAAAGCGACACGAGGAGCTTTGGAATTGTCTTTAGTCGCTGTCGCTCATGAGGGTCGCCCATCTATTTCGAAATGCTATCTGAGCGTCCTGATCGGGCACCGTTTCGTTCGGCCCGTTCATGAGCAAACGGTCCGGGTATCCAGGAGTGATGTGGGCGACCTCAACAACGGAGCCAGAGACGGTAAAGAAGAGGCGCCAAGCGCCACACCCCATCATGAAAAGACCTGAAGGCAGGCGTCGAATCCTTCGAGTGCGATGGACGCTTGGGTCTCGTGCGAGGAGCTCTGATGCTCGTGACGCGAAATCTACATTCCACTCGCCACGGAGCCACTCAAGCTGCTCCGTGGCAAGTACGGAGTAGGAAACGAGGTACTGTGGTGCCAAGCTTAAGGTCTCTTCTACCTTTTCGATCCATCCCTGAGAGGCGTCGGGGAATGCGTCTACCGAAGCGATATACGGTTTAATATCGAGGATGGGCGTTCCATCCACGAGATCGGTATTGCCGACGATGATGGAGAGCTTGTGTATCTCGAGTAGAGGTACTGACGTTATGCCGATCGGGTTCGGACGGTGCGGGGAGCGGGTGGCGAGCACGCCCCTGCGATGAGCTCCTCCGCGGGGAGGAAGGACGAGTGGCTTCCAGGAGGTATTGCGGTGAAACCACCAGATCAGCCAGATTCGGTCGAACCCCTCGAGGTCGCGCACTGCCGTTTGAAGATCAAGTCCAGGGATCAGTTCGATACAGTTTCGCTCGCTCGACCCGTTTTTGGGCTGGTGGGGAGAGTCAAATTTTGTGCGCATCCCGGTTCGGATGAACCCGATTGGTCGTACAAGTAGCTCTAGCTGGTCTGAGGGCGTGGTGGACATAGGGTGGTGGAATTATGCACTGCTTCAAAGAATTCTTAAAGGGAAGCCACAAGCGAGCAGAAGGTATGGTTTTTTCGGGCAGTCGTAGACAATTTGCGCGTCGCCGGGGAATCGGTGTACACCTGCTACTCCTGGTTGGAATTACCCGGTCGGTGTTTTTGCTATGAGTATGATTGAGCATATTGCGTTCGTCGCATTCGGTGGAAACGTAGGCGATCCGAGAGCCACTCTGCAAAAAGCTATCCCCCTGGTGGCTGACAGTATTGGACCCGTCTCGATGCTCTCGTCGTTGTATGAGACTAAGGCCCTTACCCTGAATAGCGCGCCGCAGTCGAATTACCTGAATGCTGTTTTTGCGGTGGTGACAAAGCTTGAGCCGTCCGAGATATTGCGTGGCCTCTTGTTGATTGAACATACACTTGGACGGGATCGTTCATCAGATAAGCGATGGGAGCCTCGAACGATCGACCTCGATCTCCTGTTTGTTGGAGACCGCGTAGAATCGAGCGAGTTTCTGACGCTGCCCCATCCAGAGCTCGCTAAGCGTGATTTTGTATTGCTCCCTTTGGCGGAGATAGCGCCACATTTTATCCATCCGACTCTCCAGCAGCCTATCAGCGCTCTCGTGGCTCGTTTGAAGGAACGCTCGGCCGAAGAGTTTGTTCTCCGACGAGTTGACTCGTCTGCGGCTACTTAGACGAGTCTTCCCGATATCTCATCGAGGGAGGGTGATCCCTGCCACTCGCGCAGCATCTTCTGTTGGAGGCCAGGGTTGTGGACTCTAAGAAATAAATTGGTCGTGGATCCCAGTTTATGAGCCATTATTGCGCCGCAAATAGCGGTCGCTTGGTCTCTATCTGAGGGCTTTTGTTCTCCGCTTTTAGCGAGAAATCCTTTTCGTGAGCATCCAATAAGGATACCGCCGGGAGGGCCTCGAAATTCATGTATCCGATCTATGATAGACCATGAAACTGATGGATCTCGACTTACGAATGCTCCCATCCCCGGATCGAGTATTACCTTAGATGGTAGGATTCCGTTCTTGGCTAGCTCCTCTTGTAGTGAGCTCATCCACCGCGAGATCGTCTCCACAGCGTCGAAGGAGGAGATTCCCGCTCCGAAGAGGTGGGGGCCGCCGTGGGGATTGAACATCGCTATATATGAAGCGTCGTATCGTTTTATAGTCTCGATCATCTCAGGGGATGGATTCCCGGATATGTCATTGATGAACTTCGCGCCACAGTCGAGTGCTCTGCGAGCGGTTTCATAGTGATGCGTGTCTACAGAGCATGGGATACGCGGCGCGAGGAATTCGATAACCGGGGCGATTCGCGCCCACTCGGTGGCAGCTCCAACGCACACCGAACCGGGGCGGGTAGAATCACCACCGATATCAAGAATGTCGGCGCCTTCATCGATGAGTCGAGCAGCCTGGGTTAAAATGTTGCTCGTACAGATAGTTCCATCGCCGTCCGAAAAACTATCCGGGGTGCAATTGACGATACCGACTATTGAAACCATGCCCTGAATCTAGATCGGCTCCTCGTGAGCAGCTAGGGGGGGTCTGGCCCGATAGGCGGAAATATCGGACCAGAAAAAGTGAGCTATTCGAAGATATTGGGACGAATCTGTTTCTTTGGGTTCGTAACGGAGAGATTGTGAGGGCTTCGCGCTCTCTTAGTGTTTCTGTTTGCTGTATGATGACGCTAGCTTGAACAGCGTATTTGTGGAGTGCAGCGAGGGGGATATGTCTTTCTGCGGCTTGCCGAAATGGCTTTTACTTCTCGTTACTGGTGCGATCGTGTCGTGCAGTGGAGGTGGTAGCTGTCCGTTTGAACGACCCTCATGTTGCGATAACGCGTTGTTTGGTTGTGGCCCATTCGATCTTCCTCAGGGGTGTTCTTGTGGTGACTACTTCTCTCGATCCTTTAGTGGGAGCGCTCTCGGCGTTCGTGCGGAAAGTGAGAAGAAGAAGGCGGCTCTCACGACTAATGGTTCGTGGCGGGTCGCATTAGCGCGGACCTCTGGTGGATGCGCCTACTTGGATGAAAGGGTGAATCAGACCCTCCTTATCCGAGAACGGAACAAGAGGGTCGTGGTAAAGGTCATCGGAGTCGGGACCATGAAAGGCGATAGGGTAGATCGAGAGGCTAAAGTTCGAGGGCAATTTAAAACACTCTCTCCGCTCTGTGTCACTGAGATGTGGGGTGATGTCCGGCTGGTGAGCTCCTCGGCATTGAATGTTTCGAGCTCTATAGCCGTAACATGCAAAGAGAAGAAGCTTTCGTGTACGGCATCGTACTCTGGTAGAGGAAAGAGACTGTAGTCGGACACCCTGGAGGTGTCAGGGATTCGTGAGTCATTGAGTAGTATGAACGAGGATATGCATGATTTAAAAGGACCGGCGAATGGACCGGCGGCTTCGGGGGGAGGCCTCCGCAGTCCTCGTGCGTCTGGGGTCAATTCAGGTATCGCTGGACACGAGATCTCGTTCAATAAACTTGCGGGAGATTTTGATTCGCGTTACCTCGGCGGGGCATGGGTTACAAAGACCGATCTCCCCAGCCCCTTCCTCAATCCTGACGTAATGCAGCGCGCCATCAACGAGTATCATGCTCGTCACGGCCTGGCGTGGAGTTTCGGGGGGTATCTTGAAGACCGAACTGACCTGTGGAGAGGGAGCTACCTGAGTAATATATCCGGTGCGGTTGTTCATGCGGGAATTGATGTGAATCTTCCGGCTCATGCGTCAGTGCGGTGTTCTCGCGGGGGGCTTGTTCGAGTTGTTGGCGATGATCGAGACACCCAGGGGGGGTGGGGCCCTCATGTGATCGTAGAGACGGTCAGGCCCGGTACTACCACAAAGGAGTATGTAATTTACGGGCATCTCGGCGAGGTCTCTGTTAAAGAGGGTCAGCGCATCGCTCCTATGTCTGAATTGGCAAAAACCGGAGTTCCTCCGACAAATGGAGGCTGGTGGAGCCATCTGCACATCCAGTTGATAGAGGAGCGATACTTCATGGCGTGCCGTAGACACGGCCTCATGACCAGCCTCGATGGATACTTTGGGGCACGGGCAACTGAATTTTTCCGGCCGGTATTCCCCGATCCTATCGATCTCGTATGGGATTTTGGGGCCGATTTGCCACAACGCTAGGTTGAGGTATCGGGTTCGACCGCTAGCATAGATCGAAGAGGATTATATCCGCTTGAGTCGATGCCCCTTGGATGGTGATAATTTCAGGCCCCTCTGTTGAGGCGGCGTCTCCAGTTTTAAGCACGCGCTCATTCACGAGACACTCTCCCTGTATTAGGTGAATCCAGCAGGCACGTCCCTGCACGTTTTTGAAGGAGACCGTTGCGTCTTTGGCGAGAGTTGTTACGTATACATGCGCGTCTTGATTAATGTGAAGGGCTTGGTCGTTGAGCTGTTTTCCTCCGGCCACTCGCAAGAGATTGTTTCGCCGCAGCTCTGGGCTAAAGGCCTTTTGTGCGTATGCAGGCTCAAGTCCCATGGTCTCAGGCTCTATCCAGATCTGTATGAAATGGGCCGCAGAGGTGTGCGAGGGGTTGAATTCTGAATGTCGAATGCCCCGACCTGCCGTCATCACCTGCACCTCGTCAGGCCGCAGTATCTCTCCGTGACCAAGACTGTCTTGGTGTTGCAATGAGCCTTCGACGACGATGGTTATGATCTCCATGTCTCGATGTCCATGCATCCCGAACCCGGAGTCTGGTTGAACGCGATCATCGTTGATAACGCGGAGGCAACGAAAGCCCATGTTGTTCGGATCATAGTATTCGGCAAACGAGAAGGAGTGCCTACTATGTAGCCAATTTGTTTCGGTAAGTCCTCGTTGTGCCGCGTTATGGATCTTCATGCTGGTGTGCGTACATTAAAGAGCGTGTCTTACGAGCTTCTCGATTACCGGGTGCATCAGTGTATCAAGAGCTTTTTGGGCGTCTCCTGCGCCCGCATGGAACCGTAATCTATGCAGTAGCACGAACGGAGCCATATACCGAAGATCGTCCTCAGTTGCGTGATCGCGATTGTTCACGAGAGCCCAAGCCTTGACCGCGCTCTGAAGCATAAGCGCCGCTCTTGTAGAGGCGCCGAATTGAATCAGGGGATTCCCTCGAGTCGCTTGAACGATTCCCACCATCGCCTCGCGAAGATGATTGTTGACGTGAACCGTGTCGCAGGCTTGCCGAGCTGCGAGAATATCGCTGCGGGAGCATACTGGATCGATAGTAGCGGAGGTCTCCTTGATACTAGAATAGTTCTCAAGGATCTCTCGCTCGGTTGCGCTATCCACATACGACATCGGGATCTTGAGCAAGAAGCGGTCCAGCTGGACCTGGGGAAGTGGATATGTTCCTGCGATATCAAGGGGATTTTGCGTTCCTAGAACAAAGAATAGCTGGTCAAGTGGATGGGTGACGTTGTCCATCGTAACCTGTTTCTCAGCCATGCACTCAAGGAAGGCGGCCTGCACCTTTGGGCCGGTTCGATTAATCTCATCGGCGAGGACGACGTGGGCAAAGACTGGCCCATGCATGAATTGAAACTGACCGCTCTTAGGGTCGAACACGTTTACCCCTAATACGTCACCTGGGAGCATATCTGGGGTGAATTGAATTCGCCGGAAGGGGACGATCGGATCGGTCGCAAGAGAGGGATACTGTGTGCGTCCCGCGTCATCACCGGAGATTAGTCTACCGAGAGTTTTAGACAGGGTTGTTTTTCCCGACCCCGGATAGTCCTCGAGAAGGACATGGCCGTCCGCGATGAGCGCCGATACAACGAGCCGAATGGTGTCACTTCGACCTCGGATTACTCGCTCCAGGGCCTCGCAGAGCTTTGTGATGGTAGCGCTAGCCGCGCGGAAATCCTCAGTTTGTGACGACATTTCTTATCTCCTCTCTAAAAAGCGCGTCTGAGAGCTTGTTGACCACCTCGGTTGTAGAGGTGCCCTCAACGGTCTTGTTTTTGTTTGCCTGTCCTGGACAGGTGAATCGCAACGAGATCTTACCGAGCGTTGCGTCGCTGGCCGCCGCGATGGCGCACACGGCACGAGCACCATGAACGACCAGGAACGGCCCGCTCTCTATCTTCGATCGTAATCCCCATGGTGCGCCAGTGGAATCGAAGGATACTGGTAGCCGCATACCGTAGTTTCGCAGCTCCGGTGCCGCCGTATAGAATATTCGATAGGCGAACTCTCGATATGTATCAGAGAATTGGTCCAGTGATTCCATGCGACGCAACATGGCATGGGTGCGAAGGAGCCCATCCGTGGTATCTCGGCTGTGTTGAATCACGGAATCGAACGTGGCGCTTGATGCTGATGAGGAGAGAAGGGACCTCTCACTCTCGGCAGCGTAGGCATCGTAAAACGCGGCGGCCGCTGGGCGATGGTCGAGCTCTCTTTGTCGAACTATGCGACGACGCAAGGATGAGCGAGAGAGTCCGGCTAGGGTCTCCCCAAGGGTTGCGTATTCGAGAAGGCTGTCTGTATTCCGGATAGTTAAATCTTCAACGTCGTTAAGATCGTCGATAAGGAGCTGCCGAGAGCGTCTAAAGAGCCACCAAGCTCGAAAGGAATTTGAAGAGACGAGCTTTTTCTGAGCAATCCACTCACTCCACGTTTCGGTTGGGGTGAGAGAGAGGATGCTATTTTGGCGTAAGAGTGCTTGTCCAAGGGAGATGGACGCCGCTACAACGAGGTCGTTTTGATTTGTGCCGATCTTCCCGAACCATTGGGTTCCCTGCAGGGCGGTTTCAAACCGCTTAATGGCGCGTTCGACATTGCCCGTATGGAGATCGATACGTCCTCGCGCGAGATTAACCAGCGCCGCGTGCTCTTCATTGTTTCGAAGGGGAAATTGGGCGATGCACCGTTGAAATGAATCCATCGTAGAGAGGGCGGCTTCGTTCTTTAGTTGATCGATGTAGAGGAGGGCTAGGTTCAGGCTTGGCAGAACGTGTTCGCACCCATCGGGCATTGAGGTAGCTCGCAAAAAAGTCGACTCAGCTTTCTCGTCTTCAAAGAGCTCTTTATACACCTCTCCGGCGTTATTAAGCGGGGTCGCTGGCTGCCCCTCTCGCCCCATAGAGAGCTCGTTGGCGATAGCTTGTCGAAACACCTCCAAAGCCTCTTGTGGTTGATCGTTCATCGAGAGGAGTATCCCGAGCATATTGAGAGTGCGCCCCTCCTCCGCTCCAGCGAGAATACCTTGGCGAGCCACCTTTATCGCTTCCTGGATCCTTCCGAGCTTCATTAATATCCACGCGCGCGACCCAGCAAACCAGTCACCTCGGTATCCGAGCGCATAGTAATCGTCGAGAGCATCCAGGGCTCCCTGGTAGTTGTCGAGATTCAAGCGTGCTTGGCTGAGATAGTAGATCAGATTGCTGTGTTCCATTTGTAGGGTCTGAGAGGAGTATGGGGGTTTCCCGTGTTGCTCCTCAAAGAGTTCCTGGGCTCTTTTTATATATTTCAGTGCAAGTCGATAGTGTCCCACGTGTACGATGTAGTACCCGGAGAGTAGGTAGTATGCGCGATACGCCTTGGGGTCTTTCTGAATAGCTTTAAGGAGTTTGGTCCGGGCGTCGAGAGGTCTGTCAGTTCTGAGTAAGAGGCCCGCGTCTCGAATAAGTTCGTCCGCGGTCTTGTCGTCGTCAGAGGATGATGGTCCCAACTCGTCAAAACTAAAGATGTCAAAGGGATCGAGGGGGTCGAGGACCGTCTTGCCTGGGGGTGGTGTGGGGTTCGGCGATTGCGCGTCTGAGATAATCGGGCTCAGGACGATGAGTGCAGAGAGCGCGAATGCAGTGAACCGAGCGTTGGTTACCATGCGCCACCTCCGAGAAGGTGAAGTATTGAGGCGGGGCTCATTGCGGCAAGGATTCTGCGATGTCTGGGCAACTTCTCCAGCTGCTTGTGGGCAGCGATAATCTCGTTGCGGATAGCGTCGTGTGCGAGTTCAGGCGCGCGGGCGTAGGTGGCAAAGAGCGCGATTTTTGTCAGTGCTTCCAGGGGGTGGTGGTCAAGTCGTTGGGAGAATTGCGAACGGGTCTCTCCGAAGTGGCGAGTGATTCCAAGATCGCAAAGACGCGAAGCCACCGAGATGTACCCCAAACGAATACGAGCCCGCGGGGATGTAGCGAGGCGCCATCCGTGGCGCAGAGTTATCTTAATGCCGCCGCAGACAACGATAGTCGTGAAGAGAAAGAGAAAAAGCGAGCGACGACTAGGAATCCATGTCGCGATGGGTTCATCAACCCCCGATTCGCCGTGCAGAGTTTCGGGGGGTAATATCTCCTCTCCGGGTTCTAGGTTTCCCATCAACTCTTCCAGAAGCTTTGAATCTACTTGAGTGTCTGCATGGCTCTCGACCTGGTCTGGTTGAACATCGAAGGGCACCCATCCGGCGCCCTTTATATATACCTCGGCCCAGGCATGGCGGTCGCTCATCCGAAGTAAAATGTGGCCATCTTTCGCCTGACTTAGGTCGGTAAGGTACCCTGTTCCGATGCGGGCGGGGATAGTAAGCGCGCGGAGCATGTAGGTGATCGCATGAGCGAAATGGACGCAGTAGCCACGATGATCGCCGAACAGAAATGGAGCGACAGGATCTTCGTTTTGAGCCACTGTGTGATTTGGTGTGAGCGTATATATCGCTGTACGAGAGAGGTAGTTCGTTATCGCGAGAACTTTCTCAACCGGAGTCGGCGCGTCTTTGGTAATTTCAAGAGCGAGCTCCTTGTAACGCTTGTCGCCGTGCTGTTCGAGGTAGTGTGCCCGTATCTCAGGGGACCATCGAGGATCGCCTACGTCCTGTGCTGAAAGATCCGAGAGTTTGAACGCGGGCGCGCTTGAGTATGCTCTATACGCGCTTTTAAATCGAGAGGGGTTGGGGTTCTTCAGCTGTACGATGGAGAGAGGGTAATCCACCGCAAACGCGGCATCATGATCCGCGAGCAGGTACATTGATTGAATAAGAGGTGTGCGGGGGCCGAGGTCTACATCTTCTTTCCCCGTGAAGGTATCCCGCGGGGTTACGACGGGGAGATCCGTATCGAAGGCTCGCCCTGAGAAGACCATCTCCTTGCCACTAAATTGTGACAGCGCGCTCTCACGGAGATAAAGCATCGGGCTAAAAGGATTGTCGGAGTAGTCCCCTTCTAGGCGAATGAGGCCGGCGGGCTGATTCGTACTACCGAGCGCCGATTGAAAGCTTAAAGGGCTCACTCCCATCGAGTTGCCCATGCCCACGCCGTTTGCAACTCGCGCGAGCATAATTGAGTTGTAGTGAGAGTATAGGGTCGCTTGTACGGCGTAGACGATGCCACCCAGAATCCCGAGCGAGAGTGCTGTAAGCACCCATCGATGTCTGATCCTTGCCACATGCACGCGACCCTCCTCTACCTGAGGGCGAACGGCCTGTGAGGCTATCGAGAGGTACACCAACGCAAAGGCGAGTGAGGCGGTGCCGACCATAAGCAGCATGGCGAGGTGAGGCACACCTGCTCGCCACGCTAAGGAGTTAATGATCTTAGGTCTATCAAAGTGAAAGTCGCGATGGCCCGCAAAAATGAGGATGGCGATAGCAGCGAGGATTACCGCTTCTACGGTAATCGCTGAGCGTAGTCGCCAAAATATCCAGGTCATGCCCGCCGTGAGGGTCATAGCGAGGAGACAGCTGTGCCAATGAAGCGAGAGCCGATCGAGAGAAAAGAAGTGGGGGGTGAGTCCGGAGAAGAGGGTGTTTAGTGCCCCAAAAAGGGTTGCTGACGCGAGCCAGCAACTAATGACCGCAAGAATAAAGCTGAAGTTGGTCAGACGTGAATGGGCGAAGTGAGAGGAGAGCACAACGCCCACTATCCCCGCAGCAATTATTGCAAGAGGTGATGTTCCAAGGGGTTCAAGGGCCTGAAGGGTGGCTATCGCAAGAACAACTCCGAGAGATCGAAAGACCAGAATGGTGCGGTACCAGGGAATAGTTCTTTTTTGTATGGCATTGGTCGTCATACGTGAACCTCCCACTGATGTCGGAGGCATTCGGTAAGGAACGAATTAAAAGCGGGTGCTGAGAGGGGCGAGGGTGTTTCGCTTTCTGGTTTTAGAAGGAGGCGAGAGAGACGCGAGTTTTGCGGTTGCGTAAAGATGCGGTCTGCTGGCGATAGACAAAATATGGGTGTGATGTTCTGTCCCTGAAGCCAAGCGGCAAGTTTTAGAAGCTCTATGCGGTGGAGTTCGGTTGACACGAATTCGCTTGATGTAAAAAGGATGAGCTTGGATACAGATATTCCGGGGCTGCATTGCCCACAGTAATCGA
>JBIIEK010000155.1:0-7047 GCA_044237895.1 Bdellovibrionota bacterium
TTTTTTGATTCTCGAATGTCTCGGATGAGTGCAATTAGGTAAAGGGGGCAAGGTGCCTGAGCGAAAATTAACGAGACAAGAGCTGAAAGATATTTTGTACCGTCGACGCTACGCGATTCCAAATGCCGTGACGGTCGGTAATATGTTCTGCGGCTTTCTCGCAATTATGTACGCCTCCAGTGGGCGGTTTGAGAAAGCGGTCATCGCTGTGTTGGTGGCTATCCTGCTTGATGGACTTGATGGCCGTGTCGCGAGGCGACTAAACGCTACGTCGAAATTCGGTATTGAATTCGACTCGTTTTCGGACGTTGTTTCTTTCGGGCTCGCTCCTGCCGTGATGATGTATCATTGGGCATTTCAGAGATGCGCGGATGAGTTTGGGGTGGCGGTTACGTTTTTTTATGCGCTGTGCGCGGCGAGCAGATTGGCTCGATTTAATATCTCAGCGGAGAATTTGAAGAGCTTCACCGGACTGCCTACGCCCGGGGCAGCCGTGTTTGTAGTTGCGGTCATTAACACGGCGCCTCAGGCGCAAGATTCGATGTTTATGACTGTGGTCGGCACAATCGTGATGCTCTCGATAGGGTACCTCATGGTTTCGACGATTGAGTTTTTTAGTATCAAGCAGTTTAAACTCTCGGGTGTCAAGCTGAGAGGACGGCTTTTGCTGGGAAGTCTGATCGCCCTTACGTGGTACGATCCGACGTTGGGTCTTCTCGCCTTGGCTGGACTTTACGTCGGTAGTGGGCCGTTTATGAAGGTGAAGAGCTCTCTGCCTCGATGGTGCGGTGGTGCTGCACGGGTCGCAGCGGACGACAGGGTAATTGCGTTCAAATAGAGTTGAGATTGGGCGCGCGCAGTGAAGCTCCCTGCCTGCTACTGTTCGTAGGGTGAGCGGTGCAGGTAGGGGCGGATTACGCTGCCGGTTTTACGGTGTAGATGTTTATGGGTAGCAAATTAAGCCACACGCGCTCGTGTCCGAGGTAATTGAGAGATCCTGACTCTTTCAAGTACTCATTAACCTGGACCATTCGATCTCTACGCTCTGGCGCGGCGACAGCTTCGTTGAATTTCCGAACGCCGATATATTCGTAGTAGGTCATTAAGGTGTCTCGCGAGCTGATCTCTCTTAGCTTGCTGAAGATAGCTTGCACCGTAAGAAGGTCGAAGTTTACGAAAGGAAGGGCGCAGACGATAATGTCGAATACTTTATCCGTTGGAAGGTCCTGCGCAGCGCCCTCAAAGAATGAGATCTGATGCCGAGCTCTTCGAAATTCTTCGATCTCTTCAAGGCTCTCCTTGAGCGCCTTCATAAAGCGGGGGTTTATTTCACAGATTGTGAGGTGATCGCCGTCTCGAAGTTCTTTAATTATAGGGATAGTTACTGAGCCGGTTCCGGGTCCAAGTTCAAGGATGTTCTTACGCCCCCGGTTTTGATCCCTGAGCGGGGTGATAAGCGCCTGAGCTGCCCATTTTGATGTTGGAAAGCAGGCGCCTGTCGTCTTGAACTCAAGTAAAAACTCTCGAAGAAATACGAGGTTTTCCTTCAACATACCGTTCCTAATACCACTGGGAACCGTGTGGTTCCGTCGTTTCTCTCAAAGCCCCTATCGCCCAACTGCTCAAGCGTGGAACCCATGGGGTTATGACGGTTTTTGCTGGGGTGGCGCGTAACGCGCTCATCCCGTGGCGTCGCCTCATAATCGTCCTGGGGCCGAAGCCCCTTACTGTAGTGCTCCCTTCGCATCTGGTCCAGTGCCTTGCTGCAATTATCTGTAACTAATCTAAGTATCTGTGTGAAACTGCTCCTTCCAATATAACAGCACTTAGTAGTATCAAGACCCTAGGGGCTATCCATGTGGCTCGTCAGTCCAGACGAGTTATATGTACCACCCCATGGTAATCGTCGTCCGGCTGGGCCGGGAGCTTTAGAATCGGTGGCTCAAAAGTTAACCGAGCATAGCTAGACGAATGTTTCAGCATTAAAGTGTCGTGTCGCCATTACGGATGCGGCACATGGAGAAAAGGCATGGCGCAAGTGGATCTCTGGAAGCGTTTTAAGGATCGGCTGATATTCGACTCGGAGAGTGGTTTTTCACTCGATACAAGCCGGCTTAATTACGATGAAGAATATCTTGCCCGCATGGAGCCCGCGATTCAGAGGGCGTTGGCGTCCATGCAGAGTTTGGAGGAGGGGGCGATCTCTAATCCAGATGAAAATCGAATGGTGGGTCATTATTGGCTTAGGACGCCGTCAATCGCACCTCAGCAAGATATCAAAGAGGCGATACTAGGGACTGTGGCGAAGATTAAAAGATTCGCTGCCGATGTTCACGCCGGAGCGCTCGTCACCCCTGCGGGTGAAAAATTCACTCACGTGCTTGTGATTGGGATCGGCGGCTCGGCGTTGGGACCGCAATTCGTGAACCAAGCTTTAAATTCAGTCGCGGATCCGATGACTATCTCGTTCTTCGATAACACGGATCCAGATGGTATGGCGAAAGCGCTCTACTCTCTGTCGCATATCGAGCGGACCTTAGTTGTAGTCATATCAAAGTCCGGTGGAACCAAGGAGACTCGAAACGGACAGCTGATAGCTAAAGCAGCTTTCGAGGCAGCGAAGATCGACTGGAAGAGGCATTTCGTCGCCGTAACTGGCGAGGGGAGTGATTTGGACAGGACGGCGATCTCAGAGGGGTGGCTGGAGCGATTCCCGATGTGGGATTGGGTTGGTGGCCGCACGAGTGAGTTTAGTGCGGTTGGGCTTCTGCCATTTGCGCTGCAGGGATTTGATGTTGACTCCTTCCTCGCGGGAGCCGCGCATATGGACGCGCTGACTCGACGAAAAGTTACAAAGGAAAATCCCGCTGCAATGCTTGCCCTTGGTTGGTATCACTGCGGGTGTGGCAAGGGGAACAAGGATATGGTTGTGCTTCCCTATAAGGACCGCCTTGAACTCTTCAGTAAGTATCTTCAGCAGCTGGTGATGGAGAGCCTTGGTAAGGAGCACGATCTCTCTGGCGCGGTGGTCAACCAGGGGCTCGCTGTCTACGGAAATAAAGGTTCAACGGATCAGCATGCCTACGTCCAGCAGTTGAGGGACGGATTGCATAATTTTTTCGCTGTCTTCGTGGAGGTTTTGCGTGATCGGTCTTCATGTACGACACCGAACGCGGTGCTAAAATCTTTCAATCCGGGTGATTTTGCGGTTGAGCCTGGAGTAACAAGTGGTGACTATCTGACAGGTTTCTATCTTGGTACGCGGCGGGCGCTCTTTGAGAGCAAGCGAGAGAGCATCACCGTTACGGTGCCTGAGGTAACTCCGAGTTGTGTTGGGATGTTGATCGCTCTCTTTGAGCGAGCTGTGGGATTGTACGCATCGCTTATACATGTGAATGCGTATCACCAGCCTGGCGTTGAGGCGGGCAAGAAGGCTGCTGCTGAGGTCTTAAAGCTTCAGGAGCGGGTGTGCGCGCATCTGAAAAAAGAGGGTCGTCCCCTATCGGTTGATGAGATTTCGTCGGGAATTCAGGAGAAGGAATCGGCGGAGACTGTCTTTAAGGTGTTGAGGCATCTTGCGGCCAATCAAAGGCTGGCCGTATCCAAAGGCCCTTCAATCTTCGATGATCGATATGCGTGTTCTTAGGGAATTCCTTAGATGCTCACAACAGTAGACCCGGATCTCTTGGGACTTGCCGGTCTCGTTATCGTAATGGTCGTTCTGTTCGTCACTGAGCGTGTGCCCGTTGATGTCACTGCCATGGGTGTGCTGCTCGTTCTGATGCTTGCTGGGTATGTTTCCCCGGCGGAGGCTTTTAGCGGATTTTCGTCACCGGTAGTGGTGGTGATGGTGTCCACGCTTTTTGTAGCCGCCGCGTTACGTATCACGGGAGTGAGTGACGCTATCGCTCGATGGATTCACGGTTATGCGGGGAAGAATGAGCGAGTGGCGATCGCGATTATCATGGTGATAGCCGCGTTCCTCTCTGGGTTTATGAACAACATATCGGCCGCGGCTCTCCTTATGCCAGCAGTGGCTGTTCTTTCTCATGAAACTGAGATTCCGCCCTCGCGTCTCTACCTTCCGCTTGCGTTCGGAGTCTCGCTAGGTGGAATGTTGACGCTTATCGGGACCCCTCCAAATATCGTTGCCTCAGAACTAGTCCGTCATGCCGGCTTGGCGCCGATCTCATTTTTTGACTTTACCCCGTATGGGTTGTCAGCGCTCCTTGCGGGCGTAATCTTCATGACGGTTTTTGGTCCAAAGCTTCTACCGGTCCGAAAAACTCAACGGCTCACGAAACGTATTACTGATCTTCGTTCTCTGTATCGCTTGCAGGACAGGCTTTTCTCGGTGCGAATTCCAGAGGCTAGTCGGGTCGATGGGAAGACGCTCTCAGAGCTTCGTTTCGGATCTCTGGTGAGTGGTGTCGTGGTTACGATTATCAGGGGCGGTCGCAAGCTCCTCTCTCCGAAGGCGACGGAGACGTTGCATGCCCGTGATATTTTGTTGGTACGTGGTAATCCCGATCGCTTCGCGGAGGTGGCAGCTCTTAATGGTGTAGAAGCAGCGCGCATTCCTGACGCAGTGCTTGAAAAGTTAACGCGATCTTCTCAGATCGTTTGCGCTACTATTCGAGATGTCCACGCCGATACTCGAATGATCTCCCTCAGGGAGATACTCCGCACTACAGGCATCGTTCCGTTCTCTGTTGAGCGGGCGTCGTTCGACCATGCATGGGAGGCTCATCCACCCTCATGGTTCTTGGATAGCCTCGTGCATAAAGGTGATGTGATCCTTGGGGGGATCGTAGCGAAATTTTCAGAGGAATCACCCAAGATAGATATCGATCTCATAGAGGTCCAGAAGAGCGCTGATGCCGTTGCCAAATCTCTGCACGTTATTACAGTAAAGAGAGATGGGTGGAGCGGCGCACCGCTCCACCGCTTCGCGCACGAAACCAAGCTCTCTATTCTTGGAAGGATTGGTGCTGATGATTCAGTCGAGTGGCTTGATGTTCCGGTAATTCATCCTGGCGGTGAATTAGGAAGCGCGCTCCTCTCATCGGACCATGTGCTACGCGATGGAGAGGTCTATCTTGTGAGCGGGTCTCTAGAGGAGGGTACGCGAAGGGAGCTGATTAGCTCGCTCGTCTTAGAGGCGGAAGCGGCGTCTGTTGAGCTTGAATCCCCTGACGTAGGGATAGTTGAAATTGTCCTAACACCGAGGTCAGAGTTTATCGGGAAAACGTTGGCAGACCTTCATTTTCGGGAGAAGTATGACGCTCAGGTGCTGGCGCTGTGGCGTGATGGCAAAGCGCAGATGTCCCTATCTTCGGGGTTGCCTCTCATGTATGGAGATGCGCTCCTCGTCCAAGGCGCGCGGAAGAGTTTGAACGTTCTCGCTAAAGAGCCAGACTTCGTGGTGCTCTCGGAACATCGAAAAACTCCCCCTCTTTCATCGAAATCATTCTTCTCCATAATCGCGCTCCTCATGTTGATGTTTACGCCGCTCTTGACGGGGATGCCTGTCCATCAGGCGGCTTTCCTCTCTGCCTGTGTTGTTATTTTTTGTGGTGCGGTAACGATGGAGCAGGTCTACCGCGAGATAGATTGGCGCGTGGTGTTTCTTCTGTCGCTCCTGATTCCGCTCGGGGTGGCTGTCGAAAGAGCGGCTGCGGGAGAGGTGATCGTGAATGCGTTGGGTAGTATAGCGACCTCCACGCCTCCACTCCTATTGGCGGCGTTGTTTTTATGCGCTGGAAGTCTCCTCAGTCAGGTTATCGATAGCTCCGTGTCCGTAATATTTCTGGGGCCTATAGCGTTGGCCCTTGGAAAACAGGCCGGGGCTGACCCGTATGGGTTGCTGATGGCGGTAACTCTCGGCAGTTCTCTGGCATTCATGCTTCCTACCAGTTGTCGCTCAAATATGCTTGTGAGCGGAGCCGGAGGGTACAGGGTGTCTGACTTCGTTCGCGTTGGGATTCCGTTTACTATCGCAGTGGCTGTTGCGCTGCTTTTGATGCTTCAGTTGCGGGCGCTTTAGGTCCGCGTTTATTAGATCCTCTTTTCAAGATCGCTAGTCTCGAGGTGGACCCCGGAAGCTTTCGAGGGAAACGATTGGGAGGCTAGCGCTGATAGCTTGCAGTACATCGTCTGAGAGCAGGCCGTCGGCCATCGTGATGAGCTCTTCGATCGCGGTGAGGCAGAGGTTTGCGTAATCCCAGTCCGGGCAGGAGTCCGTTCCAACTTGCAATTCTACGACAACGCGTCTCCACTCTGGTTGCGTCCAGGGAAGGAGGGCTATGAGCGGCGAGGCGGGCCCGAAATGCGCGGGACCGACTAGGGTAACGTGACAGACATCTTGATCGTACGCATTCATGCTGCCTTCGCTCCGCGCTGCTCTACGGTGACTAGGATCTTGGTGCCAGAGTTTGTAAACTCACGACCATCTCCCCATTTTTCTTGAAAGGCTGTCCCCGTCATGGGAGTTCTCTCGGCTGGAGGGGGCTCCGTGTAAACGCCAACCTGAGGGGCAAGAGCCGAGCGGAGATCGGTATCTTGTTGGGGTGGCGCTGGGGTCGGTTCTGCCCGAGGTCCGCTTGGTTTATTTGAAATGGGTCCATCGGCCATAAAAACTCCCCTGCCTTTTCCCGACCTTCTAGCACTACCAGCTAGAATCGGGTTCCCAGTGTGATTCTTTATATTTGATGCCCGAAAGTGTGAGATTGTCTGACGTGAGGCTCAGAAAGAAAGCGCCTGATTTGTCCTAAAGCGTTGATTTTAGGCTGTCGTTGCCATGACACATTGGGCCAAGGCCGAAATTCGCCGCCGAAAGTGCTCGCCGCGTTGCCCCCGGACCTTGGTCGTATCGGATGGGTTGATCGGATCGCCTTTGTCACGGAAGACGAGGGGCCTCATCCTGATCGTGACGTAGGGTGGTGTAAAATACCTGTCGTCCCGGAGACGCATACGGCCACAGGGCTCTCTATTAACGATCTCATCGTGGCCGCCAAACTAGCTGAAGCTTGGGGAGGTGTGCGCCGA
>JBIIEK010000243.1:0-3421 GCA_044237895.1 Bdellovibrionota bacterium
GAAGATCTACCGCTTCGATACCTCGCCTCAGTATTTAAGTTGGGGAAGGGGAATGGGTGATGGTGGCGTTTCTGGACAGCTCGTTCAGGATGAGGATGTATACACCCGGGCAAAAGACGGTAACGAAGCTGCTCTAAAACTCACCGTTCGATATCGTATCAAGTCTGATCCTCAGAGCCTCGTGAAGCTCGTGCAGACGGTCGCTCGGAGTGAGGCGGATGTTCGGCAGCTCGTTATTGCGGTAGTGCGCTCCGAGATCCGGACGAACATGAACAAGCTGAGAACCTCAGAGTTTCGGGATGATAAAAAGCGTAACGATACGGTCGATGAGACCTTGCGAAGTGCTCAGTCGCACCTAAGTTCCCTGGGAATCGACGTCGAAGCCATTAACTTAAAACAGTACCGGTTCGTGCGTCCCTTGGAGAATGATGGGGAGGATACTCGCTATCAAGATCGTCTCCGGGAGATCCAAGAGAAGGAGCAGGATATCGAGGGAGAGCGTTCACGAATCGAGACAGTTAAAGCTCGCAAGCAGAAGGAGTACTCAGAGGCGGAGAGTCTCTACAACGCTCGAGTTTCGGAGGCGAAGGGTTTTAAGGAGCAATCTGTGGTTCAGGGCGATAGCTATTTCACCGCGCGCTCCAATGAAGCCAAAGCCATCCTTGCCGAGGGCCAGGCCGAGATTGCGGGTCTAACTAAGCAGATTGCTGCGCTTTCTGGAAAAGGTGGTCAGGCGATTTTACGGCTTGAGGTGGCAAAACAATTAGCTAAAGCTAATCCTCGATTTGTGGCGATGAATCAGGGGCAGCAGGGGGGCGCCTTAGAGCTTTCAAAGACCGATATGAATCAATTATTACGCCAACTAGGAGTGGTTGAGGGGCTTGTAGACCAGGCTCAAGGATCGCAAACTGGGGTCGATAAAGCACAGATGAAACAGGTGCCGCAGACTTCAGAGGTAGGGGGCAAAGAACAAGGAGAAAGAAATGGGAAGTAATGCAATTCGACGAAGGAAGATAGCGCTTATCGGAGCCGGCCAGATCGGCGGAACGCTAGCTCTCCTCTGTGGCCAGAGAAATCTCGGCGACGTTGTCCTCTTCGACGTAGTAGACGGAATGCCTCAAGGAAAGGCGCTCGATCTCTCGCACCTGGCGCCCGTATTTGGACTCGATTTTAAGATTACTGGAACGAATAACATCGCTGATATCGCGGGTGCTGACGTGTGTATCGTGACCTCGGGTCTTCCTCGCAAGCCCGGCATGAGCCGAGACGATCTGGTGAAGACCAACGCGGATATCATTCGCAACGTGGCTAAAGGCATCAAGGAACACGCTCCAGGAGCGTTCGTTATTACGATTACAAATCCACTCGATGCGATGGTATACCTCATGCAGAAAGAGACCGGATTCCCATCATCTCACGTTGTGGGAATGGCGGGTGTTCTCGACACGGCGCGCTACCAAGCGTTCCTCGCTGAGGAGCTGAATGTTTCTGTTTCATCCGTTTCTGCCTTCGTGCTTGGTGGACACGGGGACGACATGGTTCCTGTTCGTTCGTATACGACATGCAATGGAATTCCGGTCGGTAACCTTATCAAGGCTGATCGTCTCGATGCTATCGAGAAGCGTGTTCGTGGAGCCGGCGGAGAGGTCGTGGCGCTTCTTAAGACCGGTTCGGCGTTTTACTCACCTGCAGCGTCTGCGATTCAGATGGCGGAGTCGTACCTCTTCGACCAGCGTCGTGTGCTCGCCGCCGCGGCTTCGCTCAAGGGCGAATACGGTTTGAAGGACCTCTACATCGGAGTGCCCGTGATTATCGGTAAGGGTGGAGTTGAGAAGGTAGTCGAGATCGAGTTGACCGAGAGCGAGAAGAAAGCGCTTAACGAGTCTGCCGGTCGCGTGCGCGAGCTTCTCGCTATTCTCTAAGTCAACGAGTCAATTTTTAATGTAGTAGGAAGAACGTATGAATCTCCACGAATATCAAGCGAAGCAGGTGCTCAAGTCATTTGGGCTCCCTGTCTTGAACGGGTACGTCTGTTACACGCCTGGTGAGGCAGAGGCAGCCGCTGATCTGCTCGGAGGTGGTATCTGTGTTGTAAAGGCGCAGGTTCACGCTGGTGGACGCGGAAAAGCTGGAGGCGTGAAGCTCGCCAAGAGCTCCGCAGAGGCGCGCTCTCACGCGGAAAAGATTATCGGTATGAAGCTGGTGACTCCTCAGACTGGGGCTGAAGGGAAGATTGTCCGCAAGGTATACGTAGAGGCCGGGTGCAACATCGCTAAGGAGTACTATCTGAGTATCCTTGTTGATCGAGCGAATCGCTGCGTGTCGATCATCGCGTCGACTGAAGGTGGTATGGAGATCGAGGAGGTTGCCCACAACACCCCTGATAAGATCCTCACCGTTCGAATCGACGCCAAGGTTGGCTTGCAAGGCTTCCAGGCGGCAAAACTCGCTATAGATCTCGGCATCCCTGTCGAGGCTCGAAAGAACTTCGCGGATGTCGTAAAGGGTCTCTATAAAGCGTTCATGGCCTCAGACCTTGCCATGCTTGAGATCAACCCGCTTGTTCTGACGAAAGAGAACACGTTCGTTCTCCTTGACGCTAAGGTTGCGCTTGAGGACAACGCGGGGTTCAGACAAAAAGTTATCCACGACATGATGGATTACGACGAGATGGATCCTCGCGATCTTCGCGCTCAGAAGTACGGACTTAACTACGTCGGACTCGATGGCAACATCGGATGTCTCGTCAACGGTGCTGGACTCGCGATGGCAACGATGGACATTATTAAGGCTTTCGGCGGGGAGCCCGCGAACTTCCTGGATGTAGGGGGCGGAGCTACCAAAGAGAACGTAACCGAAGCGTTCCGTATCTTGCTCTCTGATTCCAAGGTGAAAGGCATCCTCGTGAATATCTTCGGTGGGATCATGAAGTGCGATGTCATCGCAACCGGAATTATCGAAGCGGCTAAAGAGGTGGGATTAAAGGTTCCCCTCGTCGTTCGACTGCAAGGAACGAACGTAGACCTCGGCCGGAAGATGCTCGCGGAATCCGGTCTCGCGATTACACCGGCCGACACCATGGACGATGCGGCTACAAAGATTGTCGCTTTAGCGAAGTAAGGAAGGAGAGACGATGAGCGTTCTCGTAGATAAAAATACACGTGTA
The DNA here is from genome assembly GCA_044237895.1 of Bdellovibrionota bacterium. Lineage (GTDB taxonomy): Bacteria > Bdellovibrionota_C > UBA2361 > UBA2361 > OMII01 > OMII01. Next base: position 3,167 of record JBIIEK010000243.1, read on the forward strand.
GTAACTCAAGGTATCACAGGTAAAACTGGAGCGTTCCACACCAGGGCGTGTCGTGAGTACGGCACTCAGATGGTTGCGGGCGTTACTCCAGGCAAGGGTGGACAGGATTTCGAAGGGATTCCTCTCTACGACACTGTGCACGAAGCGAAGAAACAAGCTGGCGCGAACGTATCGATTATTTACGTTCCACCTCCCTTCGCGGCAGACGCGATCATGGAGGCGGTTGACGCTGACCTTGATCTCGTAATCTGTATT
>JBIIEK010000085.1:0-12362 GCA_044237895.1 Bdellovibrionota bacterium
GGTTCAGGGCATAGTGTCATTTATTTGCGATCTGTATTCGGGTCGCTCTCCATCTGAGGTCCTTGCGCTGGGTGATAGCATTACAAACTTGCTTGGCCTTGAGCGTCTTCTGAGCCTGACGCGAAAGCGTGCTGTGCTTAGCACCGTTTCTTTCATCCTGAACCTCGCAAAAGCGCATGAATCGACCCAACTGGTTGCGTAGCCTATGCGGCTCTTCGATGCCCATAACCACCTTCAAAGCGACCGTCTAGCGGCCTGCCTCGACACCATCGCTTCTGAGGTCGAATCGTCTTCGATTGTAGCGATGGTGGTCAACGGAACCACACGACGCGATTGGGACCGAGTAAAGGAGTTAAGCGAGCGGTGGCCGTGGGTTGTGCCAGCGGTAGGATTTCATCCGTGGTACCTTGCCTCTCTTCCGTCGGATTGGAGCGCCCAGCTGGAGGACTTTCTAGATACCTGTCACGCAACAGTCGGAGAGATTGGAATCGATCGCTGGAGGACCGACATCGATAACGACCTTCAAGAGGAGGTGTTTAGGCGGCAGCTTCACATCGCGCAGGCGCGATCTCTCCCGGTCTCAATTCATGGGCTCAAAGCGTGGACACGGGTGCTCGAGATCCTTACTGATGTTGGGGATCTGCCAGGAGGGTTTCTGTTGCACTCCTACACAGGCCCGCGTGACCTTATAAAGCCCTTTGTTGAACGTGGTGGGTATTTCTCGCTAAGCGGTGCCTCTCTATCTCCGAAGCGGCACGGGGACCTCTCTCTCTTCGGGGAGATCCCTTTCGACCGCATCCTGGTGGAAACGGATGCCCCTGACCAGCTTCCGCCGGACGCACTGGATCGGTGGAAGTTGCATAGCCCTATAGACGGAGAGAGGATGACGCACCCTCTAAGCATCGAGCTGTCCTATGCGGCGGTCGCGCATGTCAGGGGCGTATCTCTTGAAGCTTTTTCGCAACAGGTCGACGAGAATTTTCGACGGTTATTCGGGCGCTTCGTTACGCAGGCTCCTCGAGCCTAGCCCGTCTGCGCTCCGCCCATTCGTACGGATGTGGCCGCGCCCCAGCTCGGAGAAGCTCAATAGCCTGAGCCGCCGCTATAAAACCGATAGTTCCTGTCACGTACACAGCGCTACCCAGCCCCGCGTTGCAACTCTTGGCACGGGGGCCCTGCTGTGACTCTTTAGCTTCATCAACCGAGCATGCCGGCGGTTCGTAAGCGCTACTTCCTTTCTGCTGCGGAGCGTAGATACATGGGATTTCGAAGAGGGTGCGCTCGCTGCGGGGAAATTGAAAGTCCTGTCGAAGCTTCTTCCTCACTATCTGAAGGAGAGGATCGTGGATGGTCTTAGCGAGATCGTGGATACGAATGAGTTCAGGGGAGAGTCGATTGCCCGCTGAGCCGACGGTTATTGCGGGGATGCCGCGCCGTACACACTCAGCAAGTAGGATGGTTTTGTGCTCTGCAGAGTCGATCGTATCCAAGAGTACCGAAAAACCGGGTCGAAGAATCTCATCTGCTGTCTGCTCGGAGAAAAAACTTTTAACGACCTTTACATTGCAGAGAGGATTAATGTGCGCCACGCGCTCAGCGAGTATCTCAGCCTTTGAGCGCCCCACTGTTGTTGTAAGTGCGTGCAGTTGACGGTTGATGTTGGTTACGCACACCTCGTCGAGATCTACCAAGGTAAGAGCCCCTACCCCGCTTCTGGCAAGCGCTTCTACAACCCATGACCCAACTCCGCCAAGCCCGACAACGCATACTGAAGCGCCCGAAATGCGGGCATACGACTCGTCACCGACGAGCTGCTTAAATCCATTAAATGACGCTTCCAGAATCTCTCTTTCCATACAATAGCGGCTACGATACTACCACTACACCTCGGCGGTGACGAGGGTCAGTGACCTTAGAGCGGTTAGAGGGGCAGATTGATGGGGGGACGCCTGCAGAGAGGGTTCCAAACATGATGTAACTCGCTTACCTTGCGTGGTTTATCGATGCGTAACGAGATTAAAGACTGTGATGTAGTGGTCGTAGGTGCCGGATTGACCGGTCTAAGGGCTGCCCTTGAGGTTATGAACGCAGGGCTCAGCGTACTAGTGCTCGACCGTAATGAGGATGTGGGCGGGAGGATGCGCACGTCGGTAGTAGATGGCTTTCGCCTCGACCACGGATTTCAAGTCATACTCTCCGCGTATCCAGAACTTCGCCGTATCCCTGGCCTCTCCATGAAGCATTGGCGCCCTTTCTTCTCGGGAGCTCGCGTGCGGCTAGAGAATCGCTTCGTCGATTTTATGGATCCGCGGCGGCATCCAGATTATACCTTGGCGATGCTCCGGTCTCCGCTGTGCTCGGTTCTTGACCTCGTGAGGTTCTTTATTCTCCTTGCTCGGTCACCAAAGGGGGCGCCGGTACAAGAGCGGACGCCGACCTCAGAGGCGATTATGACGTGGGGATTATCGGAGACCTTTCGAGCAAAATTCCTCGTCCCGTTTCTTTCAGGGGTGTTGCTCGATCCGACCCTCAGAGCCGACTCGGGTATGGCTCGCTTTTATCTCAAGACGTTTGGTGGTGGCGATGCATTAATTCCTCCCCTTGGAGTTCAAGAGCTGCCGCAACACTTGGCCACTCTCATTGGCCACTCTCACATCCGTCTCGGTGTCAGTGTGAAGGAGGTCTCCCAGCGTCGGGTGGTGCTTGACAATGGAGACACCCTTCATTGCGAGCAGGTAGTATGCGCCACGGACACTCTCTCCGCTGCGGCGCTCGGCTCTCCGGAGCAAACTATGCCCCATAGCGGTGGCACTACTCTGTACTTCTCCGCTCCAGCGGCGCCGTTTAGCGAACCGATTCTCGTTCTCAATGCAGAGGGCGGACCGATATCTACCCTCGCGGTTCTTTCAAACGTCCAGCCGAAATACGCTCCGGCTGGTAGATCGCTCATCTCCGTTGTTGTCCTGGGCGATGCCGCTCGATTAGACACCGAAGCGCTCCTGAGAGCGGTACGAACTCAGCTCTGCGATTGGTACGGCGGGCCAGTTTCCGAATGGGATTTCATACAACGATTCGCGGTTCCAAACGCGCTCCCAAGCAGATCTCGCATGGGCGTCGGCTGGACGGATCGGTCGGGAGTGCTTTATGCAGGGGACTACCTCTCCTATCCGTCTCAAAATGGAGCGCTTGCAGCCGGAAGAGAGGTTGGAGAGGCCGTTGTAGCGACCTTCACATAAGCTACTGTACTCCATCCCGTGCAAGCACCAGCGCTGTTCTCGCCGGTAGGTACAGACTTAGCTCGCTCCGTTCGTCGGTTACGTAGTTTATCGACGTATCGACCCTATTAAATCCCCCAAAACGAGGTGAGTCGGTGGAGAGGACCGCACGGTAGCACCCCGCTGGAACACCGATCTTTCGATCGGTCCATGAGCTCGTTGGGCTAAAGTTAAATACAAACAGGAGTCCGGCCCGCTCAAACGCAAGCACCCCGTCCCGCACGTGCTCGTAATGTTTATACGGCCACTCGGCTTCGAGAAGCCTGCTGGAACCCGCCAACTCCATCATGCTCTGATCGAAGTCAGCTAGGTATTTGTAACGAAGATCCCCGGCATCTCGAAGACTCCATTGCCTTCGGGCGTAGTGATACGACCAGTTATTTCCTTCCCGGGGGAAGTCGACCCATTCGGGATGCCCAAACTCATTACCAATGAAATTAAGATAGCCATTTCCGGCAGTGGCGAGCGTAACGAGTCGTATCATCTTGTGAAGAGCGATCGCTCTGTCGATCACGAGACTTTCGTCGGTGGTGCGCATCTTCCAATACATCTCCTGATCCGCGAGCCAGAAGATAACGGTCTTATCACCAACCAGTGCTTGGTCGTGAGATTCAGCATAACCGATAGTCCTCTCGTCCACGCGCCGACTCGAAAGCTCTCTCCACATCTCTGCTACGTTCCACTCCTCATCGGGAACGTGCTTCAGAAGCTTAATCCAATAGTCAGGGACTCCCATCGCTAATCGATAATTGAAGCCCGTCCCACCCTGCTCAAACGGTGCTGCAAGTCCCGGCATTCCGCTCACCTCTTCGGCAACAGTTATGGCATCTGGTCGAACCTCGTGGGTTACCTGATTCGCGAGCGCGAGGTAGGCCATCGCGTCCTCATCGACGTTGCCGCAATAGTAGTGGTCGTATGAGCCAACGGATGATCCGAGGCCGTGATCTCGATAGATCATGCTCGTCACTCCATCGAATCGAAATCCATCAAACTTGAAGGTATCCAGCCAATAGCGGCAGTTTGAGAGAAGGAAGTGAAGGGTCTCTACCTTTCCATAGTCAAAGAGCCGGGTGTTCCATGCGGGATGTTCGCCCCGCGCTCCCTCGTGGAAGTAGAGGGTGTACGAGCCATCGAGCTTACTCAACCCCTCAAGCTCGTTCTTCACAGCGTGGGAGTGCACGAGGTCCATAATGACCGCTATGTCGAGAGCGTGTGCGGCGTCGATCAGCCTCTTGAGATCCTCTGGTGTTCCGAAACGCGAGGAGGGGGCGAAAAAATTGGACACCTGGTAGCCGAACGATCCGTAGTAGGGGTGTTCCTGGACGGCCATAAGCTGAATCGTGTTGTATCCAGCCTTATGAATTCGAGGGAGGATCTCCTGCGTGAACTGATTGAAAGAACCTACCCCCGGCGCCTCCTGGGCCATTCCGACATGCGCTTCGTATATAAGCGGGGCTCGTCGCGAAACGGTATAGTGAGGATTTTGCCACTCGTATGGTTTCTCTGGAGCCCAAACTTGAGCGCTAAAGAGCTTGGTTGTTTCATCCTGAACGACCCGCCGACAGAACGACGGGATGCGCTCTGCTGAAACCTCACGACCGTTCTCCGACCAGAACACCACCAGTTTATAGTGATCTCCGTGCGAGAGGGCGTGCTGAGGAAGTGCCGCCTCCCATACCCCGTACTCTTTGCGGGTAAGGTCGTACTGAGGATTGATCTGCCACTGATTAAAATCACCGATGATTGATATCCGGGTCGCGTTCGGCGCTCGTTCGCGCAACACCCAACCACTGGGGAGCTGGTGAAGGCCGAAAAACTCATGGCCTGAGGCGAAATCCGCGAGAGTTTGCTTCCCCTGGGTAAGCTGCCGACCCCGCTCTTCAGCGAGCCATTTTCTGTGCTCGATGGCGCCCGTATAGGGAGTGAGCCACGGATCGAGTTCTACGATAATCGGTTTTCCAGAGGTGTTCGCCATAATGCGGCGATTCTACTCCAGTTCGGTGCATTTGTAGAGTACGTTATACGGTCCAACGGACGATCGTACCTCAAAAGCCAGAACTAGTCGCCGACCACCAAAAGCTGTTATACTGGATAGATGAATTCTCGCCCGTGTCACGTTCTAACTGTCATCGACGGAGAAACCGAGGAGCTTATAGACGTCTACGAGATCCCCGGCTTTCAACTCTCATCCTTCCTTCAGCAATTCGACGTGCCTGTTGAGACCGACCCGGAGATGCTCGACCGATACGCGGTAGGTCCCGATGACGCCGATTTTGTAACACAGGCGCTCGGGTTTGAATTATCCTTCGACTTTAGTCGCTTCGGATACCTCATTGAGGCGGCAGAAAAGGATATCTAAACTCACCTGCCGCCCGAACTGCTCCCTAGTGAGAGCGCAGCTTGTTATCGACCGCGAAGGCCACCCTGCACCGCACACGATAACGGGCTATCTTGCCGTTTTCGATGAGGGCCTTCATCGATTCGACCTTCAGCTCCTTTATATCTTTGAGCGTTTCACTCGCCTCTGACACGCACTGCTGTGCTGCATGCTCCCAGCTCTTGTCGGACTCGGCTATTAACTCAATGCTTTTAAAGACCGTATCGATGGGTAAAAACCGCTCTTCCGGTACGCTACGTCCTGTTTCCGCCGTTCCCTTCATAATCTTCCCTCCACTATAGGCTCACGTATGAGAGCACCTCCTGAAGGGGCGGGATATGACAAGGCAAAGCCTCTTAACGTATCGACATATCGTGAGTTGCTCTCGCCTCACGAAACCTCCTCCCGTATCTTGTCATCATAAAATCAACCATGCCTACCAAGGTACCGTTATGGCCGATTCGCGTTACAGCATAGAGCTCTCCAAAGATGAGGAGACGATCGCCCAGCTCTTAACAAGGGATGCTTGGGTCTACTTCGCGAACCTTATATCGACCAGAGATCTCTTTCACGTAAAGGAGGTCCCCCTCACTCCGCGTCGGGGAATGTTGCACATAACAACCGACCAGGAGGTTGTTCACTATTATTTGTGCTTCGCCGATGCTTACGTAGAAGAGACCCGCGAGCTCGGTTGGGATAGTGACCGGTACGCCACGGCGAGCACTGGGCTCATTAGAAAGCTTGAGGCCGCAAGTGGTCTCGTGAGAGGAAAATCGACGGACCGTGTCGGTGAGTCAGGTGGTTAGAGAGCTCACCGAACGGTAGCCAGCATGGCTCTTCCACTGCCGACAATCCCGTTCCTCCTCGCGCCGTTCGCCGATTCACAACGGTCTCGAGAGCTATCGCGTCGAAGATATCTCGCTCAAACAACGGTGAGAACCCTTTAAAACTCTCCAGAGGGAGGCTGTCGAGATCGGAGCGCGCCTCGATGCAGTGTCGAACTAACTTACCTACAACTTCATGCGCCTCTCGAAACGGGAGCCCCTTCTTGGCGAGATAGTCAGCGGCATCGGTAGCATTTGTGAACCCCCGCCTGGCGTGCTCTCTCATAGTCTGAGCATTAATTTTGAGCGTAGCGATCATAGGAGCAACGACGGTGAGCGATCCGAGCACCGTGTCCGTCGCGTCGAACACGCACTCCTTGTCCTCCTGCATATCTTTGTTATACGCGAGCGGTAACCCTTTGAGCGTAGTGTAGAGCGCGGTTAATGAGCCGTATACTCGTCCGGTTTTTCCGCGCACAAGCTCGGCGAAGTCCGCGTTCTTTTTCTGCGGCATGATACTACTACCGGTGGAGAACTTATCGCTCAATTCCACAAAACCGAACTCTCCCGTTGACCACAAAACCACCTCCTCACCCAAACGTGAGAGGTGCATCATCACCAACGAGCAACAGTTAAGATACTCGAGCGCGAAATCTCGGTCGCTGACAGCATCCATGCTATTTTCATAGACCGAGTCAAATCTGAGTAGCTCCGCTACCCGTTCCCTATTAATCGGGAAGGTTGTTCCAGCTAAAGCTCCCGCTCCCAGAGGGAGAACGTTGACCCTCTTCCAGAGATCCCTGAGCCTCTCTGAGTCACGTTGAAACATCGCGACGTAGGCAAGAAGATGGTGTGCGAATAGTACCGGTTGGGCGCGCTGCAGGTGGGTATAGCCCGGTAGGATCGCCGCCTTATTAGCCTCAGCCTGCGCTATGAGAGCGCCACAGAGGGCTGTGAGCCCTTCAAGAGTGTGAAGGATCTGGGCTCGAATATAAAGATGGAGGTCGGTAGCCACCTGATCATTTCTACTTCGGGCGGTGTGCAGCTTCCCTGCTACCGGCCCGATCTCCTCCGTGAGGTAGCGCTCGATATTCATATGAATATCTTCGTCAGAGACTCTAAACTCGAGCTCTCCACGTTCCCATCGAGCTCTCACGCGACGAAGCCCCTCAACGATCTGCGACGCCTCGTCAGTGGTTACGATTCCAGCCTCTCCAAGCATAGTAGCGTGGGCGATGCTTCCTTGTATGTCGAAAGGGGCCAGAATATGATCAAAGTGAATTGAAGCGCCGAAAGATTCAGCGAACGCGTCTGCCCCGTCCGAAAAACGACCACCCCATAGCTTCTTCATAAGCACCTCTCTCCCTTTTGCAAACGTATCGGAATTAGCTGCTCTGTAGCAAGATGCAAGCTCGTTCAAATCAAACGACGTGCGAGACGCCTACCGGGCCCGCGGTGCGTCGTTCGAGCTACGGGAGCTCCCTTCATTCGATTATTATACGACGTCCCACGTGTAGCCACCTGCCGAGAGTACTGAGTCGGCAAGCGCGCAGAGATCGTGGTCCCGATTATCGTTGAGCGCCCTCAGATAACTAGCGATCCTCTGGTGAGAGCCGTGAATGAGATATTTAGCGATTCTGACCTCTGTATCGACGCCTCCAACCCCCTTTTCATGAAGCATGGCGGTCACTCGGGAGAGGACGCACATGTTGACGAAGAGCTCAGTTGCTGAATCAGCAAGCCTTTTCGTTACGAGCTGTTGACCGATAATCCCCTTGCCATGCGAGCGTAGTACGGACTCCACGCTCTGGGCTAATTTGGCGACCCCCTGCTCGACCATCGCGGATTCTTGGCTTAGCGCAGGATGCACATGAGCGATCGTTTGACGACCGAGCGGTGTGTACTGACCGATCTTCTTCGATGCGTATGAGGAGAGCACTCCAAAACCTTTTATCGGATCGTTAAAAATTCCGCTCACGCTCTTTGCCAGATCCTTGAGGATATCGCCCGCGTCCTTCATGCCGGAGAGTCCAATGTACAATCGAAGTATCTCATTCGTTCCCTCAAAGATCCTGTTGATGCGGCTATCGCGCACGACACGCTCGTAGGGATATTCCTTCATAAAGCCGTTACCACCTGAGATCTGAAGAGCCTCGTCCGCTACCTGCCACAACGCCTCTGACACGAACACCTTACTCATCGCCGCCTCGACGGAAAAATCGTCAACGCCGGAATCGATGAGGTGACCAACAACGCTCACGACGCTCTCTGAGGCGAAGCAGAGGGCGGTCATAGCACCGATCTTCTCTTTAATGAGCTGGAATTCAGAGATGCTCTTTCCGAACTGCTTCCGCGCGGTGGATTGTGCAACAGAGAGCTCGATCAGACGCTTCATAGCACCAACGCAGCCACCGCCAAGCCCGGTGCGGCCGTTGTTGAGCACCGCCATCGCGACCTTAAAGCCTTTCCCCTCCTCACCCAGAACGCATTCGGGTGGTATCCTTACGTCATCAAATCGTACCGTTGTTGTGCAGGAGGCTCTAATACCCATCTTGTCCTCCTTGGGGCCAGAGCTCACACCAGGGAACGAGCGCTCCACAATAAACGCGGTGATCTTTCCAGCTGGAGAATCAGTCGCTGCGAATACCGTAAAGAACTCAGCCGTTCCTCCGTTGGTAATCCAGATCTTCTCTCCGTTGAGAGTAAAGGAACCGTCCGCGTTCTTCGTCGCGCGCGTTTTGATAGAAGCGGCGTCCGATCCGGAGCCTGACTCCGTCAAACAGAAGGCTGCAATCATCTCCCCCGAAGCGAGCTTCGGAAGATACTTCAATTTCTGAGAGTTCGATCCAAAGAGAAGGAGAGCTTTCAAACCAATGGAGCTATGCGCGCCGATTGTAAGGGAGGTTGAACCGTCGTATCGACTGGTCTGCTGCAGCACTCGCGAGTACGCTGAGTTCGAGAGGCCAAGCCCCTCATACTCAGAGGGAATGATGAGCGAGAAGAGCCCTAACGCTTTAAGCTCATCCACGTACTCAGCGGGCTGCACCCCCTCGTGGTCAAACTGACGAAACTCCTTCTCTTTGGGGCCCATGAAGCGGTCAATAGACTCAAGCACCATCCGAACGGTCTCTTGCTCCTCGGGCTTCAGTTTTGGAAAGGGGAAGATCTGACTATCTCGGATATCCCCGAGAAATAGCCCCTTAGCAATACTTTCGACGGTGCGCGCTGCAGTATCGTGCGACATAAAACCTTATCCCTCATTCACTAAAAAAGAACACACAGCCTCAAAACACTCCCCTCTCTGTGCGGGCGCTGCGTGCCCCCCAGAAGCCCAGTTGATCTTCGCCTGCGGCCATTGCTCTCGCAGGAGTGAGATCTGATTTCGAGGTACGAGGTGATCCCCGCGCCCGCCAACAACCAGGATCGAGGTCTGGTCTGTCGCTGGTTTCCTCGCAAGAGGATAGTGATCGGCAAAAAGATCTCGGAGAAGCGTCTTAGTCATACCACGCGGAATATCACGGTCCTCTTTGTGCTTCAGTCGCACGAGTTCCCAGGCCATATCGCCCATGGATACAAGGGGCACCATAAAAACGCCCCGCTCAAGCACGTCGAGAGAAGCCCACAAGAGACCGACGTACGCCCCGAGGCTCATGCCCATGCATGCGAGCCGTTTATGGCCGCGCCCCGCGAGAAAACGGGAGAGCGTTCTGAGGTCGTGCACCGCATGCGCCATGGCGACGCATGTGCGTATCGGGTCAGCACTAGGAAAGAGTGGCGCGTGTCCATCAACCGACTCCGGCCGCCTCCGTCCATGGAAAGGGAGCTCAACGATCGCAACATTAAATCCGAGCGAGAAGAAGAGACCTGGAAGGAACGCAAGGGAGTTTACCCGCTGGTCACCCATCGTCCAGCCATGAATCGCGATGATCGTTTTTCTCTCGTCGAGGCGGGTGTCATGCTCCCAGAGGCGTACATAGGAGGTTTGGTTGTGGACAAGGGTGTTATAGTCTCTGTCGTGCGCCCATTCCGCCGCCGGAAACGTGGAATGGAACTCAAGGTCGTACACACCACCGATAGGGAAGCCGTGAATCGGAACGATAGAAGGGGTCGTCTCTTTTCGTTGATCCACGAACAGTGAGGAGAGCGCGCCGGCAGACCGTAACTCTAAGAGCTTCTCGTGCTGACTCTTTAAGGCGTCGATCTCAAGACCCGGAGCGAACGCATCGAGCGTCACCGAGCTAAGGCTCTTTCCGAGGCGCTGTAAGAGTCGGTCAAGGCCGGACCCACCGAGCAGGGTCAATCGCTCGACGTCACTCAAGCGTGCGTCGGCTCGTCCGTTCAAAATACAGAAATCTGAAACGTTCCCGTTTTCAGGACCCGTTTGCTTGTTCACGTTCGGTCTCCCTCGCCCCTTGGTCATACCACCTACTACCTATGATGTATCGGGATAACCTTTCGGTTTTATAAGGGTAATTATCGATCTAACAAGGGATAAACGCCCCTGCACCGACATAAGATCAGGAGCTTAGAGGGGTCGCGCACGCCCTTCCCCTCTATTTTGGCCCCTGGTATGGCCCGACCTTCAGGTGAAAGAGGCCGTCTTGAATCCACACCCGCTCAATTCTGCTTAAAAAAACTCCACTCGAATCGTCCTGCCCCATAGTCTGGAGAGCTGCATCGATCGCTCCAGAGACCCACTTGCTGGCGCCCTTGAGAGCAGCGTCCTCGAGGGGCTTGTTGTTAAGAACGAGAGAGCGAAGCGTGATCTGCGTTTGCCCCGAACTTAACGCTATGGTGCCACTTGCGGAGCCGTTCACGTACCTGTCCAGGTACTGACCGATTAACCACTGGCCCGTGCGCCACTCTCCCAGCTCCCGCATCATGAATGAAAATTGCGTTGAGAATGAGTCGTTCGAGAGCGTCGTCACGACCTTACCATTAAACGGGGTGACCATAAGGAGGGCCGCTATCTCATCTGTGGAGAGGGTCAGCTCTCCACTCGCGCCCTTGTCTCGAGATATTCGGAGAAACTCTGCTAGCTTCCCTTGAAGCGATTGCGCCGCTGGTGCGCTCATGGAGGTTGCAGGCACCGTTACGGGAGCCTCCGTGGTATACTCAATCACCGCGCCTCGAATGTTGGAGACAACGAGGTAGCACAGCCCAGCCCCTACGAGGACAATGAGACAGACGGCGATAAAGCAACCGTACGGGAGACAGCCGAAGCCCTTCTTCTGCGGTGATGGTGTATTCATAGGTGAAAGGTTCCCTCTACTCGGGCGGAGCATCCCCTATCCCTCAATCGATCTCAAGAGCCTCTAGAAGTTCCTCCCGCCGAGGAATGGCCCGAGGTGCGACCTCTGATGGTCCGTTATCACCTAAAACCTCCGCCTGTCCCTGCTCCTTTCGCCGCAAGTTCCAGTGGATGATCTCATCAACCTTACACCCCAGTAAGGAGATCACGTTCACCGTCCCCCGTTGGCCGATCCGGTGAATCCGATCAACTGATTGCATCCAATGCTCAGCGTTCCATGTCTTGTCGATATAGACGGCCGTTTGAGCGGCGGTAAGGGTGATGCCGACACCTCCCGCGGCGGGAACCGCGACAAGTATCCTCGGAGATTCCTCGTTCTGGAAGGCGCGTACCGCTACCTCGCGATCTGCCGCCGAAACCTCCCCGCTAAACGGATCGGCGCCGAGATCTTTGTACCGCTCGACGAGCTCCCGCACGTTACCTAGGTAGTTCGTCCATACAACAACCTATTGTCCCTGCTCCCGGACTACTTCATTAACGATCTCGTCGAGCTCCAGGAATTTGGCCGGCTCCCCCTTCCATTCAGGGTCAATCAATCGCGGATTAGAGGCAACTTGCACCGCCCGGAGATACTC
>JBIIEK010000244.1:0-3337 GCA_044237895.1 Bdellovibrionota bacterium
CGCAGCCACATTGGCGGTCCAGCTGAACAGGGCGGCCCCGGAACACACGACGAGCACGGGCACCCACACGATAGGTGGTCGTTGAACGTTACGCTGTTTGCCGATGTAAGCCTGCACACCATGGAGATCGGCAGAAAAGTGCGCGAACTTGCGAACAATATGTGGAGAGAGTCGATGCTACGGCAAGGCTCGAAAGAGCCACGATATCAGGCTGTTACGGGAGGCTCTTCGACACACTCTGGCAAGCTAGCGCTGAGGGAGGGGGTTTCTGCGACGCCAATCGATGATCTCAACAGCAGCCTTGCCGGCCTCAATCCCTTTATTTTTGTCGTCGTCCGCCGCGCGCACCTTTATGTAATCCAACGAATCAACGGGGATGATCTCATTAATGATCGGGATGTCACATTCGAACATCACTCGCTCAAGACCGCTCATACTCAGGTTCTTCACCATTTCGAAGTGATACGTGTCACCTTTAACGATAATCCCAAAAACGATAATAGCTTCAAGCAATGGATCTGCTTGAGCGAGCCGGCGAGCTGCAAGGGGTATCTCCAGAGAACCGGGGACAACATGCACCTCAGGCTCGTCACAGCCCGCGGCCGCGAGCACCTCTTTGCACTTCACAACCATCGAGTCGGAGTACTCGCGATACCACTTTGAAATAATGATGGCAGTACGACCCTTTTCAACTCGGGAGAGATCACCAAGGGAGTAAGAAACTTGAGCCATACATCTATAGTGGTCGAGATTTTGACAGCGAACGTAAGGGGCCGCGAAAACTATCGCAGCCTATCGAAGCATCAGTACCGAAGGAGGGACTTGAACCCCCACACCCTCACAGGTAGCGGATTTTGAATCCGCCGCGTCTACCATTCCGCCACTCCGGCATGTGGACGGTTAGTATTAGACGGAAATCGGTAACAATTCAAGCGCAAGCACTCCTACCCGTGACCGACTGCCAATTTTATGCGTTTTTTCACCTCTTCTAAAAGCAATTCAGAGGGATAGGCCGCGGGCTCCACAGGCTCAAGAAACTCTATTTCTATCGAAGTTCCCCACGGCACCGGTAGAAAGTTATAGCGTAAAAGCTCCCAATTACCCCGAATGGCGACAGGCTGTATGAGCGCCGACGGCATAGCCTTAAGAAGTGCATTGAAACCGCTCGGCCGGAAATCCTTCATCACGCCATCTCGGGCACGAGTCCCCTCCGGAAAGATCGCCGCAACCTGACGCGCCCTCTCCTTCTGCTCTCCAAAATTTGAGATCGCTCTAATGGACCCCTTGGCGTCCTTCCTATCAATAAGAACTGATCCGAGAGTTCGAAGGGCGAACGATATGCTTGGAATCCACCTCCCCAACTCCTTCTTAGCTATAAATCCGACCTCCCGAGAGCGACACGCCCACATCATCATCGGAATATCGTACATACTCTGATGATTAGAGACGATAATCACGGATCGGTTCGTGGGAAGGGTTGGCGAACCGACGTACCTAAACGAAGCTCCCGTGAGCAATCGTATGTTCAAAACGATGCTCACGTTCATAAGGTCCAACACAAATTTCTGCGCTCGCAAGCCAAAAAGAGACGCGAGAACCTGCAGCGGATGAAACACTACAAGGATAGCAAAAAAAGCCGTCGTATACGGGACCGTGATAATCCATCCTATCGCTCGGGCGAACCTAGACGTCTGCGTTACCTGCTTCACGATCCCTCCTTTGGTGAGGAAGACTCTGCCTCAAGACGCCTCTTTTGCACACTCATCGAATACTCAACTTTTTTTCGCAGTGGTTCGGGAATGGGAACCTCCCGCCTCAGGGCGCGCGAAGCCCCCAGCGCTTCCACGCACGTGAGCTGCTCCGACAACGACATCGTAGTCATATGGAGGTGTCGAGATCGATCGAGAATGAGCGCGGCGCTCACGATCGCTACCGATAGGGTCGTCGGTGCCTCGCTCTCCGAGGCTCGGACCGCTCGAATATCACGGTCAAGAGCAGGTTCACTCACCGTCACCTCATCCTTTGCACAGGCATAGAGGGCAAGTCGGAGAGTTTCAAAATCACTGCTCCCGGCCTCTTTCAGGACTATCGTGAGGATACGGGCGATGCGGCGATTGTAGGAAACTCCCTCTTCACGGATGACGCCGTGCTCGTCGTTACCACCAGCCGCAACTACCACTTCGTAATCCCCGAACAGTTGCACCATGGACGTCTCGTCAAGAAATCGCTCTAGGGCGAATACGATACCGGGGGAGTCCTGCCTAAATAGCTTAGATGACATGGAAAAATATCTAGCGTCGCGTGATTAGATCACTGTTGGCCTGTAGCCTCGCATATTAGCAGGGTAGTGAAAAAGGTTCCTTGGTGAACATTTCGAAAGGGCGGACAAAACATGGCATGGCGAGAACGAAACCGTGAGATATCCATCCAGATATATTACGGATTTTTCGAAACATCGAAGGACGATGATATCCATACTATCGAGACAGCCAACATAGAATCTTTTTTCACCATCTTACGAGACGAATGACGGTATAAGACCTGGTGGCCCGAGCGTTGGCTCGATATCATCGGACGGTCAACTAGGGAGCAATTGCTCTCACTGGAAGGCACATGGCTCTAAAAAGAAAAGCCCACATACTGACAAGTTTTTTCCTGGCAACCGCCCTGAACTCGGCCCCTATGACCGCGAACGCAGACGATTACATATCTCCACACCTCGTAAAGGTTACCACCCCATACTATAAACCAACCCCCAACTCCTTTAAGCCGAAGCTGGGCATGTATGAGTACACGGTAAGCTGGCAGGGAATCCCCGCGGCCTCGTGTACCCTGACCGTGAGTGAATCAGATGGTCAATACCTCGTTGATGCGGCGGCTCGTACTTACAGTGGAGTAGACCTTCTCTACCGTCTCCGCTACGAAGCGAAGGGACGGCTAGAGCAAAACGACCTGCGACCAATCAGCCTCGTCATCAATCACGACGAAAATTCTCGTCACAAGAATATAGACATCAAGTTTCCAAAGACCTCCGGAGAGATCACCGCGGTGCGTAGCAAAAGCCCTCAGGATCCTGACAAGAAGGTTGTTGCATTCACACCAGACAATTTTACCCTCGATCCTATCGGAGCAGCATTCTTGGCTCGAAGCCTACCCTGGGAAGTCGGGCAAAGCAGAGACTTCGACGTATTTAATGGAAAAAGTCGTTATCTGATTACCCTTACAGCCGTTGAACGCACGACGATCACCTTCCAAGGGGAGGAGAAGAAGGTGATCGTGATATCTCCGCGAGTGCGTAACCTTACGACCACGAAACCTAAAGCGAAGCTGCGCGAAG
>JBIIEK010000003.1:0-42893 GCA_044237895.1 Bdellovibrionota bacterium
GTTGGCCATCGAGTGACTGAAGACATCAGAAACGATGTAAACCGCCATGTGCTTTCGCTCTCCCCAGATTTCTTTGTGCGGCACTCTACAGGAGAGCTTCTCTCTCGTGTGACGAGTGACGTTTTGCTCATGAGAACCCTCCTTACAGACTCGTCCGCGGCGATTATTCGGGATGTTATTCGATTGGTGGTCCTGCTGTGTTCGTGTGTGTACCTTGATCCTACACTTTCGCTCATTGCCGTAGTGTTCTTCCCGCTTGCGGGTTTCCCGATAGCTAAGCTTGGTAAGAAGGTGCGGAAGCTTTCAAAGCGTGGACAGGACGCTATTGGCCAACTATCAGGGCTTTTTCAAGAAAGTATGCAGGGACATCGGGTCGTTAAGATCTTTGGGCGAGAGGATTTTGAACAAGCCCGATTCGAGCGGGGGAATCACGAACTAACGCGAACGTTCATTAAGTCGGAGCGTGTGCGCGCGATAGCAGGACCAATCAACGAAGTATTCGCAAGTCTGGCGATCTCCGGAGTTCTCATGTACGGAGGATACACGGTCATTAGCGGGGTGCGCTCGTCCGGCGATTTCATGGCCTTTCTCGTCGCTGTATTTCTGATGTACGAACCGTTTAAGAAGTTGACCAGAGTCAACGCGACCGTTCAGCAGGGGTTGGCAGGAGCTCAACGAATATTTGAGATCCTCGATACGAGGTCCTCTATTGAGGATCCGGTCTCGCCCAAGCCGCTATCTAAGAGTCATCAGATCGAATTTGAGTCGGTGACCTACGAGTATCCCTCTCGTAATCCTGGTGAAGAGAAGAGTATCGCTCTGAATGACGTGTCTCTCAGTATTCCAGAGGGTAAAAAGGTCGCGTTGGTGGGTTTCTCTGGAGCAGGAAAGAGTACGATGGTAGACCTGATTCCGCGTTTTATCGATCCCTCACGGGGTGTCGTTTCGCTCGGAGGGGTTAACCTTAAAGATCTCTCCATGAGGGACCTCCGTCAATCGATAGCGATGGTGGGCCAACATACGTTCCTCTTTAACGATACGATTTACAACAACATCGCCTATGGAAATGAGACGGCGACTCGTGAGCAGGTTATAGCCGCTTCGAAGGCCGCTTTCGCGTACGACTTCATCATGAATCTTCCCTCAGGGTTCGAATCGGTAGTGGGGGAAGCGGGGATGACCCTTTCGGGGGGTGAGCGTCAGCGTATTGCTATAGCTCGGGCCATATTGAAAGATTCCCCGATACTAATTCTCGACGAGGCGACCGCTTCGCTTGATAATCGAGCTGAGCGTGAAGTGCAAAATGCCATTCAGGCCTTGGAAAAGGGTCGTACTACGGTCGTCATTGCACATAGACTCTCTACCGTTCGGGACGCGGATGTTATCGTGGTAATGAGTGGTGGTCGAGTTGTCGAAAAAGGGACGCATGAGGATCTCCTCAATCGCGCGGGCGAGTACTCACGGCTCTATGCACTGCAATTTCGAGAGCAGGCCGCCGAAGCCGCGGCCTCTGCATAAGGGGCGAAACTTTCAGCTAATGGAGACGAATAGAGGGGATGCCCTTCCTCTATGTTTACCTCTCGGTGGTCCTCTCTCTCTGTGCCGTATCGCACGGTGATAACGCCCATGCGGCCAAACGGAAGGTTGTTCCCACTCCTATGCCCCAGAGGTTCGCGACTTTGCGGACGGGTTCTTTATCGATGCTTTTGGCGTCGAGAGGAAGGGAGTCGACTACTCGCCTGCTCTCGGCTCGCGTCGCCAATGTTGGAGAGGGGGAGGCTCGGGACATCTCCGTCTTTGTAGAGGCGAGCAGGGGGCTCTCGATACCACTTCGGGGACCCAAACGGTTGCCGGCACATTCAATCGGATTGTACGTAACGACGTTTCGGTTGCCGAGTGGAATCTCACTAAAAAGTCACGCAACTGCGGTATGTTCCACGTGTCGAAGGTAGCTTTTGACGCATTTCACCTAAGACGGGTACACTCCAGGTCATGGCGGGCACGAGACTCGGACAGACCCTGAAGATTTATATATTCGGCACTTTGGCCGCGGCGGCTATCCGTCTTCTGTACGCGACTATTCGGTGGGAAGTAGTCGCTCCCGCAGGGGCTGATGATGATAAGCAGGTCATATATGCCTTTTGGCATGGGCGAATGTTAATGCTCCCGGGGCACTATCGTACTCTTAAAAATCGGCCTCCTCTCTACATGCTTATCAGTCAGCACGGAGATGGTCGACTGATTGCGTTTGCTATCAAGCTTCTGGGTATACAGTCGGTAGCGGGTTCTTCAACGCGCCGCGGAATGGCCGCTACTCTTGAGCTTGTGCGAAGGCTGCAGGAAGGGGTTGCAATTGGAATCACTCCAGACGGTCCAAAGGGACCTCGCTCTGTATGTAAACGTGGCGTAGTTACGATGGCGCTGCATTCGGGGGTCTCGATTAGACCGGTGAGTTATTCAGCGGAAGATCGATGGATATTACCATCGTGGGATGGGATGATCGTTCCTAAACCGTTCTCTCGCGGTGTGATAGTATTCGGTGATAGTATATCTCCCACTGCGGATAAGGATGAGGAGAGCTTTCGAATTCAGATTGAGGATTCACTAAATGAAATCACGCAACGAGCGGATGCCCACTGGCGCGCTGTATAGCGCGTATCAAATTGGGGTAACCGCGCTCACGCCGTTGGTTGCCGCCGGTTTTTTGTGCTCTGCGCGCGGGCGTAGAAGATATAGTGAGCGGCTTGGCGCATGGGGTGAGGTTGGTGACGTTGACTGGTGGTTCCATGGCGCGTCCGTTGGGGAGGTTCAGGGGATCCTTCCCCTTGTAAATGAACTACAGGGTGCGAATCCTGACCAGACGACCCTCCTCTCATCGACCTCACCGACCGGGCTGGATCGAGGAGAGGGTGTGTTTACTCGCAACCGGCTCCTTCCCTTTGATGCCCCGTGGATTGTGAATCGAGCTCTAACCTCAGTCGCTCCGAGACATTTCGTTCTTGCGGAGACGGAATTGTGGCCAACATTACTCGTCACGCTCTTACAGCGCGGTGTCCCTTGCAGCATCGTCAACGGGCGGATCTCTGATTACACCTTCGACCGGTATCGGCGCGCTCGAAGGCTTTTCTCTCCTCTTCTGGAGAGATTTTCCCACGTGTGTGTGTCTAGTGAAGAGCAGCGGCTCAGGTATATCGATTTGGGATGTGAGGCGACTCGGGTGTGTGTCACGGGTCACACCAAATACGACTTAGAACCGAAAGCGTCTCAACGAACTGTTCAGGAAGTGCTCCGACGAGAGTTGGTGAGGGGCGAGTCTCAACACCTGCCAACACTTGTGCTTGGCAGTATCAGGCCTGGTGAGGAGGGCGTTTGGTTTGGCGCTCTGGAGCAGGCTAAGCGTGAGGGGCTCGGTTATAATGTAATCGTCGCTCCACGGCATATGGAGAAGGTATCGTTTTTTTCGGAAGCTTTGTTGAAGTACGGTTTTTCGGTAAGCCGATTATCGGAGAAGGGGCAGGCAGATGGAAGCGCTGGAGGTGTTTTGCTTGTCGATACGATGGGTCGGCTCGAGGAGGTATATTCGATAGCGGACCTCGCGTTTGTCGGCGCCACGCTTGTGGATATAGGCGGGCATAACCCTCTGGAGCCCGCAATGTATGGCATCCCTGTCGTTGTAGGCCCGTATGTTTCTGTCATTAAAGACATCGTTGGCGAGATGCGAGATTCGTGTGGTATTCTTGAGATCTCCGATAGGGGGTCGGTTCTCGATACGCTCAAGCGCGTTGTGTCTGCAGACGGTGCGCTTAAGGAAGTGGGTGCGCGCGGCCAGAGTGTATGGCAACGGCACAGGGGATCGGCCAAGCGCGTAGTTTCAGTACTGTCCCATGAGTAATCCCTCTGGAATGATAAGCCCGGTGTTGCAGGCGCTCTCCTTTCTTTACGACGGGATAACCTCGGTGCGTAATTTTCTTTATGATAAAGGGATTCTTGCCGCATATACGAGTTCGATCCCTGTTATCAGTGTCGGGAATGTTACCGTGGGCGGAAATGGAAAAACTCCACTCTGTCTCTTCCTGGTAGAGCAGCTCGCACTAAGGGGACTAAAGCCTGTTATTCTCTCCAGGGGCTACGGAGGGCGGTTAAAGGGGCCACATCGAATTCAGGATAACGATACTGCGCGTGATGTAGGCGATGAGCCACTTCTGATGTGGAAGAAGTCCGGCGTTCCGGTTTACATAGCGCGTTCACGCTCCTCCGGTGCTCGTCTGATCGAGAGCGACAAAGCGGGGAATGTGATCGTTTTAGATGACGGATTGCAGCACCGTAGATTAGAGAGAGATGTGAATATCGTATCCCTCTTCGCAGGCACAGAAAAAGCCGTTGACGATTTCGCAAAAGGGCATCTCCTTCCCTACGGCCAATTCAGGGAGGATCGTGAGCGGGCGTTGGCGAGAGCTGACCTCGCGGTAGTTTCATATCGAAAGGTTTTTCACTCCGAGACCGAGGTGCCGGCTGTCGATCCTCGAATCCTCTCCGCGTTACCCAAGGGGGTGACTATATTTCGAGCGTTCTACAGGAGTCAGGGCGCGGTGCTTCTCAAAGATGGCAGTGGGGTGAGCGCGAGGTCTGTACGTGCCTTCTCCGGAATAGCGAATCCAGAGGGTTTCTACGAATCGCTTACGCAGCTGGGATTTATAGTGACCGGTAAGCATGCATACCCAGATCACTATGCTTTTACCGAGACTGAGCTGCTCGCGTTGATAGCGGCACACCCGGGTGAGATCTTCGTTTGTACGGAGAAGGACGCAGTGAAATTAAGAGCTCTCGGTGCGCGTGTGTGCAGCGCGTTCGCCGAGTTGAAGGTTTCGCTAACGGTGATTCCATCAGATGCCTTTATGGTGAGCGTGCTCCGCACGATCCGAGAGCGGGGAGAAGAGAGCTAGGTATGCAATCGAGCGCTGATACAATTAGGCTCGAGTCGCTGCGGAGGCAGGTAACTCTGGTTGCGGAGCTTCCGGGTGTGTACCTGATGAAGGACGAACATGGAGAGGTTATCTATGTTGGAAAGGCGAAAGACCTCCGCGCCCGGGTTCGCACCTATTTTACCGGTGGGGATGGGAGGTTCCAGATCGGGTATCTCCTAAGTCGTGTTGTTAGCTTCGAAACGATCGTAACTCAGACAGAAGAGCAGGCCTTCCTTCTTGAGCGCGACCTGATAACGAAGTACAAGCCACGGTATAACATCCGTCTGAAGGACGATCGCGCGTATCTTTCCGTGCGGGTAGATGAGAACGCTGAATGGCCCCGAATTGAGCTCGTACGAAAGCGCGCTGATGATGGCGCTCGCTACTTTGGCCCGTACGCCTTTAGTAGTGAGTTGCGAAATCTCCTGGAGGTAATTAAGAAGGTTGTTCCCCTCCGTTCTTGTGCAGATACGGTCCTCTATAATCGGCAGCGGCCCTGTTTGGAGTATCAGATTAAGCGATGCGCCGCTCCCTGTTGCGGTAAGATAGAGGCTGCCGACTATCGAGTGCTGCTCAAACAAGCGATCGGAATACTCGAGGGCAAGACCTCTACGATGATTAAGGAGCTTTCCGTAAAGATGGAATCCGCCGCAACTGACCTTCGCTTCGAGGAAGCCGCCGCGTGGCGCGATCGTGTTGAGGTTCTGCAGGCATATCAATCCGGATATTCCCTCGTTTCGTTTAGGGATGAGGATCGTGATGTCTTCGGCCTCGTTCGTGAGGGAAGCTCCGCGGTGCTGTGCGTAATACATGTTCGCGGCGGGCGACTTGCTGATACTAAGACGTTCTCTTTGGAGGACGTGGGGGTGTCAGATGAGGATCTCCTAGAGAGTGGTATTCAGCAGTTTTACGAGGGGAATCGAGAGATTCCCCCAGAGATATTGACGCCAAAGGAGCTAGAAAACGCGTCACTGCTCGAAGCTGGATTGAGCACGAAAAGGGGTGCCAAGGTCTCGATCCACGCTCCCCAAAGAGGGTCCAAAGCGCGACTTATTTCGATCGCCGAGCTTAATGCGAGGCACGCCTTTGCCGGTTCGTATAGTAATGATACGGGGTGGGACACTATCGCCCAAGGTCTCGCATCACTCTCTCGGCTTTCACAGCTTCCGAGGAGAGTTGAGTGTGTAGATATCTCAAACTTTCAGGGCTCTGAGGTAGTTGGAGCTGTTGTTGTATTCTTTGATGGAGTGCCCGATAAGAGCTCGTATCGAAAATACAACATCAGTCAGCAAGGGAAACAGGATGACTTCGCCGCGATCTATGAGGTTGTGTATCGGCGATTGAAGCGGGGCATTGAGGAGGGGAATTTACCTGACCTCCTTGTGATCGATGGAGGCGCCGCTCAACTTGCGAAGGCGATTGAGGCGAAGGATGATCTTCGTCTCTCGGTTGATATCATCTCCCTCGCCAAGATGAGAACGGAGAGCGCCGTCAATTCGACAGAGGTGTTACGTAAGCCTGAGAGGGTATATCTCCCGTACGCTCATGATCCGATCGAGCTAGAGGAGGCTGCTGTCGTCACACGATTCCTAGCGAGGCTTCGCGATGAGGTTCATAGGTTTGTTATCACCTTCCACCGGCAGAAGCGTTCCCGTCGCGTTTTTCAGTCGGTTATGGATACCGTTTCAGGAGTTTCGCCGGAGCATCGAAATCGTCTTATCAGGTTTTATAAGAGCGTCGACGCGATCGCTCAGGGAGAGGCGGAGGAGGTGGCTAAAGTCGGGCGCATGCCTCTAGCGTTGGCTAGGAAGCTTTTGGAAAGGCTCCGCACACCACACGAGTAAGGGGGTTACGTGAGGATTCGCGTTGTAACTCTGTTTGGTCGCTCAAGTTTTTGGGATGTGAGCCGATATTGCGGGGTAAGGTTCTACTTATGAGAAATGCTTCTTTACTCACAGCGGTTCTAGTCGGCCTCTTAACGACGTGCGCGGAGGCTCAGCGGTACCGGTATGTGGACCAATCGGGAAATATTCACTTCGTTGATTCATGGAAACAGGTCCCACGGGAGTATCGAGAGCAGATCGTCCCCGCCACCCCTACACCTGTTCTTGATGAGAAAACGATCCGAGAGCGTCAGCGTCAACGAGATCAGGCCGCCCGGCTTCAGCGGAGTCAAATTGAAAAAGAGCAGCAACGACGGGAGAAGGAGCGTAGAAAGCTAGAGAGGAAGCGTGAGCAAGCGGCGCAGCAAGATGACGACACTCCTCGGTCGGAGCGTCGTCGTCGTCGGGAAGACGATATCGAGACGATAAACTAAGAAATCGGCGAAGTATCTACAACGTGGGCACATCTATAGTTGGGATTATCTTCAGGCAGGATTGAAATAACTCTGGAGTATCTTTTCGCTCTTAGCGCTCACGACCTAACGCTTTCAAGGGTACGGTCAGTGCCCGTCAATAATTCTATCTTGGCATAGAGTTCGTCGAGCCCGAACGGTTTCGCCAAAAACTCACACGGCGCACTCTCTCCGAAGAGTATCTCCGCCCGTGAGGGATTGCCGCTGGTGAGAAGGATCGGAAGCTTCGGGGCGAGAAATCTAATCGAGGAGATGAGATCTTTCGCGCTCATGGATGGCATTCCATCGTCGATAATAATGAGCTCGCATGTGTCTGAGCGTCGTTTGAGCTCTTCAAGGATCGAACGGCCATCTGGCGCCGCACAGACCATATATCCCCGTCGGGACAAGGCTAGTAGAAGGGTATCGCGAACAGCTGTCTCATCGTCCGCGAGAAGGATGGTAGCGGGGCCTCTCTTTAGGGTGGAGGGGGGGTGCGATGAGTCAGAGGTGTGTTGAGGGTCTCCGCGTGGCAGGATAAGTGAGACAACCGTGCCGCAATCGACTATGCTTTCTATACCTATCTCCCCGTTGTTTTGGCGCGCAAGCTCGCGCACCATCGAGAGTCCTAATCCGCTTCCCTTATCTTTCGTTTTCGTGGAGAAAAAGGGGGTAAAAACCTTTTCGAGAAGGTCGGGTGTCATTCCACAGCCATCGTCGGAGACGGTTATTATCACCGTGTTGTTTTGCTCACAGGCGGCCAGGGTTATAGTGCCCGATTGTGCTAGCGCGTCACGGGCGTTAAGGACGAGATTGGTTAGGATTTGGTGTAGGTGAGGTAGGTGCGCTCTCACCGATAGTTGAGGGGCGCATGGATCGACCCGCAGAATGATGGCGGGGGGAGTGATGTGTCGCATGTTCGTCGCCGTGGTTTGCAGAAGGCGGCCGACCGAGACATCTTCTACGTACGGAGAATCGGGGGAGCCCCTTCCGAGAGCATGAAGAGTCATCATGGAGGCGAGTTTCGTCGCTTCAAGCGCTTGGCGAAGGTATTCGTGACTAGGGCTGTACGAGGTTGTTGTGCTACTGAGTCCCATCTCTAGGTGGCTCCGCACGACCATAAGTTGGTTGTTTACATCGTGGATTAATCCGGCAGCAAAAGTGCTTGAGGTGTTATGGTCCTCCGATAGTGTGCGCGAGCGAACTGCTGGATAGGCGAAGAGGTCGAAATAGTCGAGCTCGCCAGTGGCGTTGATGTGAGCAGCCTGGCGTATGGTGTAAGTGGTGTACGTCGAGGCGCCGGTACGGAAGCGGAGGGAGCATTCGAGCGGAGTCTCGATTCCCATTTCCCGGTGTTCGGTTAGGGTTCTCGTGACCTCGTTGTCGGCAGGAAGCGTCAATGTGTTCAAAATGCTTTCGAGGTTGAGTGTTTCCACGGAGCCTGATCGGAGAAGCGTTTGTGCGCTCTTGCTCATGTGCTCGATCGTCCCATCCGGAAGTGCTCGAAGAAAAAGTGTGTCGGTAGCGTCGAGTAAGGCGCGATAGTGTTTCTCGCTCTTTCCTAGCGCGCGAATTACTCGAGCGAATGCGGTGATGTCGCGCAAAATTACCCATACCCTGGTTAGGCGCTCGTTTTCAATCCGCCCGTAAATCGCCGCATGATAGATGGTTTGCCGCCCCTTTCGATCGACCGTGTGCGCGTCGAATCCTTGTCCGGTGAGTGAACGGCTGTGCCATTCACGGAACATCCCTTCAAATCCGAGATGCTTCGGAAGAATGTCCGAGAGCGATAAATCAAGGAGATCCTCCGGGCCGATTAACCCTGCGCTGTCCGCAAGACGGTGGTTACCCTCGAGGCACCGGGAGGATGCTTTGTACATCTCTTGAGCGAACGCTTCGGCCGAGAGGTCACAGCGGATGGGAGACGCGAAGGTGAAGCACCCAATCTCTGCTGAGCTGATGTGGATGAGGTGTCGGAAGTCTTGGGCCGTGAGCTCTTCTGCGGATGGAATCGTCGAGTTCCCGTCAGCGTTAAGTTTGCTTATGGTAAACTGAAGGGGCGGCCTCGCTCTCACGAGACGAGGGCGCCTCTCGGCGGACGTCGCACCGGCGTTGGATTGAGGGTCTCTCTTTTCCTTGCGTACGTCCTCTGCCACTGTGAGCTCCGAATTTCATTGGTGGGTCCTTGGTATCACGGGCCCCTGCTTGTTCCGAGCTTCCTTGATATATCACGATTGCGGGATGGTCGTTCGTGAAAAATTTCTATTCTGAATACTCGTTGACCAAAATAAAGAGGCGCCCCCTGGTTGTTACCAAGGAGCGCCTCAAAAAGAGAGATGTTTTTCTCAGTTCTATCTGGAGCTTAAGACTCAAGTGCCTTAATTCCGGGTAGCGAATTACCCTCCAGCAGGGCGAGGAATGCTCCCCCTGCGGTCGAGATGAAACTGAATTTGTGACCGAGTTGCATCTGGTGTATCGCTGCATCGGTATCACCTCCGCCCACGACTGTGAGTCCGTGAGAGTTGGCAATCGACTCGCACATCTCGTGCGTTCCCTTTGCGAAATCCTCGTTCTCAAACGCGCCCATTGGGCCGTTCCACACGATCGTCTCCGCCGAGTGAAGCGCCTCTCGATACAAAAGGCTTGTCGCCGGACCGATATCGAGTGCCATCGTGTCGGCTGGAATCTCTTGCACCGGAACAGGTCGACCAAGCCCCTTGCTGTTTAGTGAGGGGGCGACGACCACATCGACGGGAAGGTAGACCTTGCAATCTCGACGGGCAAGGGTTCCGAGAAGTTCGAGGGCCTTGCCTGCAAGGTCCGGCTCAAAGAGGGAGCGTCCCACTTGCATGCCTTGGGCGGCCAAGAAGGTGTTGGCCATCGCTCCTCCGATTATTAATTTATCGGCCTTCGAAGCGAGGTTTACGAGGGCGTTAAGCTTACTTGATACCTTCGAGCCGCCGATAACCACGCAGAGTGGTTTTTTAGGGGTCTCGAGGGCTTGATAATAGTAGTCGACCTCTTTCTGCATGAGGAGGCCCGCGGCTTTCTCTTTAAAGAGTTTGGGTACTCCCACCATTGAAGCGTGAGAACGATGCGCAGTTGCGAAGGCGTCTCCAATAAACACCTCTCCCAGTTTGGCGAGTTGCGCAGAAAAATCGGGGTCGTTCTTTTTCTCGCCTGGTTGGAAGCGAAGGTTCTCAAGGAGCAGCACCTGGCCATCTCGAAGCTCGCTTGCGAGGCGAGTTACTTCCGGTCCGATACAGTCCGGCGCCATAATGACGTCGGTCCCGAGAAGCTCGGCTAGGCGACTGCTCACCGGCTTAAGAGAGAACGCCGCTTCGCGACCTGATGGTTCTCCAAGGTGAGACATGAGGATGGCCCGTCCGCCTTGGGCGAGTACGTGTTGAAGAGTTGGTAAGAATTGTTTGATACGGTTGTCGTCCGTGATCTCGAGTTTCTCATTGAGTGGGACGTTTAGGTCGGCCCGAATAAGAACTCTCTTTCCGGACAACGCAAGATCTTTTAATTGACGCATAATTTCTCAGATTCCTGTTGGTTCACTTATCCAGCACGTTTCTACACGAAATTCCTTGTGGAGTACACGTTCCAAGGCGCGAACTCCAAAGGTCTCGCTCGCATAGTGTCCCATGCAAATGAGCGAGCATTGGAGCTCTTTGGCCATATGATAGGCCGCCTGTTTAGGCTCACCTGTGATCAAGAGTTCAATGCCGGCGCGAGCGCAGTCCGGGATGAGGAAGGCGGCGGCTCCCGTCGCAATACCGATTGTCTTGACTGTAGATGGGCCAAACGGGAGTACGAGGGGTGGTTGAGACGCCCCCTCATACTTTGAAAGCATCGATGCTATCTCGTGAGGCGTTTTGGGTGATGTAAGCTCACCAGTCACGCCGATAGTGGACCCTTTGTAGGGAAAGGCAGGGGAGATCGAACGTAATCCCATAAGCTGGGCTAGCTGAGCCGCATTGCCCAATTCCGCATGTCCGTCGAGAGGGAGATGTGCAGCATATAGGGAGAGTCCTTTACTCATGCAGAGGTGGAGCTTCTTTGCCCATGGTCCCACAACTGGTTCGCATTCACCCCAGAGCACGCCGTGGTGAGTGATGAGTAGCTGGCATCCCTCCTGCGTGGCTTTTTCGAATATGGAGAGGCCGGCGTCGACCGCAAAACCGACCTTCTTGACCTCGGCCACGGGACTCTCTATCTGGAGTCCATTGAGGGCGCTATCTGCGTAACGAGTAACCTCAAGGAGTGAGTTTAGGTGCTCTGAGATGGTTCTGACGTTTGAGGTGGTCATTTTTAATGTCTCTCTTTCTGATACCAGTCATTCTCCGGCGAGTTGCGCGGCCGAGAAGCGGGGTTGTTTTGAGGATCGTTTGGACAAAACGGCCGGCTCGATAAGTCTAAGCTATTTGAGTCTCACATCTTTTTAAGGTTTTTCGCAAGATTGCCTCTGATAACCTTTATCTGCTACCTTTGCCCCTCTGAAAGAGGGGCTTTGCAGTTTTTGTCCCTCCGGTAGCATATACCTGCTACTTTTTGGTGTTCCGTTTTCCTTTTTGGTGTCAGATGGGTTGGTTTACACGAAGCAAAGCTCCGAAGCAGATAAGCGAAGTTACTGAGCCTGTGCAGTTGCCTGATGATATTTGGACTAAGTGTCCGAAATGCGAGGCGATACTCTATACGAAGGATCTCAGACGAGCGTTCGGGGTTTGTCCAAAATGTTCCCACCACTTTCGTTTGACGGCCCGGCAGAGGATCCCCCTCCTGGTGGACCGGCACTCCTTTTTGGAGCTCGACGCAAACCTTCGATCGACAGACCCGCTCAATTTCAAAGATAAGAAGAAGTATAAAGACAAGCTCAAGGATTACGAACGAAAGACCGGCTCCGTTGAGGCTGTCATCACAGGACGAGCGCGCATTTTGAACATTCCCGTTATGTTGGGAGTGTTCGATTCCTCCTTCATGGGCGGAAGTATGGGCTCGGTTGTTGGAGAGAAGCTCTCGCGTCTTGTGGAGCTAGGGCGAGACGAAAAGCGTCCCGTTATCATCGTTTCGGCATCTGGGGGAGCGCGTATGCAGGAGGGGCTCTACTCTCTCATGCAGATGGCCAAGGTGAGTGCATCTCTTGCTCTGCTCGGACAGGCTCATATTCCCTACATCTCGGTCCTAACCGACCCAACTACCGGAGGTGTCGCCGCCTCATTCGCTATGTTGGGAGACGTTATTATTGCTGAGCCGGATGCCTTGATCGGATTCGCTGGCCCAAGGGTGATTGAGGGAACCATTAAGCAGAAACTCCCGGAAGGGTTCCAACGCTCTGAGTTCCTTCTCGAGCACGGAATGCTTGATCGCATCGTTCCACGTACCGCCATGAGGGAAGAGATCGGTCTTATTCTGCGGAATTTCGGCTTCGGTGTCTGATCGTAACTAGACCCCTTTCGCGTACGCTCGCGCCTGGTTAGTGTGGGATTGGTTTTGTCGAGCGTCTTGGAATCGCGTGCACAACTTGAGTATCAAAAATAGCGGGATCGCGCGTGCGTTGCTCACCGGGGCGATCTGCACGGTGTCGTTTGTTGGGTTTCTCGAACCAGTCTTTGCTCAGGCGCCACCGCCGGATCGCACCAGCACCTTCATCAAGGATAGCGATGCCCAGCAGGCCGCTGAGAAGGCGCTTGTCAAAAAGGCCACGACCGCTTCCGGCCTCGCGTCGCCTGGCGTGGACTTTAGAGCCCCTTCGATTGAATTTGATAGAAGCAAGAACGAAGTTGTTGGTAAGGGAGGGGTGATAATCTCTGAGGCAGGGGTTCAGGTTCAAGCCGACCAAGGGACCTTTAACACGGAAACTCGAGAGGGGAACGTCGAGGGGAATGTTGTTGTTAGTTCAGGCTCCGGGGTTTTTGTCGCTGATAGAGCTCGCTTGCTGGTTCCGAACGAGACCGGAGAATTTACCAACCTTGAGTTCGAAGTTGAAGACGGGGGCTACCTCGTTAATGCGGATAATGCCCGCAAGGTTTCGGAATTCGATTTCGAGTTGGAGGACTCGTCCTTTACGACCTGTCACTGTCCGGATGGTGCGAAACCTTGGGAGATTAACTCCGATACCTGTTCGCTTACCCAGGAGGGCTATGCGCACCTTCGTAATTCAACGCTCTGGTTTGAGGGGTTGCCGGTTTTTTACTCTCCTTATCTCGTGGTTCCCGTTAAGAACGAGAGAGCTTCCGGTATCCTTCCCCCGCAGTGGGGGTTGAGCAATCAGGACGGCTTCATGTATCGCCAACCGATCCTGGGCGTCATTGATCATTCAACTGATTTTACCGTGTCTCCCTTTATAGCCACTCATTCTCGTTGGGGCGCGGATTTCGGGTATGAGCAGATCTTTTCTACCACGAGCACTTTGTCCGCTGGCGCCTTGTATTCAGATGAGAGTTGGCGTGGGGATAGTCTTCGGGGGCTCAATGTAGACGATGTGTATGACCCTACGATCGATAAAAACCGATACGGTGGCTACTATAAGCAGAGATGGACGCCGGACCCGAAGCTAAAGCTCCCTATTGAGTTCGTTGCTGATGGTCGTTACACGAGTGACAACTTGATGCTGCGGGAGATCCCTGCCCCCAATATCGGTGATAAGCAATCTCAGTTCTTGGTGTCGACAGCCGTATTGCGAGGGACAGCTTTTGAGATGGTGAATGCTGAGGCAAGGGCCGAGTACAACCAGATGCTCCTTACCGATCAGGATGTTCAGGTTCAGCGTCTTCCAGAGGCGCTCTTGTCCACGGGGAAGACCCTTCGGCCATGGGGCTTCAATCCGTACGGATTGAAACTTGTGACGAACGCCAGCGCGCTAGGTACTGACTTCGTTCGTAAGGATGGTTATGACGGGTGGCGTTATGATCTTCGACCCCGCGCGACGGTTCCGTTTCATATCTCCAACTTCGTTCGCGGTCAGTTTGGTGCGGAGCTCCATCAGACTCAGTACAACATGAATGAGACGAAGCTGCCGGGGATGGGAACCACGCCAACCCCTACGCCCCTCCCTGACGGCTCCTACGAGCTTGAGGATTCCATATCACGTACGCTGCCGATCTTCTCGTATGGAATGAACACGGGGGTGGAGAGGGCTTTCGGCGTCGATCGAGACGGGCTGCTTTCGAAGTTTGTAAATCTCGGAGCAGGCAATGAGAGGCGCGAGCTTCTTAGGGTAAAACACTCCATCGAGCCTGGGGTCGACTACACCTACATTCCGGATGTTAATCAGGAGAATAACCCGCTCTACGACCAGCTCGACCGATTTAGGGCACGGAGCCTCGTGGGTTACGGAATTACTCAGCATTTCTACGGCAAGTTCCAGGAGCCTATCGAACGCTTGCGTTCGGTTGAGGAGCTGAGCTCTTCGGATAGAACGTTGCCAATGGTTGATCTTGGAAGCTCGTTGTTGGATTTCGGTCGGACGATGGCCGTCTCGCCTATTCAGAACGTCGACCCTCGAGAGGGGGAGATTCGTGAAATTGCGATGATGAGGCTGCGACAGACCTATGACCTTAATGCGGCGGAGGCTAATAGCAGTACCTCTCAAAACGTTAATGCGCTCTCCGACCTCAATATGGGGGTCGTGTTGTCGCCGTCCAGTTATTTTTCTACAGGCTTCGACGCCAACTACGGAACCGAAAGTGGGGCGTTCTCGAGCTACTCGATTGCGGTCGGTTTTATGGATGATCGAGAGGACGTTCTGCGAAGCAGGTATACGTTCGTTGATAGCTCCGTCAACCAGTTGGAGACTAATCTGGAGATTGCGCTTCATACCCGTATACGGTTGGGTGGTTATGTCCGGTACGACGCTGAGGGCAACGAGCTGATCGAGAGTCGGGGAATGCTCCGTTTTATTAATTCCTGCAAGTGTTGGAGTGCCGACCTGGGATACTCTGAGACCATCAATCCAGACCGTAGTACGGTCCTCTTTACCTTTACTTTTGGTGGGTTGGGGAGTATTAAACAGGGTGTCGGACTCCCTCAAGATCAGTAGTCCGAAGGCAACGATATAACCGTTTTTAAGGAGTCCCCGTGAAGGTTCTCGTTACTGGTGCCGCCGGCTTCATCGGAAGCAATCTTGTTCACTATCTCACCCAAGAGCGCCCATCGTGGAAGGTCACAGCTCTCGATCTCCTAACCTACGCCGGGAATCTTAAGAACATTTCATCTCTCGTTGAAAGCGGGCAGGTGCGCTTTGAGAAGCTCGATATCACTGACGAAAAGGCGATAGGCGCTCTCTTTGAGAAGGAGCGATACGACCTCGTTTTTCATTTGGCCGCCGAGAGCCACGTAGATCGCTCGATCATGTCCGCCCGTGAGTTCGTCAGCACCAACGTCATGGGGACGCAGGTGCTCTTGGATGCGTCGTATAAACATAAGGTTGGTCGGTTCGTTCATATTTCGACCGATGAGGTGTACGGCTCCCTGGGCCCGACGGGGGCTTTTGTAGAGACAACGCCCCTCGATCCGACCAGTCCGTACGCCGCGTCAAAGGCCGCATCCGACCTTATGGTTCTCTCGTTTTGTAAGACGCATCATTTTAATGGTTCGGTTACTCGCTGCACGAACAACTACGGGTTTTATCACTTCCCAGAGAAGCTTATCCCCCTGTTTATTACAAATGCTATGGAGGGAAAGAAGCTTCCGTTATACGGCGATGGGATGAATGTGCGCAGCTGGCTCTTTGTCACCGATCACTGCGACGCTCTGTTGCGCGTAGCGGAGAATGGGCGTTCAGGAGAGGTCTACAATATCGGAGGAAATTCAGAGGCAGAGCTTCCGAATAAAGAGGTCACTCGAATGATCCTTGAGCTTCTTGGTAAGCCTGCTGATCTCGTTCAGCAGGTTGGGGACCGCCCGGCTCACGATCGTCGATACGCCGTAGACACAACCAAGATTAAAAATGAGCTCGGCTGGACCCCAAAGACCCCCTTTAATGAGGGGCTCGCTCGGACGGTTGCGTGGTACCAAGAGAACCGAGAGTGGTGGGGTGAGATCAAGAGCGGAGCGTATCTTTCTTATTACGAGAAGAATTACGCTAATCGCTGAGGTGTTGTGTGAAGATCTTAGTTTTCGGCGGAGCCGGACAGCTTGGGCATGAGATCAGGAAGCGTGCGAGCGACCTCGATTTCGAGGTGGTGTCCCCTGTTGCCAGTGAAGTGGATATAACAGAACCGGATCAGGTAACGAAGGTCGTCGCCGCGTGCAAGCCGGATGTGGTCATCAACTGTGCGGCCTATACAGCCGTCGATAAAGCTGAGCAGGAAAGGGATCTTGCTTTTAAAATTAACCGCGACGGAGCTCGGAACATAGCTGTAGCGTGCGCGAAAACACCTACACGCTTCATTCATGTCTCCACGGATTATGTATTCGATGGTTCGTTCGGTCGTCCCCTTAAGGAGGAAGACCCGAAGAATCCCATGAGCGTCTATGGACGGTCTAAGTGGGAGGGAGAGGAGGCCATTCGAGATGTTCTTGGAGAGTCCGCTTCTATCGTTCGTACGCAGGCGTTGTACGGGCAGATGGGGGTTAATTTCGTGCAAACTATGCTTAAGCTGATTGAGGAGCGTGAGCTGGTAAAGGTTGTTGATGACCAGTGGGTCTCGCCAACGTGGGCGGGATGGCTCGGTGAAACCCTTCTTGATCTAGCTCGGTTGCAATCGGGTGGAACTCTGCACGCCTCGTGTGAGGGTACGGTAAGTTGGTATGATTTCGCGTGTGAGATTCGAAAGATGAGCGAAGGCCATTTCGAGGGGCGTCGCATGGCTGTTTTAGAGCGCACGACCGCGGATGCTTTCGCTCGTCCAGCAAAGCGGCCGGTCTACTCCGCATTCGACACCACCAAGATCTGTTCGGTTCTTGGGCGACCGCCGATGAAATGGCAGGAGGGGCTGCGACTCTTTCTGGCGGAGATTGGGGTTGCATAGAGGGGTATATGACACACACAGATACCTTGGTTGTTATCATGGCCGGCGGCCAGGGGAGCAGGTTCTGGCCACTCAGTAGAGCTGCGCTTCCGAAGCAGTTTCTCTCTATAAGTGAAGATGGCGAGAGTCTTATTCAGGCGACCGTTAGAAGGATCGTGCCGCTGGTTGGTGCGGACGGTGTGCGCGTTATCGCCAAGCCCTCACTTCATACGTTAATTCGAGAGCACGTTCCGTTGGCCGGTATCTTCGGAGAGCCCGCCGCAAAGAATACGGCTGCGTGTATCGGGTTGGCGGCCGTGTATGCGATGGCCGAGTCAAAAGGGGGTGACCCAGTTCTGGTTGTTCTGCCAGCGGATCATGCGATCAAGGATGAGGTTCGCTTGCGAGAAGCTCTCTCTGAGGGGATCGAGCGAGCACGTACAGGCGAGTCCCTAGTGACTATAGGAATTCCGCCAACTGAGCCGAACACCGGTTACGGTTATATCAAGCGCGGAGCGCTGGTTGATGGTAAGACCTATAAAGTCGAACGGTTCTTCGAGAAGCCGAGCCTCGAACGCGCTGAAAAATACCTGGAGGCAGGGGGGTATTCGTGGAACTCTGGCATGTTCGTTTGGCGCGCTAGTGTCATTCTTAAGGCTTTTCAAGCCTACCTTCCCCAGATGTACGACGGGTTGATGGAGATCCAGCAGGTGCTTCAGCGGGGTGTAAGTGTGGCCACGTCCGGAAGGATCGACCAGATATTCTCGACGTTTGAGTCTATCTCTATTGATTTCGGGGTGTTGGAGCATGCTCGGAACTGTGTAGTGGTGTGTGCTGACCAGTTCGGATGGAATGATGTCGGCTCTTGGGATCAGTGGGCGCAGAATTTTGAGGCTGATTCAGATGGTAATTTAATTCGTGGAGATGCGATTGCGATCGACAGCACTGACTGTGTTATAAGGTCGAGCAATCGATTGGTAGCTGCTGTGGGCCTTAAAGATATCGTTGTTATCGATACAGGTGACGCGGTTCTGGTAGTATCGCGAGATAACGTCCAGGAAGTGCGCAAGGTCGTAGACGAGCTGAAACGACGCAAGAGAACTGAATTGACATAGGCGACCCATAGCCGGTGGCAGAGTTGATGTAGATAAAGAGAGATCGAGTATATGGATAGAAAAGTAGCGTTCATCACAGGTATCACTGGGCAAGATGGGTCGTATTTGGCCGAGTTCCTTCTCAGTAAGGGATACAAGGTATACGGCATGGTGCGCCGTGCCTCGGTAGATAAGTATGAGCGAATCTCGGGTATCATGGATAAGATCGAGCTTATTCAGGGAGACCTTCTCGATCAGTATTCCCTTATTAGTGCCCTTAAGAAGTGCAACCCGAGCGAGGTGTATAACCTCGCGGCGCAGAGTTTCGTTCCTACAAGCTGGGAGCAGCCAGTTCTCACCTCCGAATTTACCGCTATCGGAGTGACGAGGATGCTGGAGTCTATCCGCCTTGTCGACCCGAAGATCCGCTTCTATCAGGCGTCGAGCTCGGAGATGTATGGAAAAGTTAGAGAGGTTCCGCAAGGTGAGGAGACTCCATTTTATCCACGCTCTCCATACGGGGTGGCGAAGGTGTATGGGCATTACATAACTGTCAATTACAGAGAGAGTTACAATTTGTATGCGGTCTCGGGAATCCTCTTTAACCACGAGTCCCCGCGTCGAGGACTTGAGTTCGTTACAAGGAAAGTGACTGATGGAGTTGCCAAGATAAAGCTCGGTCTTCAGAAAGAGCTTCGTCTTGGAAATCTCGATGCTCGGCGTGATTGGGGATTCGCGGGAGATTACGTAGAAGCGATGTGGTTGATGCTTCAGCAGGACACGCCCGATGATTACGTTATCGCTACTGGGGAGACTCGAACCGTTAAAGAGCTCGTGCAGATTGCGTTCGATCGCGCCGGTCTCGACTGGGAGAAGTACGTTAAGATTGATCCTGCGTTTATCCGACCTGCTGAAGTGGACCTTCTTATTGGCGATCCAGCGAAAGCTAAGAAACAGCTCGGGTGGGAGCCTAAGGTTTCCTTCGAGGAGATGATCAGCATGATGGTCGACTCCGACATCGCGCGCCTTAGCTCTCGATAGTAACCGAGAGTCAGAACGATGCGAGCCTTAGTGATCGGAGCCGGGGGGTTTGTTGGGCAGTATCTGCTCCAACACCTCTTGGATCAGGGCGATACCGTAGTTGCTACCACGAACACGGGGGTCGGTAGTCTTCGCGGATGCGAGGCTTACGATCTCGACATCACCGACGCTCAAGCGACGACCGAGCTGATTCGCAAGACCCGACCCGAGGTTGTGTATCATTTGGCGGCGATCGCGTTCGTTCCTCAGGCGGAGAGTGACTTTCAGTCGACTCTTGCAGTTAATGTAGCGGGTACGGCCAATGTAGCCCGGGGGTGCTCGTTGCTTGGGACGAAGCCGGCGATGCTGTTAGTTAGCTCCGCCGAGGTGTACGGGCATGTGAAGTCCTCTGAGCTCCCTATTCGAGAGGAGAACACCCTCCGCCCCGCTAATAATTACAGTTTAAGCAAGCGTATGGCTGAGCTGGTTGTCGAGCGCTACGACCGCCAGGGGACAATTCGGAGTTGTATCGCTCGCCCGTTTAATCATATCGGCCCAGGGCAAGACCCTCGCTTCGTTGCCGCCAATTTCGCGCTTCAATTAGCTCGTGTGGCCCTCGGTCAAGCCAGTCCGGTTCTTGAAGTGGGTAACTTAGAGGCGCGGCGTGATTTCTCTGATGTTCGAGATATCGTTCGGGCCTATCGGACGCTTGCGAACTCGCACACCGGTATCTTTAATCTCGGTTCCGGGCGCGCGGTTTCTATAAAGGAACTTCTGGATACACTGATCGATATTTCGGGCGTAAAGGTCGAGATTCGCCAAGACGAAAATCGAATGCGAGGACCTGAGGTGCCGGAGCTTTTCGGATCGAATGATAAAGCGACCACTCTCACCGGCTGGACTCCCACAATTCCGTTCCGTAAATCTCTTGAGGATGTGTATCGGTTTTGGTTCGAGCAACTGGTTGCCGAGAAATCCAGCTCGGTCAAGGCATCCTAGGGATTTGTCCTTGCCTCGGTCCAGAGGCCGTCATACACATAGGGTGAGTCGCAAGAAGGCGAATCTTGTTCTTTTTATTCTATGCGTGATTACGGATTCGAGTTTTACAAATGGGATAAGGATCTCGCTTTCCTAATAGAGTGCCTGACGGAGACCCTTCAAGACCTCGGCGAGCCCCAGCTCGCGGAGCTCGTTCCGTGGGTATCCAAGGGTGAGATCGACCAGAAACTCTCGCCTAAAGCGGTTCAGGTATATTCGCTTGCCTTTCAGATTCTTAACTCCGTAGAGGAGAATACGGCCAATCAAGCCCGCCGACGGGTGGACACAAGTTCTGGTGCCAAGGTGGAGCGAGGGCGGTGGAGTGAGGTCCTCCCATCTCTCCTTGAAGACTCTACTGTCGAAGAGTTCGTCGCGCAGCTGCAAACAATAACGTGCTGTCCAACGTTGACAGCACATCCAACGGAAGCGAAGCGTGCGACCGTTTTAGAGCATTACCGCAATCTGTACCTTCTTCAAGTGCGTCTTGAGAACTCTATGTACTCCTCTACTGAACGGGAGAGCATCCGAGAGGAGATTAAAGCGAATCTGGAGCGGATTTTGAGGACGGGCGGGGTCTTTGTAAATCGCCCCGATGTATTCTCGGAGCTTCGGAACGTGACCCACTTTCTCGCCGAGGTTTTTCCCTTAGTGGTATCGCTTATGGTCAAGCGGTTCATTCACGCGTGCCGACGAGCGGGTGTTTCGGTGTCCGTGTTTGGGGATGGACCCGTATTTCCAGGACTTTCATTTGGAAACTGGGTCGGGGGAGATAGAGACGGACATCCGTTCGTAACCGCGGAAGTTACTCGTTCAGCGCTCTATACCTTGCGTCAGCATGCTTTGGATCTTCAGCGTTCCGCGGTTCGAAAGCTGGCGGGTTCTCTGAGTATCGCTGGCGAGGCTCAAGAGCTCCCTAAGGAGTTTCTCTCTCGCTTTGAGGAGCTGAAGACTATCTGCGGTGCTCATTCTATTGGAGCGGTTCAGAGGAACCCCTCAGAGCCGTGGCGGCAGTTTCTTAATCTCGTAGATATCCGAATCCCCGACTTAGCCACGGTATCTGAGGCGTGGCATTATGCGAGCGCGGCGGAATTGGTGTCAGATCTATCACTCGTCGCTCGTTCGTTGCGTTCTATTGGCGCTGAGCGACTAGCGGTTGAGGATCTTTATCCAGCCATTCAGATAGCACATACCTTCGGGTTTCATCTTGCCGCGATTGATATTAGGCAAAATTCGGCGGTTATAGAAAAGGCGTTGGCGCAATTAGTCGACGCGTCTCATATCGGCGGCGACTCGTGGGTCTCCCTCTCGCGCGAGCAGCGAAGCGCCCGAATTCTCAGCGAGCTTGAGAGCGCTCGGCCGTTTAGTGGCTCCTCTCACGATCTTGGGCCTGAGGCTGCGGAGTTGCGGGCCGTGTTCACAGTCTTATCTCAGTACCGGGCACATTGCGGAGGACGGGGTCTTGGCTCTTTCATTGTGAGCATGACACGGTCCCCGGAGGATCTTTTTTCGGTAGCATTGTTAGCGAGAGAGGGAGGCTTCGCTCACGTACAAGACGGAGGACTGGTATGTCCCATTTCGATCGTGCCACTTTTTGAGACGATCGACGATCTCGCTCGTAGTGGTGAGGTGATGCGCTCCTTTTTCGAAAACCCAACCATGGCGCATTCGAGGCGACATCTTGGCGGAGCTCAAGATGTCATGATCGGGTACAGTGATAGCAATAAAGATGGGGGGATTCTAGCGAGTTTTTGGGGCTTGCAAAGAGCTCAAGAGGATCTGCTGGCGATAGCGGAGATGTTCAACGTGCCACTCAGATTTTTTCACGGTCGTGGTGGTACCATAAGTCGAGGTGCTGGTCCCACCGATCGGTTTCTCGGAGCCCTCCCCAAAGGAAGTTTGGCGCACGGTGTTAAGGTAACCGAACAGGGAGAAACTATCTCGCAGAAATACGCAAATCTTCTTACTGCCTCCTATAACTTAGAGGTTCTGCTGGCGGGCGCTCTGAGGCATGGTGCAGGGAGGTCCCAGGCGCGCGCTTCTGAAGAGCTGCGTCTTCTCCTTGAACACCTCGCGAAAACAAGTGCGCAGGTTTACCGGGATCTGATTACCCGGGATGGTTTTGTGACATTTTTTCGACAGGCCACTCCGGTCGACGTGATTGAGGCGAGTAAGATCGGTTCTCGACCCTCGCGTCGAACAGGTGCTCACTCGCTTGAGGACCTGCGCGCGATCCCATGGGTTTTTGCTTGGAATCAATCGCGATTCCTCCTCTCAGGTTGGTACGGTGTTGGTACTGCGCTTGCAGGGCTCCGAACGACTAATGCGGCCTCGTGGGAATATTTTAGAGGGCACGTCATGGAGTGGGCGCCGAGTAGCTACCTCTTTTTAAATATAGAGACGTCCCTTCACAGTGCTTCAGCTGAGATTATGAAACTATACGCTGGTTTGTGTGATGACAGCGTCCTCCGAGATAGCTTTATGGGGGATGTTCTTCTCGAGTTTTCTCGAACACGCGAGACGGTTGCAGAGTTGTTGGGGGGTGCATTCTCTGAGCGGCGGCCGCGAATGTGTAAGACGCTGTCGTTGCGAGAGCCGCCCCTTAGAGATCTTCACCGTTCGCAGGTATCGCTCCTTAAGGAGTGGCGGGGATCAAAGGATGCCTCTGTCCTCGAGCATCTCCTATTGGTTACGAATGCAATCGCGAGCGGTCTTCGTACTACCGGGTAACTAGCCGATATTACACGCATTAAATGCGCGATGGTGAGCCCTTTCAGAGCTCGGATCGAGATGGCGTATGTGGGCATCTTATCTGAGTGTTCGCTGTCGGCATATCTTTTGTCAAGGCGAGGATCTCTTCAACGAACTATTCTTGGACGAACCGGTATGACGGATCTCAAACCGAGGGTGCTCATCATCGATGACGAACCAACGATCTGTCGCTCTTTAAGTCTCCTCCTTAAGGATACCTACGATGTAGAAACGGTTGGATGTGGTGATGCCGCATTTGAGTTGTTAGAGAAGCGCGCACCCCCGGACATCGTCCTTTTAGACGTCATGATGCCCGGCTCGGATGGTCTGGCTATCCTCAAGAGATTGAAGGAATCTGGCCAGAAGATCCCAGTAGTCATGCTTACTGGCGCGAGTAACGTAAAGGGCGCGGTCGAGGCGATTAAATCCGGGGCCGTTGATTACCTCAGTAAGCCATTCGATATCGCCGAGCTCAAAGGCGTTATTAAGGACACCCTCGCTGATACGCGTAACGAACGGTCTCTGGCGATTTCGGAGAGGTCCGCTCCGCACATGGCGGATTTCGGACCTATGGTTGGAAGGTGTCCTGGAATGGCCACCATGTTTTCGCAGATTGATACTATCGCTTCTCGCGATAGTACCGTCCTTATCACGGGAGAATCAGGTACCGGGAAGGAGCTCGTTGCGCGGCAGATACATGAAAGAAGTGCGCGAGCGCGCGGCCCATTTGTGGCCCTCAATTGCGCTTCAATACCGGAGACCTTGATCGAGT
Organism: Bdellovibrionota bacterium; assembly: GCA_044237895.1. Lineage (GTDB taxonomy): Bacteria > Bdellovibrionota_C > UBA2361 > UBA2361 > OMII01 > OMII01. The sequence continues at coordinate 23,928 of JBIIEK010000003.1, forward strand.
CTGAACTCTTTGGTCACGAGAAGGGGGCTTTTACTCATGCAGTAGAGCGTCGGCTCGGCCAGTTTGAGTTGGCGGATGGTGGTACGCTCTTCCTGGATGAGATCGGCGAATTGAGCCCCGCGGTTCAGGTAAAGCTCTTGCGATTTCTCCAAGAGCAGGAGTTCTTTCGCGTCGGCCGATCAAAACCGATTAGAGTGAATGTTAGAATTGTAACCGCCACTAATAAGGACCTAGAGACCCTCGTTAAGCAGGGAACGTTTCGACAGGACCTCTTCTATCGTATCCATGTTATTCATCTCACGTTGCCGCCTCTTCGTGAGCGCCACGAGGATATTGAGCCGCTCGCGCATAATTTTATTCAACGACTCTCTTGTCAGTATGGAGGGAGGGTCCTGACCTTCACACAGGAAGCGATTGCAGCGATGATGTCCTATCATTGGCCCGGTAACGTACGAGAGCTCGGAAACGTTATCGAGAGCCTCATGGCATTAACCCCGAACGATCGTGTGGAGGAGAGCGATCTTCCCAGAAGGGTTCGTGATCGGATGTCCCCAAACGCGGCGAGTCCTCAAAACTTCGCCTCGGGTTTGGCGTTCGAGGATGCTGAGCGAATGTTCGAAACTGAGATGATCGTTAAGGCGCTCCGTCGAGCGAACTTCGTGCAAACACGAGCCGCAGAGATGCTCGGTATTAGCCGACGCATCCTTAAATATAAAATGGACAAGCTTCGGATTAATGAGCGTGGTGAAGTGGCCAGAGAGCAGGATAGTTAGATAGCTCTACGCTCATCGGCGCCGGTGGCTAAAGAAGCGAGTCACAGGGGCGTTATAAGAACCTATGACTCGCGGCGGGTTACGGCGTGAGTGTCCTCGTCCCGTATATTCCGGTAATAGTATCACATCCGTGAAAACTGATGTGAGTCTCGTAATCCAGAGGAGGGGCTCTGAAGATGAGATTGTAGCGGTCAGGATATGCTTGCCCGCATCCTCGATGGACTCGCAACAGCACAACCCTACCTTGTGAATCCGCAAACTCGGCCTCCGACACCGCGGCGCTCGATCTCCTCCAGTGCTTTGCGAATGTGGTGAATGACCATAGATGACCGTTATTGGACCAATATACCCCGATAACGCCGCCATAGTTGCTTGCATATCCGAACGCAATATCTCCATCCGGTGACCGGATCGTCTTGAGCTCCTGCGTTGAGAAATTCAATGTGCCGAAATCGTGCTGCTGTGAACACATGCGTGTTTCCTTTCAGCTAAAACCTTGTGACGTACCTGTGACCCGATATGGAGAGCTGACCGTAAAAGCTTCATCTGGAGGGGGCCTCGATCGAAAAAGAGACGGATCTTGTCACGCTTCTGAATCGTCATGAATGCATTTTAGAGAGCAGCTCTTTGTATGAAAGAGCGATGCGAGAGGCCCAGCGTGTAAACGTAAGGCGCTTCGCTTTCGCCAGAAGCGAAACATCGCTCATGGTCGAGGTAAAATACGGTGTCTTTAAGTGTAGTCAAGAGTTGCTGTATTTTGAATGAAAGATATCTACCTCTCAAGTCGAAGCTTTGCGCTGAGATGCATGATGGAGCAAGTATCCTACTTTTTTTGTGCATGCCGAGTGCGTCATGTGCGGGGGCTTTAAGCACCGGTACTATCGATGCAGATGTGCCATCCTCGAAGACCGTGTCCGTACGTCATGATCAGTCGGGCTACTAAAGTCTTGCTCTCTCAGGAGGAGCAGGTTCGAACTGCCGCTACGAGAGACAAGAGAGGAGAGGTAATGCCGTGGCGTATCGCCCGGATATGTCTCGAGCGTTGGCAGATCTCGAAAGATCCCCGCACGGGTCCAAGGTGCGCTTGGGTGCATTTTTGTGCACGAACTGCTACGGTGCAGCGGCTCTCTCATTTTGGGGACAACTTTCAAGGCTCAGTAAGGTTCTGCGCTAAAGTTGGTCGTTTCCTCTGGTGGTAATTATGACGCATCAGGAAAAGATGGTTCGGGTGTGGCTACTAGTAGGGCTAACGGTATTTGCGGCAAGCTTTGCCGGGATCGCCGTTCATGAGTGCCTCGTCACCCCCTAACTCAAGGGTCGGCGGCCCCCTGGCGATCGATTAGAAATCGCCTGGCAGGTTGTAGAGGAGAGGCGGCGGGGTCCTCCGGTTTGCCATCGAGTTAAAGAGGTTGGACGACACGCTCTCTTTGCTCGTTCCGTCCAAAGGTTTCTAGTCGAGAGAGTCGTCCCCAAAATGAGAGTCTTTGATGCCCTCAATGGAGGGAAGCCTTGCTTCCACGATGAACACTGAGGAGGGGGATATCCGAAATGCTCGCCCGTAGCGGGTAACGCTCACACCGAGGGCAAGTGCCATATCCTCCCAGACCGCACCCACATGGCTCTTCATCCCCAAGATAGGAGCACCTGATGACATGCGTCGAATTAACGTTTGAGCGAACGTATCGTAGGACGTCTCCACTGGACTCATAAAATAAGAGCGGAGCGCCCGTGATGTTCCGATGTCTATATCAAATGGGCAGGGTTTGTCGTTGGCAGCGGCAGAGCCAAGAAAAAAAATGGGCAGGTGCGGATTTACACTGACGAGGGTCTCTTGAATGGCTCGCACTATTCTCTGAGGTTGAATGTTGAGCTCATTGGTTGGCTCCTCGCAGTCAGGCAGCCGGATTCGCCGCTCAGTAAGAAACGAGGGTAACCATTGACCCTCTGAGAAGAGACTCGGATCGTCGATGGTGAGCGGGTCTAAACTGTTTTCCCGAAGGTAGGAGAGCGGGGCCCCTCCGTTCACAAGACCTCGGGCAAATCCAAGGATCTGCTCGCGCGGCAGTATGCCTGCCAATACTCGGTCCACCAAGATACGAGCAACCAGTGGAAGCTCTTCGTTCGGGACTATCCGCTGAGGGTCTTCCTGAACGAGTCTATGGGATAGGGCTACCTCCACGTCGTGTAACGCCTGTGCGAGTACCGACTCATCACGAGTTTGCCTGCTTTCGAGAAAGCTGTTTCCGCTCAACGCGGGTTTCGATGGCGCAGTGTTTCGGTGATGGGGGCGGGTGGTGTCAGACATACGGTGAGCTCCTGCCGGGGTTTTATGCCATACGAAGTGCTCAGGAAACAGGCGAATGTGGAATGAAGCCGGACGGGTTCGAATCTAGTGATATGCGATCGGACGAAGGTCTTTGGAGCGATTATGAAGAGCTCAAGCTTCCGCAAATAGAGCGTATGGACGCGCGATCACGCTGCAAGGCGACAGTATTCGGAATTGCCGCATAACCCGAGTAGTGGTTTTTCTTACGAGGTTTTTATTATGAATAGTGAAAGTCAGTATCAACGATCGCGTACAGGTAGCGCAGATATCCGCTTCATTGCGCGGGTTCTCTTTCTCGGGTTCGTACTCTTCGTCCCCGCGTACTCAAGCTACGCGCAGATAAATCCGATTCATGGAATGCCACCAAAGCCTGCTCCCGTTCCTCTTCCTAAGGAATGCTCGAATACCCCGCAGCAGACCCTATCCCAGATCGACGATGGTATGAAGATCATCAAGGCCTGCGGAAAGCTGAGTTCGCTCCCGAGATTGCATCGGACATGCTGTACGAAGGCTTCAACGAGCTCCAGCGATGGGTGTAGCAAGATCTTAGAAACCGCCATGAATTGCTGCAAGCTCTCACTACCGAGCTGGATGCCGGGAAAGGAATCCATTTGCGGGCAGGTGTTGTCATCGTACGGCGTGGGCGATGCGATCGAGTACTGTTGGGACAAGCGAGCCGACGTTTTGAGCGAAGCGAGTTGTATCTCTCAAAGTGCTCAGGAACCAAACGTCAGGTAGGCTCTCTCTTTTATTCGAGAATGAGGAGAGGTTGGATGTGATCACGTACTAGGTGTGCACCGTGTGCCGTACGGAATCGATATGCGAACAGATCAACGGTGTGCTGAGAGTGAAGGGGGCGATAGCCTCCGTCGCCTAGGTCGTTGTTCGCCGGCCGAGGTGTGGACCTGTTTTGTCGTAGGATAGACCTCTTACTTTTTAAAGAGGGCGTCGAGGGCAGCGCGAGCGTCGGTGGAAGGATCCCGGGATCGCTGTCCCTGGGAAGGAGCGGGGATGAAGTATTCGCATACGTTTGCTCTCTCTTTATCTCGGATCCACTCTGCGGAAGATTCCCGACATTCGTGATGGGACCCTTGGTCGTAGTGTTTGCAATTGAGGCAGACGTGGAGGTCTGTCCCGCACTTCGGACAACTCTCTCTGAAAGCGACGGATACCCGCCCTCCAACTTCCGGGGGAGAAAACTCACATTTGCAGTGAAAGCACGACATGTTCATGATTGCTCATCCTCTCGCTAGTGCTGCCTTTCAGCTCATAATTTCGGTAGGTTATATCATTGTAGGGGCTCCTTGCCGACACGGTGTTTGTTGGTGGTGGGGTGTTTTCAGCATACGGACCCAGAAAAACCAAATAATTTGGGAGATCTCAGCATCTTATATGAGGTGCGATGGCCCGAATTAGGGTAGTTTGGTGTCGCATGAACGAATTGACCATGAACAAGACCGCTTCCACGCCAACTTCGAATCCCGCTAAGCCTACACTGATGGTGCGGGGCTTTGAGCTGTTAAAGGACCTCAAGTGGATTGGCCGGGTGGTGCTCTCCTCGTGTGACCGTTTTTATTGGGATAACGGATTCTCCAAGGCAGCGTCTCTTGCGTATTCCTCTCTTGTATCGCTCGTACCCCTGACGGCTCTCTGTTTCGGCGTGTTAGCGGTGTTTCTCCAGACCGGGGATAGGATGGAGGCTGTTCAGCAGTTCCTTTTTCGACAGTTCGTTCCGGGCACTACGGCTCTGCAAGAGCTTCTACCGTACATGCAGAGGTTTAGTGAGAACCTCCGAACACTCAATTTTTTGGTGCTCCTCACCCTCGTTGTAACCTCGATACTGCTGCTTAATTCGATCGAGTACGCCTTGAATCAAGTGTGGCAAGTGTTTGAACCGAGACGGATCACTGACCGGTTAGCTATATTCTGTGCGATCATAGTGCTCATTCCGTTCTTCGCTATCTCCGGTTATTACACCTCGACACAAGTTGACACGTTTTTTGCTGGGCATGGCGTTCTTAACGCGATTTACGAGGACACCCTTCCTTTCCTGATCGACTTTCTCGCGTTCTTGGCGCTCTACTACCTCATCCCGAAAGCTCCCGTTAAGGTGGCACCCGCTTGCTTTGGGGCGCTAACGGCGTCGCTGTTGTTTGGATTGGCCAAGCACTGGTTCGCGTTTTACCTCATACGATTTTCAAGTTATGAGCGGGTGTACGAGGCGTTTGCGTTGGTTCCGATATTCTTATTCTGGCTCTATATTTCGTGGACCATAGTTTTGTTCGGAGCCGAGGTTTCCTATCAAGCTCAACACCTTCCGCGCTCGGGGACCCTTTGGAAGCGCTCCTTGATGTCCGTGGGGGATGGGGCGATGGTGCTTTCAGTTCAGACGTTATTGCTTATAGTTCGCGCTTTCGCGCGGGGAGGGAAGATCCCTAATGAACTGGAGATAGCGGAGCAACTGGGGTGTAGTTCGGTTGTGCTTAAGGCGAGTTTGGATGCGCTAGAGCAGTCGGGGATCATTATGAGGGGAGAGGGGCGTGATATGCCCCTTCTCCTAATGAGATCCCCCGATGCGGTGTCTGTTGCTGATATACGGGACGCTATTTTTAAGAAGAGGCAAGCAATGTTCTTGGGAGGCGAACTGGGTCGCATGTACGAGTGCTTCTCTGGAGATAAAGACCCAAGGATGGTCACACTCACGGATTTGGTTCGTCAAGAAAAGGAAAGAGATGATAAGTAGCTTCAGGCTTGATAACGGCCTATCCGTCCTCGTTGAGGAGATGTCACACGTTGAATCAGCGTCCTATGACTTGATCATACCGGGCGGCTATCTGTGCGACCCGGCGGATAAAGTTGGCGCGGGACTGATTCTCGCGGATCTCATCGGAAGAGGCGCTGGTGCGTATGACTCTCGAGGTTTGTCGGAGGCTTTCGACGCGCTTGGAATTCGACACGGGGAGGGGATCGGCACCGATAGATACGGATTCAGCGGTTCGCTCGTGAGCGACGCTCTCCCGCGAGCACTTGAACTCGTATCGTTTATGGTGAGGGAGCCGCACCTGCCGGAGGATGAGATCCCAAATATTCAGAGCGTTCTTCTCCAGGACATCGATTCGCTCAGCGACAATCCGGCGCGTCGGGCGATGGTTGAGCTTACAAGGCGGTACTACCCAGCGCCTTATAATAGACCTTCGCTCGGAGAGGCTGAGGGGATTCGTGGCTCTACAAGAGAGACGGTGCTCGATCTTTACAAGAGCTGTTTCGGTCCAAAGAATGCAATCCTCTCGATAGCGGGAAAAGTTAACGCCGAGAAAGTTAAGTCCGACGTTGAGCAGTTATTCGGGGGATGGCGTGGTGGAGTTGCGGAGATTCCCGCATTCGGCGCCGCTCCGAAGAAAGGATATTTTCATGTAGGTTACGACTCATCTCAGATGCAGATCGTTCTCGCGAGCCCCTCTGTGACCTTTAACTCTGATGGCTATTATTCGGGCAAAATAGCAGTAAGTTTGCTCGGAGCCTCAATGTTCGGACGGCTCTTCGTTGAGCTTCGTGAGAAGAGGGGTTTGTGCTACTCGGTCTACGCGCGGCACGGGTCGACGATGTCTTACGGAACTGTGACCGCCTACGTCGGTACAACACCAGAGCGGGCTCAGGAGAGCTTAGACGTTCTAGTCGGGGAGATGGAGAAGTTGCGCGGCTCTGTTACCTCTGATGAGTTAGAGCGGGCAAAGACCAATCTGAAAGCCTCTCTTGTCATGGGAGAGGAGTCGCCAGGTGCTCGTGCGGCTTCTAATGCGACCGATTGGTGGTTTCTAAAACGGATTAGGCCGCTCGCGGAAATTAACACGGAGATCGATAAGGTCACGGTAGAAAGCGTGAACGATTTCTTGAGCGTTTATCCGTTTAGGCCGGCGTCGCTTCTCACGCTTGGTGCACATGAGCTCAAAGTGCCGCATGGGCTAATTGAAGGGGGTAAGTAGAATGGTAGCGAAGGTGCATAGAGAGGTTCTGTCCAACGGTCTTACTATACTAGCCGAACAAAACAGCGCAAACGCGAGTGCGTCGATCGGCTTCTTTGTTCGAACTGGCGCTCGCGACGAAAGCGAAGTGGAAGCCGGGATCTCGCATTTTCTTGAGCACATGATGTTCAAAGGGACACCTTCGCGTAGTGCCCTTGATATCAATTTGGAGCTTGGCAATCTCGGGGCACAGGCGAATGCATTTACATCGGAGGAGAATACCGTCTACTACTCGACGGTCATTCCGGAGAAGTTCTCGGCGATGCAGGAGTTGCTCACGGATATGCTGAGACCTGCGCTTGATCCCGATGAGTTTGCGATGGAGAAGAAGGTTATACTGGAAGAGATAGCTCTCTACCGCGATAGACCCCATTTTTATCTTTTCGAGAACGCGTTTAAGGACTATTTCGGCGCTCATCCCGCTGGTAACTCAGTCTTGGGGAGTCACGATTCAGTTTCGGAGATCTCTTGCGAGCTCATGAGGGGATACTTCGATCGCCGCTATGCACCTTCCAACATGGTGCTCGCCGCCACAGGTAATTTTTCGCTTGAGGCGTTCCTGGCTGATGCGCGAAGGATGTGCGGCACGTGGGTCGACCATACAGTTACTCGTGAGCTGAAGCGTCATCCTGAGAAGAGCGTGTATAAGGAGTATCATAGAAAGAATTTGAGTCACTCGCACGCGGTTCTCGTGACTGGAGGGGCGAGCTCTCAGGATCATGAGCGCTATGCCCTCTCGATCCTTGCGACCATTCTCGGGGATTCCTCAGGCTCTAAGCTCTACTGGGAGTTGGTGGATAAGGGCTTGGCTGATTCGGCCAGCGTGGACAGTGATGAGCGCGATGGAACTGGCTGTTTCATGGTATACGTGAGCACTTCGCCAGATCGTCTGGATGATGTCGTGAAAAAAGCGAAGGAGATCGTGTCCGAGCCGCTGGAATTCTCAGATGCTGATTTGGAGCGCGCCAAAGCTAAAATTGTTGCACGCATCGTTTTGGACGGAGAACTTCCGATGGGACGATTGATGGCTCTCGGAATGGAATGGACGTATCGAAAGAGTACCACCCCCCTTTCTGAGATTATAAAGGTGGTTCGAGAGGTGTCTCGTGAAGACATAAAGCGTGCGCTGTCACGGTTTCCCCTTAACGAGTGGTCAGAGTACAGGCTCCTTCCGGAATAGTGGGGGGCGATTCTTTTTGCGCCCCTGCTTGTGGGATACGCAACGGAGCATAAAAAAACCCCGCGTATGCGTCGGCATTCGCGGGGTTTTGACATAAGGACGACGTTATTTAATCCTCGTCTTCCTCTTCATCCTCGTCTTCCTCTTCCTCGTCATCTTCGTCTTCGTCCTCGTCCTCGTCCTCGTCTTCATCGTAGTCGTCGAAGTCTTCGTCGTCGATATCCTCGTACTCCTCCTCTTCGTCTTCCTCCTCGCCCTCTTCTTGAGCGAATACCTCAGGAGCTATCTCCTCAAGAGCGTCTGTGAGCGCTGAGACGATGGACGCTAGGTCCTCTGGGGCGCAGTCCTCATTCTCAATTACCGACTCTACGGCAGCTTTGATTTCGGTTACGAGGGCCTCTTCGATTCCAGACGGCTCCTCGCCCTCTTCGGCCTCCTCGCTCTCCTTCTCATCGGAATCTTCATCGCGATCGGGATCGTAATCCTCTTCAAGCTTCTCTTGAAGTTCTGCGAAACCCTCCACGAGTTGGGTGAGGGCCTCTATAATTTTTTCGGTCGCTTTCGTGGTCATATGTACATCTTCCAAGTTAAAGGCCGCTCCTCATGAGGGGGCGCCTTCTGTTCTAATCTTTTCTTTGTTCACGGAGCCTAAAACCTTTCGACCCAACAGATCAAGAGGGAACCGCACCACTAATTTCGTCCAATATGTAGTGTTAAACCGCCTACATGAGGGACGGCATGGCCCATACTGCGTCCGTGTGCTCTTTGCCCTTATGATTCCATGGGTGTCGAGAGCGATTCGCTCAGAGTTTTTGCCCCGGGGGTTGACTTTGCCCCTGGATTTTTTGCGGTTCGAGAGGGCCCTAGTCGGGGAGGATTTTTGGGGTTAGGGTATCGAGGTGTGGCGTGGGGAGTGTTTTAACCAGCCGAGTATTTTTTAGTTCGGGGGGCTTTACCGTGATTCGTCTTATTCGGTGTGTGGTGGGTTGGATTCTTGCGGTATCGGTAGTTGGTTGCTCTCATCGATCGACGACCCCTCGTGGAGAATCCAGGCTTGCTCCCCCTTTAGTGGTGTCGCCTCTTGCTGCCTCGGTCGATGATCCAAGGCTCCTCCTCTCTATAAATTCACTCTCTATTGATATGCCGAGGTACAGCTCGCGGTCTGTGACCACTATCCCGGAAGGTGAGCTGCTTCGCGTCGTGCAAGAGGTTGCTGCTCAAACCCTTTCAATGAAGCTCCTTTCTGGGGGCGCTCCGTCGTCGTCAGCTGATGGGATACTGCAGACGGAGGTTCTTGAGCTTCGTGAGTTGCGTGGCTCCTCGGTCGGTGGCGAGCCAGCAGCGGTCGCAATCCGTTTGAGTATAAAGCGCTCGAGGGATAAGAGAACCGTTTGGACAGCCAGCTACGTTAACAGGCAGGAGGCCCTCTCTGACAACTGGTTAAAGATAGGGCAGCGGATTGGCGCCGGGGGGACCGGAGCTGGTTTTGTGGGAGCCGAGGCCTTGTTTAGACGAGGAATTGGCGACTCGTTGCAGGATTTTAATAGACGCCGGGATGCTCAATTTCAGAGTGAGGGCCCTGCCAGGTAATCGTAGTCTGCCTTGGCCCCGTAACCCGTAAAAACGCGTTCTGTTTCGTGCAGATTTCCTCTGTGTAGGTCGTCGTCTTAGTGCTACGATCCGACCGTAGTTCGGGTTTTCCAGAGGGATAGTTCACTGACCATGGCATCGGCATCAACACAAAAGCGTCGCTCAAGTGGGCGCTCAAAGACGCAGAAAACTGCAAAGGTCTCAGCGCTCGACTTAAAGGGCACCCTTAGGCCACGCGGATGGGTTAGAGACTTTATCTCACTTGTATTCTTAGCAGCTGGACTCGTACTGCTTTCGAGCATCACTTCGTATGTCTATAGGATCGTCCAGGGTCGCCAGCACGACCCTTCAGCAAACATCATGGGCCCGGGAGGGCACGTGGTTGCAACTCTCCTCGTTGGGAGTCTCGGAGTGGTGTCGCTTCTCCCTGTTGCAGGATTGGTTTGGCTCGCCTTTTTTCGAAAGGCCTCATCGAAAGAGGAGCGTCCCCGTCTGTACGGCACTGCAGCGGTGATCGGTGCAGGGATCGGTCTCGTATTTGGCGTGTCCTCACTCGTCGCGGCTGTCTTCAATCCAGGATGGGCGGGGTCGATCGGAGGGTCGCTTGCCTCTCTTGCGCAGGCACGTTTAGGGATCGGTGGAACGTTTGTCGTGATCGGATTGGCGTGCGCAGTTTTCTTGGCAGTTGTTCTTCAACGATCGTTAGCGGATATCGCCGATGGTGTTCGATGGGTGGTGCGAGCGGCTGTGGCCGTGATCGCAGTGCGGGTCCCGATAGTTGTCGCGCGTGCGAGTTTAGTTCTTTTGGGCGCGTCCGCTGCACTTCTTCGGTTGTCGCTTAAGGGACTGAAGGTATTGTTCTTCGCATCCGGTCCATACGTGGAGGATGAAGATGGTGAGGAGCCGGTCGAGAGTGAGGCACCTCCGAAGCCTAAGTTACGTAAGAATGTTGCCCCTCCTGCCGAGGATGGCTCGGTACCGTGGGTTCTAAGTCCCGAGTCGACTACCGGTGGTGATGCGCCGCCGCCGGTAGAACGGTGCGATCCGATTATCGTTAAACCAAAGCCTCCCGAGCCGTTGGTTGTGAAGTCTCTGCGCCCCACTGCAGATAAGAAGAAGCGAAAGGTTGAGGCCTCTTCTCCACCCCCTGCCTTTGACGACTATATCGCCCCAGACCTGAAGCTCCTTGAGCAAGAAGAGGAGCATCAATTAGGGGACGATGACGAGGAGTTGCGCCAGAAGGCCGAACAGATCGAGTCAAAGTTGAGGGACTTCAATATCGCAGGGCGGGTTACGCAGGTTCATCCGGGACCTGTTATTACGCTCTTCGAGTTTGAACCGGCGGCTGGGGTTAAGGTGGGGCGGATCGCCGCGCTCCAAGACGACCTCGCGATGAGTTTACGCGCAAGTAGTATTCGAATCATCGCTCCTATACCCAAGCGTGGGACCGTAGGGATCGAGGTGCCAAACAAGCATAGGGCTGTTGTTCGTTTAAGGGACTGTCTTGAGAGTAGCGGGTTGGGTGCTAGCGACTCCATTATGAGCGTTCCGCTCGGCAAGGACACCTACGGCGAGTCTGTTGTCGTGGATATCGCTTCGATGCCGCATTTGTTGATGGCTGGAGCAACAGGAACCGGAAAATCGGTTTCGATTAACGCAATCCTTCTGAGTCTTCTCTATCGGGCGCATCCGGCCGAGTTGGGGTTAATTCTCATTGACCCTAAAGTTCTTGAATTAAGTATTTATGACGGGATTCCTCACCTCCGAGTTCCGGTGGTTACCGATGCTCGCCAGGCTAAGGCTGTGCTCAGTTGGGCAGTCAAGGAGATGGAGCGTCGGTACCGGTACATGCAACGGTTCGGTGTGCGCAATATCGATGGTTATAATCAGCTGGTGTCGGGTGAGAACCCTCCAATGGTTCAGTCTGAGCTGTTCCCAAGTCCCGCAAGTGAGGAGAAGGAGGATGGGACACAAGCCTCAGCCGATGGGGAGGCCGGTTCGGCGACGGTAGAGTCAATTGCGCCGGAACAGCTACGCCCCCTCCCTAAGTTAATCATCGTCATCGACGAGCTCGCGGATCTGATGTTAACGGTTGGTCGTGAGATAGAGGAGCTGATAACCAGACTGGCTCAGAAGGCGAGAGCCGCTGGCATTCACTTAATAGTGGCGACTCAAAGACCATCAGTGGATGTTATTACGGGCCTCATCAAAGCGAACTTTCCGGCGCGCCTCTCTTTCAGAGTGACGAGTCGGATCGATTCTCGAACGATTCTCGATTCGATGGGAGCGGAGAAGCTTCTTGGAAAGGGTGACATGCTCTTTATGCTTCCAGGCGCGGTTCCCCTTAAGCGTATCCATGGCGCGTTCGTATCCGACCAGGAGGTACAGAAGGTCGTTACATCACTTAAGGAACAGTGTCAGCCTCAGTATGACGAGGCGATCATTGCGGCGTGCGAGAAGGCGCTTGCAGAGGAATCAAGTTCCGGAGGTGAAGGTGGTAATGGCGAGGGTGGCGGTGAAGAGGACTTTGATCCGTTTTATGACAAGGCCGTCGAACTCGTTGTTGAGAAAGGTCAGGCGTCTACTTCCATGATTCAGCGGACCTTCAGGATCGGATATAACAGAGCTGCTCGTATCATTGAGATGATGGAGCGAGAGGGGGTTGTCGGCAAAATGGATGGAGTTAAGCCTCGAGAGGTGCTTGCTCCGCCAGTGGGTCGAAGCGAGATATAGTCCCCTGATGCGCTAAGTGCCCCGAGTTCAACCCGTTTAATTTCCAGCTTCTACGGGGCTATTCCCTCTTACAGGTTGAAGGATCTAGCCCTGAGGATTACAATTCTAGAGAGAGGGGGAGTTCTCATGTCCAACAATCCAAAAGACCCGACAGGAAATAATCCAGATGGAGAGAGTGATGCTGGGGCATCCAGCTCGTCAATGACGTTGATCGAGAAGATCAAGCACACGCTAACGAGTACGGCTCCTGAGCGATGGGAGCAGGGCGGAGAGCCGCTGGATGTCAGTCGGAGATTTCAGCGCGCTCAGCAGACCTGGGAGGAGATCTTCTCTACCGACACAAAGTCAGGGGTCTTGGTGTTAAGGTCGTCAACCCCGCTGGGCTCAAATTTCTTTGCGGGGGGGTATAGCTTTAGTCCCTCCGGTCCTGCGCGGTATGTTATTGAGCTTCGTGGCCGTGGATGGTCTCCGAAGATGCTCTTGGACCCAGCCTTTCGTGGCGCTGGCGGAGCAGAGCGAACGTGCCAGATCCTAGCGGAAGGGGATATCGCGCAGCAGCTGTTTCGAGAGGTAGAGCAGATTATAAAAAATTACCGAGAGAGCATGCGTCGCGACTTTAACGATTCTGTCGCTAGGTTGGTATCGAATCTAAGGGATAATATCGGAGATACCACAGCCGCAGATTGGAGTTCGGTTGAGGGGGACGTGGGATACAAGGGGTATCGCACGGAGATTAATGGTTTGACCCTTACCATCGGCAGTATCTCCAGCGATCTAAGTACGGCGTATTCAATGACGCTCAGTCGATTGGGGCTTGTATGGCAGTGTAGGGATCCATTCCTGATGCAGGAGGTCTTTACTATTGTCGATGAGTCCGTGCGAACGGCCTCCCTCGAGCAGCTCGGGAAGGTGCTTGAGGATATGCTGTAGAGTGTATGTAGAGCTAGGCTCTGTTACGTGCCGAGTTGGAGCTCTACCAGCTTGATGTATTCATTTTCGAGGTCCGTATACTGTCCCTGCAGCGCCACGAGGCGCTCATGGGCGTTTTGATACGCGATAATAACATCTCTAAGTTGCGAACTGGCTGTTGTTAAAGCTGTCGACAGCGCTTCGAATATAGCTCTCTGATCGGCTGTCAGCGCTACCTCCGAGGTCATCTTATCAATCGACTTTAGTGATTCGGCGAGTCTTCGTTCTAAAGAAACGGATTCAGTAGAGATATCGTTGTAATTGAGGACGACCTCTTGGAGTGCAACTTCATCCTCACGCTTCGCTGTCTTTATCTCTTGATGGGAGGCCTCCCTTTGTAAGACGTCGGCCTGCGCCCCTTCAAGTTTCTTTTCAAGTGCTTCCCGTTCGCCCCGTTGAGACTCTAAAGTGCTACGGTATCGCTCTATCTTTACTTTCACTTGTGCGAGCTGGCTTTTCGAAGCTTGCGGCGTATCAGTTCCGAGAGCCTCAACGATCCTGTTCTCAAGACCTCGGCACTCCTCTCGTATGAGTGTGAGGTGCTCATTGGATTCCTCGCCGCTCAGCTTCTTGCCGAGTAGCAAGCCCGCCGCTGGAATCGCCGCTGAGATTACGATAGCAATAAGTGAGAAAGGATCGGTCATGGCTTTATAGTATCACTCCCTAAGTCGCTCTGGGTAGCGGAAGATTCCTAGTTCGGGGTAACTGCGTACTCGAGGCATTTACGGCCAATCGGAATGCGGGGTTGTCCCGGCTTTACGACGGCACACGGTTGAGTGGAGACCGTCACGCGAAAGGACTCCGACCCATTTTCGACCTGCCCGCTCGTAGCTAAGGAGAGCCATGGCCCAAACGTGCGCGTGCCCTCGGATGTCAGATGGATGCGAAAGGTTCCGTCGAGGTCTGGATTCTCCGACGAGGCTCTGTGTATAGCTAGGGTGCCGATGGCCGTGGTGAGAGGCGATGTGACCGTGATCTTATCCGCGACGATGTCGTCTCCTGAGAGCATAGCGCTTCCTTTCAGGTCTACGGGTCCAAGAGACTCTATGCCTAAAAAGCTCTTAAGCTCTGGCACTTGTGGCGGGTGTAATTCGGAGAGTTGGAAGTCTATGGTCCCCTGCGGCAGCAGCGGTGCTGGAGGGAGGGAGAGGGATTCGGTTTTAAGGTTAAGTACCCCTCCTCGAATACCGGTCCCGCCGACGAGTGGGTGGTGATCGAGGAGTAGGGATTCTAGAGAGGCCTTAATGAAAGGGGTGGTTCTTAAGTTCGATACTTCGCCTGATAGGGTGCCGCCGTAGAGGGTCGTCGCGAAGGTGAGTTTCGGTGATAGCGTTAAGAGAGAGCTCGGAATAAGGGTCACCTTGGGGCTCTCCATATCCAAGGGGAGCGGTATCGTCATGCTCGGGAGGTTGTTGTTGCCGGTCCGAACCGTAGGTCCCGGTAGTGAGGTGCTTAATGTCTCAAGGGAGATTGAATTCCATCTGGTGTGTAGACCCGTCCACGTAAGCTGGGCCCCGTGAGTTCTTAGAGCACGTAGTTGCTTCTCAACAACGAACGCCAGCGCCGAAGGCCAAATTGCGATCGCTGTGATAAGGATCCCGATACTTGCAATCCAAATCGCCTTTTTGATGCGCCGGTTCATTTTGAATTCGATATCGCCTCAAACCCGCTCACCTCAAGCTGTACGCTGAGTGTCTCGGCACCGGTGCGTTTGTCTAAATTGATTTGGGAGATGAGCATCGGTTGGGTGCCGGTAGTAAGCTCCTTAAGGAAGGCAGCGACGTTCTCCATGCTCGTTGTCTGGAAATTAACCAAGAACACCTTGTGGGCGTATTTGGCCCCAAGCTGAACACCCTCTCGGGGAGTTACATTGTAGGTTCCCGACGCCTTTGCCGTGTCGCGCAAGAGGCGTTCAAGATATGAGTAGGGATCTGCGGAGAGGTCGACGCCGCTGTAGAACTTTTCGAGCTCTTTTCGACGACCGAGGAGCTTGCTGTATCGACTTAAGATGTCGGGGGCAACGGAGTAGGTGAGCGACGTTTCATGAAGCTCTTGCGATTGTTTTTGAAAGGCCTCCTGAATTGGAGAGATGACCATTGGCCATAAAGATAAAATGAATAGGCCGGCAACAGAGAGCGAAATCAAGCTTCGCTCTCGTGGTGAACGTGCGTCCCAGAATGTTTTGAACTGCTCTTGCATCGATCTCCTTTCTATTGGGCGAGAACCAAATCGACGGTAAAATTGAATCGCGACGCATTGGAACTACCGGGGACCGACGTGATCTTGCTAAAGACGCCTCTGTTGGCCCGTAAGGCCTTTCCCGCGTTCTCTATCGCGCTGAGTGCCGGAGCTGTTCCTGTGATCTTTGCCGTTGTGCTTGTAATCTTAATGTTCGTGATAGCAAGTCCTTCTGAGTCGGGGAGTAGCCTTAAGATCTCAAGGAGTGCATCCAGCGGCGATACCTTGGCCGGGGACGCGAGAACCCCGAGCTCCTCTGTAAGTTTGCCCTCCGATTTCATGAGGGCTGCTCGAATGTCTGAAGAATCAGGAGCGAAGCCTGGGATGACTGCCCGAATCTGCTCTGTTAGTGAGGATTTGATGCTCGCTAGATTGTAGGCACGAATCGCGTACACGATTACAAGGGTAACCGCTACGGAGCCGACCGCCGTTAGGAGGTATCGTGAGGATCCGAGAAAGGCTCGAAGGAACTCTGCGATCTTCGGGGTGAATGAGAATTCGCGAGTTCGAAAATTAGAGAGGGGAGCAATTGTGGTTTCGTCAGTCGCGAAAGGCACGCCGAGTGCGGAGATGCCGACTGGCGCGTCTCCGACCTTTATAAAGTCCTTCATCTGCAATCCCTGAACAGGGCGACCTAAGAGTTGCTGCAGATTGGTTCCTTTAATCTCGCGGCCAAGGATGTACACGTTCTCAATACGCGAGTCGTAGCGCCGTTCCGAAGCTGCAAGCATCAGCTTCAGTGCGGTGAAAATCGGGCGCAGTGGATGTTCGCCTGGTTGGAGCGGAGTGCCCGCAAGTAATTTAGACGCGTAGAGCACCCGCTCAACTCGAACCTCTCCGTTGATAAAGACAGCCATGGAGTATTCGTCACCACGGTTAAAGATGACCGCGGAGTTAGTCGTAAAGAAGTCCTTTCCGAGGTGGTACACACCACCAAGGGCAGACGATGGTACGGTCAGGATGTTCGGCTCGATCCCGGCAGCTTTGCAAACCTCTAGGATGTTACGAACGAAGGCGCGAGGCATCAGTCCCACATGAACGTCGTATGCAACAGCCGCGCTCTCCTTAGAGTCCAGGGCCGCCGAGCCGTGAGTCATAGGACCAAGCGGGGCGTATTGGACGAGAAAGTCTTCGAGTTCAAAAGGAACTACATCCTGAACTTCAAGGTCGACGATCCGATTGAGGTTCTTGGCGTCACCGAAGGGGAGGTTTAGATTAAGTGCGAGATGATCGTGGGGAGGGATGATGACAGAAACCGCTGTCCACTGGTATTCCAGGCCGGCGATCGTCTCGCGAAGGGTGGTGATGGATGTGTTGACACGTTGTGCGGTGGGATCGGTCGGCTCAGGCTGGTCGCCTATATCGTGGTCGTCATCGTGCTCCGTCCCTGAACGTTCTCCCGTTCTATGCTTGGGAGAAATGATGAGGGGCGTAATGTCTGTCTTTGATAAGAGGTCGCGATCGTTGAGCAGCGGGATTTCGACCGTCTTGTAGTCAACGATCTCAACGACGCTACCCTCTACTTTAGAGATGGTGAGCTCGCAAGGTTGAGTGCTGAAATCGATGCCTAGAATCCACTGCATAACACTCAATATGTACTGGTAAGTTACCTAAACGGGCAAGACTACTTCGCAAAGGGGAGGCTAAAAGTCCGGATATGGGCGGAAAGGGACTATCTCCCGAAGAGCGACCCCCAAAATCCGGACTCCCTTGACCGGCGCTCGGAGGAGGCGCTGTGAGCGGTTCCCGGGTCATTGCCATCGCTTGGATGGAGACCGCATCGCTTTGTTGGTTGGGTACCCTGGACAAAAACCTCCTTGAGGAGGTCGTTCTGAGGGCACTCCGAGGTTGCTACCTGCCCGCTATTTGTATCAATAGTCACGGAGGTTACTCCCGGGGGAGGTACGAACTCACCCGCAGGGGTAAAAGGAGCGCTGCACTTCATAAAATCGCCCCATATAGGCGCCGCGGCGGCGCCTCCAGTTACTCCGAGGGGGGAGTTGTCGTCGAAACCGACCCACACCCCTGCTACCAGGGTCGGCGTGTATCCGATAAACCAGGCGTCCCGTGCATTGTCGGATGTTCCGGTCTTTCCGGCCGCGGGGCGGGAGAAACCCTTTGAGCGAGCGGCTTTTCCGGTTCCTTCATCGAGCACCCCCTGAAGAATATTGGTAAGGACATAGGTCGCCGCCTCGTCAGAGACTCGCTCCTCGACGAGCTCGGCGGACGCCAGTCGCTCTCCGGTTGAATCTATAGCGGATGTGAACATTCGAGGCTGAATGTAGATCCCGCCATTCGCGAGTGCTCCGTACGCTGCGGTGAGGCGGAGAAGGTTGCTGTCTAGCGCCCCTAAGGCGAGGGATGGCACTTCCTGAACGGTGTTGGCGAGCTTGAATGCGTGAAGGGTTTTCTTGAGAGCGGAAAGTCCCACGCGCTCAGCAATGTAGAGAGCTGGCATATTAAGAGAGTGCTCAAGCGCGTACCGAAGAGTTACATCTCCCCGGAACTCGTGGTCGTAGTTCTCAGGGCTCCACGTTGGTTGGTGGCTCACGTGCACCTCCATCGGCTTGTCCTCAAGGATGCTCGCCGCCGTAGCCGTCTTATAAGAATTCAACGTGCCGTCAAGCGCAGTGAGGTAGAGGAAGGGCTTAATCGTCGATCCGATCTGACGAACCGCCAAGTTTACGCGGTTAAACTGGCTCTGTCCGAAATCCCGTCCACCTACCCATGAGCGAACGAGGCCAGAGTGTGGCTCGATCGCAACCAGTGATGCCTCGACCCGCCTCTCTCCTTTGGTGAGTTTTGGATTGGCGGCCTCGAGTGCGGCCAATCCGCGCTCTAGTGCACCTTCAGCGCACCGCTGCATGCCAAGGTCTATCCCGGTGTATACAGCGAGCCCGAGGGCGGGTGCGTTTTCTAGGTCAATGGATTCAGAGAGCTCCGATTCAAGGGTGGTAGCAAAAAAAGGAGCGATGCGCCGATGCTCCTGTTGCTGCGTGATCTTGAGTGGTTTCTTTATCGCAGTCGTATACTCGTGTGTCGTCAGGTATCCGAGTTCGTGCATCTTCGTTAAGACGGTATCGCGTCGCTCCTTCGCTCTCTCTGGATGTCGACGCGGATTGTAATAAGAGGGCG
>JBIIEK010000245.1:0-3290 GCA_044237895.1 Bdellovibrionota bacterium
CGCTTAACCGTGGGGGAAACGCAGTCGCTGGCAATATCTTCGCTTCGACCCGTGAATAGATCTTAAGATAGAACCGCGCCAACAATCCACGAACCTTATCATCGATCGCCTTCGTAGTCGGCGGCGCTACTGAAAACGGGGGATTGTACGCTCCGGACTGCTGATAGCTATTAAAGAAGTATCCGTTATACGCGTACACTACATGAGCATCATTAATCGCCGGCAGGTTCGTCAACTGAGAGGGATCGCCGTATAACGGCTTCACGAACAAGGTGACGGTCGGATGTGTCGCCCGGATAGCCGCTATGGTGGAGAGAAGCAATCCATTCCAATTCTTCGCCCCAGCACCTATAAGAGACTTTCGCATAGCTGGTTCGTTCACCAGATCAAAACCAGCGATGACAGGGTTCGATCCGTACCGCGTCATGATCTGTTGCCACTTCGCTATAAAATCATTCTGCAACGTACTATCGGAGAACATCTTGTAGTGCGAAGGAGATCCTCGGGTTTCAAACCCACCTGGCGGAGAGTATAAGATGAATACCATCTTCAGGCCGCGAGCGGCGAAGAGAGGGAGAACAGAATCGAGAAGCTGGAACTGCGATTCGATCATCGCATCGTAGCCGGCACCGGTGAGCCCATCCATATTTGCGTCATCGCCGATCTGAACTCGCACGACGTTAATTCTCCAGTTCGCGATTAGATCATCGAGCACTGGTCCCGTAATACCGGTGAGCGGGATCTGAAAACCTCGTTGAGTTGGAGCAGCGTACGAGAACGACGTGGAGCAAAAGCCCGCGACGGCTACGCAGAGGCACAAGAAAACCTTGAGACGATTCGTCATGAATTCTTCCCTTTGATGAAATGCGAGTCAAAACCGGAGTAGCGTTTCAAGAGGTATTCTACCAGCCCCACAAAACAGAGCGAAAGAAAAATAGTGCTAAAATCTCAAGTTCTTTGAGTGCTAAAACCACGTAGACCGGCAGTCAATGAGGAGGCACTGTACGTAAAACAATTATTTGGGGTGACACCGACCCGCTAAAGGCGTTACCATTTTCGAGACCTATCCGAGTTTTGCGCATGACCTATTCCGGCATCATCGTATCGCACGATCCTTCGCTTCATACGGGCCTCGTCATGCCCGACGAGAGCGCTCAAGCGGTCTCGTTCACCGAGGGAGACGTTTTAAACTGGGATCGGCAAACCGTGCTACTCGGACAACGGGTCTCTTTTAGTGTTGTTCAAACCTCTCAGGGCTTCGCTGCCATCCACTTGATGCTTCCGCGACCACAGAAGAGGCACATCATGATCGAAAGGGAATATGCCGCGGCTGTCGTGGGCCCCGTCGCAGTCCTTTTTCTAGCAGGACTCCTCTATTACCTCTTTTTCTGGCCCCTGATCATAAGCTACGTCACCTCTATTAATTTCGTAAGCCTCATGATGCTCACGCTCGTAGCCTCGAGTGGTCGTCAATACAAGCTACGACCGCCCGAGATAGCCGTCGTGATTCTCGCGCTCGCAGGTGGAGCTCCGGCCGTTATGCTCGGCTCCTATCTTCTCCCCACCCGGTTTCGAACCGAGCAGACGATCTTCCTATTTGGGGCCATAGCCATATGCCAAGCTTTGGC
Source organism: Bdellovibrionota bacterium (assembly GCA_044237895.1). GTDB lineage: Bacteria > Bdellovibrionota_C > UBA2361 > UBA2361 > OMII01 > OMII01. The sequence continues at coordinate 1,629 of JBIIEK010000245.1, forward strand.
TCTTCACAGGTTTTTTCCCGAATTTTATGACAAGACGACCTGGATCACCCTAATTCAATAAGCCGGAACCCCCGAAAGATCCCCGCTCCAATTGACTTTCTCCTCCTAGGTGCCACACTTCTTCCCAAGGAGCTTGCGGGCATTTATGGTCAACACCTCACCTTCAAACGATCCCAACAAAGATGACGGTAGAGGTCCTCTCGATGAGCTGACGAAGTTTCCATCGACATTTTGGGACAGTTGCGCCAAGACACTTCAACAATCCCGTGAGGATATCGCTGACCGCGTGAGAGACGCTATGGAGGAGCGCGGGATATCAGCCTATGCTCTCTATGAGGTGACCGGACTCTCACATGAAACGATCGCGTCGATCCTTGACGCGACCTATGACCTACAAGACAGCGAGCCGATCTCACTACTTGAAAGCGCGCTAGGCGTGCGCCTTAATCATCTTTAGGGCGCCCCGTTAGCACAGTTATCACGCCAACTCTCCCTCAGAACCTTCAATCCCCTTCAAGTGGCCGTCCTATCGAAGAGTGAGAGGGGCACGAGTCAGTCGAAGAAACGTACAAATTCAATTCGCCAGACTAAAAGTTCAGCGCCCGCGCAACGCTCCGTTCTCCGAAAAAGACGCTCGCGCAAATCCATTTTGTCGCACGTCACGTATTCTCAAGACCTTGGAGAACGTCAATCAACGATCTCCTCAATCCCTCCCTGTCTTGCAAAGCACTACTTGGATCTTCGAGTTTCTGACGTAACTGGGATAGGGAGCGCATAAGACGGATGCCATGTCACAACGTACCGGCAATACTCTGAGTCGTGGTAGAGGAATCAGCTACCACGAAAATTGCCCATCCCCCTTACCACACCGACACTGGCTCGGATCTGAGGTCTTCGCGTGCGAGGGAACCATCAACGTTTCGGTCCGAACCGCCTGCGCGCACGCCTTGTTTCTTCTTAAGTTCTGAGCACACTCACTTTGGTCATCCTCGTTATCAAAGATATACCGAGCGAACCGTGGACCTCCGACCCCAAACACCTCCCGCTCGGAATCGCTCGCGGGACCTTGAGGACTTTGCCCGCCTCCATTGTTGCGCGGAGCCACAGGCGCCGGGTCCGAGTTGATCGGCGGTTGCTGTCCAACCCTTGCGGGCTTACCAGGCGAATGCTTCACAGGCGCTGGCATGGCTGGCGGATTAGGGGCCCTCGGACTGATGGGCGGGGCTGATATCGGTTGAACAGAGCTATCTCCATCCCCGCCACCTTGGGCCGGTGGTAAGCAAAGATGCGTCACCCCACTCGGCATCCCCGAATGCGCATGATTTGGCCCTCCCTGTTCGTTCGATAAAAGAGGTTCTGTGCATAATCCGAGATCTAATCCGTCACACGTCGGCGGAGCAGACTGGCCGAGAGCTGATCTACAGAGTGGATGCTTCCATCGATGCGCTCCTTTCGGCAAAATTTCTAGCCTACATACCGGCGCGGACCGCGGCACGCACTCTCCTAACTTAAGCGACGACTGAGTTATCAAGTCAGGTAAGCGAACTGCAAGGTACGGATACAAGTTCTCGCGAGAGTCGTCATACAAGCATGGGGTTTTCGAACGGACTCCCCCCTCTTGAGGCTGACACGAGAATACGTATGCTTCCCCCTCTCCATCAT
>JBIIEK010000087.1:0-11945 GCA_044237895.1 Bdellovibrionota bacterium
ATCGCGGGAACGATTGGAGGATCGGGGGTTGCGGCAAGCCGGCGAGGCCGCCGGCCCTCCAGGTACAATTGTCGGGGGTTACGGGTGAATCACATATCTATCGCGGGAACGATTGGAGGGTCGGCGGCCCCGCCGACCGCAGATACGACCCTACGATGCTGGCTGACAGGCCTCTTCCAAGCCTCGGACGTCTTCTTCACCCACCAAGGCACGCTCTTTTAGGGCCTTGATGAATGGGACCAGACCCTTCTTTTGAGCCCACTGAATAGCATTAAAGCCATCTTGGTCGCAGATCGTCAGGTCCGCCCCCAACTCAACCAGCTCACAGGCGATCGTTGACTGTCCATTTTTGACCGCTGCAATTAAAGCAGTCGTCCCATTAGGACTCTGCCCGTTAATCTCGACACCATCATCGATGAGGCGGCGAACTGTTTCGACATCTCCAGCAGATGCCGCTCGCATGAATACGGTCCAAAAAGCTTGTCCCACAGTGCTTACACTAATTCGTGTCGGAAGGGGCTCCGTTTTTGCAGCTACCGTCTCAGACTTTCCTGTTGTGTCAGAGGGCTCGGCCTTAGCAATACCAAACGCTTCAAGAAGCGCTGGATCGGAATCTGACATAGCCCACTTTCGGGCACTCCATCCATCGAAATTTTCGATATCGATGTTGGCTCCCATATCAAGTAGAACCTTCACAGTTTTGACATCCTTTTTGACAACAGCAGCAAGGATGGCAGTCCCGCCGTTGTTTAGGAGCATGTTGACGTCAGCTCCGAACTCTACAAGCGTTCTCAACACACGGTGATGTCCACGATCTGCCGCCTCAGAGAATGGGCTAATACCAAACTTGTTGCGGCGATTAACCTTGCCTCCTGCTGAAGCGATAAGGCGCACAATGTCTTCGTGCCCACGAGATGCGGCGATCATAAGCGCGCTAGACCCGTATTTAAGCTCACAATCAGCGTCAAACCCCTCGTCCATCAGACGTTTTACAACTTCAAACTGACCCTCGCGCGCTGCTGCAATAAGAAGCTTCTGGTCGTCGTTGTATTTGATTCCCATAGTCCTTCCGGTTGGATACACAATTATCTTTCATGAGGAGAGATCGACACGCGAGCGAAAATGCATGAGCTAAAAATCATGCCAACAGAAAAGAGCGGCCTACGCGGCTGAATATATTACTATTTTGGGGCTATGAGGCCTAAGAGACTGTCGTGGCAGAGGCCGTTCGAGACTACGAAATACTCAAAGGCGATCTCCCCTACCCCGATCTCTATCGGCTTCCCCTGTTCGTCAGAAACTGTGGCGCCAGCCTCGAGCAACACGCTCATCGGCGCGGCGAGATCCCACTCACGGTGGGTCTTCATGCGAATAACCGCACCATCCAACTCGCCAGTTGCCACTTGAGCGAAGGCAAGCCCTGAGTCCATAAAGGGACTCTCAAGCTCTTTATTTGTAAGAGAACAGTGCCGCGCGTAAATACTACGTGCCCTAGGTTTGTCACTTGCGGAAACCGAGATGCGTTTTCCATTCCTGAAAGCCCCTGCCCCATGACGCGCGAGGTACATGACATTTCGAGCGGGAAAGAACATCAACCCGGCGAGAGCAGCTCTATCGACGCTCAGTCCGACAAGAATAGAGAAATCATCTCGCCCTTCAAGAAACGCGGATGTTCCATCCAAGGGATCTAGTATCCACACGCGTGGCGCCGCTCGAACCTCTGCGGGATCCGATTCGATCTCCTCTGACAGGATAAGATCGTCGGGGAATAGAGAAGACAACGCTTCCATCACGATCTCGTTGGAGCCCATGTCTGCGGCCGACACCAACGATCCATCAGCTTTTTCAGTGATAGTAAGAGCGACATCCCGCGCCGTTCCGCCGGGCCACTTACTCATCAGAAAGTTGCCGGCTTCACGAATCGCTCGCTCAAGCTCCTCAAATTTCGGGTCACTGAATGGATTCATTGATATATTCTATCACTACAAAACAGATGCTCGGAGTGTTAAGTCCTAGCGCCGCTTTCATAAAGTTTTTTCTTCCAGACTCCCATTCTCGCCGTGAGAGCACCTCCGAAAGGCGAACAGCAAAAGGGCGCTGCCGTTTTCCTAGCGCCGCGTTTGAGCGCCCGCTTGGGACACCTCTGCCCGATATGTGAAAAACTTACTGAAGGGCCTCAGAACTCGTTCCCACAATCGTGCGATACACCAACTCTGTCAACGGCAGAGCTCTTGAAGACGCTAGTTTTACTAACCTCGCATGTGAGTCGGCGATCTCTCGATCCCGATGAAACGGCTCACTCATCGTAGAGTCTCCATCGGAGACATCATCAAGCTTTTGAAAAAGCACTCCGACCTCAACACCCCATGCGAAAAATTCCTCGGCGCGCTCCGTGGGGAGTCCTCCGCACACACACCCTGCGTATGCTGAGGCTCCAAAGAGCGTCCCTGTTTTTAATTCCATCAACCTTTGGATCACCTTCGGATCAGCGGATCTCTCTATGTCGAGCTGTTGCCCGACGCAGAGATCTCCCCAAGCACGACTGAGGACTTTTGCTACGTGTAGTTGCCGCGCCGGAGCTGTCAGGCCCTCTCCTATCCATTCAAACGCTCGTCCCACCAAGAGGTCGCCGACAAGGATCGCCGTTGCCTCTGAAAATGCACGGTGACAAGAAGGTCGACCTCTTCGCAAATCATCATTATCGAGCGCCGGAAGATCGTCGTGAACAAGCGACGCGGCATGAAGCATCTCGACGCTCACCGCCGCATGAAGCGCTCCAGAGACTTCCGGATCTAGCGAGCCGAGGTCATGCCCGAGCGCCATAACGAGCAATCCACGAAGTCGCTTTCCCTGCCCCTCGAGGACGTACCTCGCTGCTAACTGTAAGCGCTCACTATCAGGTGCTGCCCGCGAAGCGACCGTGAGAAGCTGGAGATCGATTGCGCTCTTCCACTGCTCAAGAATGACCTTATTGTCGGCTATGAATTCAGGATTACTCGCCATCACTCAAACTTATCACTCGGTCTCATCCAGTAGAGGAGCCTCGCACCTCACGAAAACTACTGAAAGCCCTCTCAAACACATCCCGCAAACAAACAGCGTTACAACACAGGGGGCCATAGAGGTCTTATCGGAACTCCAAGCAAGTTACGAAGCCGCCCTATCATGTACATGGAGCCGGTAACAAATCGCCGGGGGATATCACCAGATGAGATAATGTCCTTCGTTAATCGATCGTAGTCGCTCCCATAAGCGGTCACTCTTATGTCGTTTCTCGATAGTCTAATCTCGGCTTCGACCTGCTCGAGGGGAAGAGCCCTCTCTGATTCTGGAAGAACTATCCGCCACTGAGAGACGTATGGTCTCAGGATGCCGATCATTTCCTGCCAATTCTTAGTATCCAAAACTCCGAACGTGAGGTCGATGTCCCGCTCCCCTATACTATCGAGATATGCGACGAAGGCCCTAATCCCTGCAGGGTTATGGGCGCAATCCATCACGATCCCCCTACCCTCAATCTCCAGGAGCTCCATTCGAGCCGGCCAGTACACATTTTCAATACCCTGGATGACCGCGGTCTCCGGCATTCCGACTACGAAGCCGATGGTAGCTGCGACAGATAAGTTATGGGCCTGGTGCTGACCTTCGAGTGGAGACACGAATGAGCTCCTGACTATCGGGTTTCCAGGAAAGTCCTTACCCCAATACCCGATTGTGGGTGTCGAATCTCCCATAGTCCGTTCGCAGCCATACTCCGAGCCGTATCGATAATGCCGAACCCCTTTAGCCAATCTGCTGACTACAATTTCGGCCTCACGAGGGAGTGAACCCGATATTAAAGGCACTCCAGGCTTAATAATGCCGGCCTTTTCGGCAGCGATCTCCCCAAGCGTATTCCCAAGGATATGTTGATGGTCATAGTCGATCGTAACTATCGAAGTTGCTGATGGTCGTGAAATGACATTAGAGGCATCAAGTCTACCCCCCAACCCCACCTCTATAACTGCCCAATTAGCTTTGAACTCTCTGAAAGCTAAGAAAGAGATGGCCGTTATAGCTTCATGGAAGGATAATTCCATGAACTCTTTAGCGGCAGCATTACGGATATCCCATGCGAGCTCACCGAGAGCATCCATCGATATCGGCATTCCATTAACTATCACCCTCTCATTGAGGGATTGTAGGTGTGGTGAGGTATTCAACCCTACCGTGTTACCGGCTGCGGCCAGTATAGAAGCGATGGCGGACGAAACCGTCCCCTTCCCATTCGTTCCGGCAATGTGAATCGTTGGATAACTGTCCTGAGGGTTGTCGATACGCCTAAGAACCTTTGTTATCCCTTCTAAAGCGAACCCTCCCCTACCGTTCCAGGGGGTTAGGCCATTTAAATAGGTTAATCCGTGTTGTAACTTACTCACTGTCCCACCGTGGGACACTCACTGAGCATCCCTATTGCTGGTCAAATCACGATATTAGGAATAGCCTGTCCCACGGTGGGACAGCACTATCCCTCAGATACAAGCTTACGGAAGAGTATTTGGAGGTCGCCGTCACCATAGAAGTCCACAACAAGACGGCCACCCTCAGCTTGGGGGCTCGAACGCGTCAATCGAACCTTCATACCCAGTGAGCGCTGAATCTCCTCTGCTATTCTTTGGTCCTCGGCGCTAACCACCTTCGACTCAGGCTGGTAGTCGTTTGAGGTGGGAACCTTCTTACTATCGAGACTCCTTTCAAGCTGCGCTCTGGTGAGAACGTCTACATCCTTAAGATAGCTAGCTCTGATGCTCTCATCTTCGATCTTGGCTATGAGCAATACCTTTGACTCCGCAGCGCCTTCCTTAAGTGCATTAAGAAGGTCGTCAGGGAGGCTAAGGATCTCCAAACTTCGCTGAACGGCACTCTTCGAGATACTCAGCTTCTCAGCGATATCGCGAATCGAGAGGTTGTGACCATCCCGTAGCGCTCCTATAGCTTGGGCTCGCTCAAGAGGGGTAAGGTCAGCACGTTGAAGGTTCTCAACAAGCTGAATCGCTAGAGTCTTACCGTCCTCATCTTGAGACTGGCTAACCATGGCAGGGATAGAGGTCAGACCCGCGATAGTTGCGGCCCTGTAACGACGCTCTCCCGATATGACGGTGTACCGTCCAGGAAGCGCTCCCGGCCTTACTAATATCGGGCTAATTACACCGTAGAGCTTTATCGACTCAGAAAGCTCCTGAAGCTTCTCTTCGTCAAAGCTGCGACGAGGCTGGTTAGGATCTGCCTCGATTGCGGAAAGGGGGATCTCTCGATAGGGGATGCCTCCACGTACACGCTCTTCAAGCCCTGGGCCCTGCATTAAAGGGTTATTGGCGAACGAAAAACTACGCTTTGACATTAAGAACCTCCTCAGCTAACGCACTATAATCTTCAGCTCCAGATGACTTCGGCATATATTCCAGGATCGTTTGACCCTTCGCTGGAGCCTCTGCGAGAGCGACATTTTCTCTGATAATCGTGTTGAACACTAGCTGTCCAAAGTAGGCGCGGATTGTATCAGCAACAGCGCGAGCAAGACGCTTACGACTGTCGTGAAGGCAGATGAGAACACCACCAACGATAAGGTTCTGATTGTAGACATTTCGCACCTGGTCAATAGTATCCAGGAGCTGACGAACGCCGTGCAGTGCTAGGTATTCGCTCTGCACCGGCACAATTACCTTATCAACTGCAGCTAGAGCATTAAGAGAGAGAAGACCGAGGGTAGGGGGGCAGTCGATTAGAATAACATCGTATTGGTCTCTAACCTTCTCGATGGCCCGCTTAAGAAGGAGTTCACGACCAACTACGCCGCCTAACTCAAGATCTGCGGCGCTCAAAAGGAGGCTTGAGGGAACAACTTCCAGATTCTCCGACCGCTTAATAATAACGTCTTGGATCCTCTTTGACCCCTTGAGCACATCGTAAATCGTCAGCTCCGGTCCTTGCGGTATCTCATTGAGATCCGCGGCATCCTCTCTGGCTCCCAATCCGAGGTGGGTGGTCAGGTTGCTCTGAGCATCAATATCTATCAATAAAACCCGCTTTCCCTTAGCTGCCAATGCTGCGCCGAGATTAACGGTTGTAGTCGTTTTTCCAACGCCACCTTTTTGGTTTACTACGCTGATTGCGATCGCCACAGAACACCTCCACATTCGTGAATCGAGATAAGGAATTTGGCAAAGATCCGACCTAAAATCTAGACTTAAGTCAATTCACGATGAAGAAATCTACTGACCAAGGGGAGGGGCCTCTAAAGCCTCTTTCGTGATCTGAAATAAGACTTTCCTCGCTCTCTTAGCCCCAATTCACGATACGTTCTACACCTCAAATCACGATACGGATACCCTCTAAACTGTCCCGCAGCGAAACCACATGCCCAGCAGCTCGCTCGCGTCGTGATTTCACATAAGGAATCGTGCATCCACATAAGAGGCTCGTGAAGTGAAGAGCACTCAATCGTGAAACGACGAGTACGCCCTCGTGAACCAAAGAAAAACTCATCGGGAGATTAGATAAATGGCTATCGGGTAATGACGCTTAATATCTCGTGTGTCGAGGTAAAAAAACAGTCCTATCATATCGACTTTACATGCTTTTTTTGCCGCTCATCTAATAACATGATCTTATATAAAGATTGTTTAACTAACTAAAACTAAGCTATGGTGTTTCGTTTTTTTTCTGGTAGATGTTCATGAACATTTTTTAAGGAAAGGAATGTCTCGACGCAGCAACACCGCTCAAGACGCACGGTGTGCTCTTATTAAGCTTGTATCCGCATGACGAACTCATCTGCATATCAGAACACTCAACCGGAAGACGTGCTTACGTCTGAACCGGCTAATGCAGATTCTTCGGCAGTTCCAGTTTCTCCGAACGAAGCTCAACCAACAAAAGCCCTTCCTTTAAAGATTTCCCGAGATGAGATGAATTTGGCGGAGTTCCCGCTTACGGTTCTCTCAAAGCGTTCAGACCCTTCGGTGAAAACACTTGAGTTTAGCGACTCGGTCAAAGGGAAAAACGGCGATGTCATAAATCGAAAGTGGATTATTACGGGAGCGGATAAATTCGGTTTACCGACATCTTCGGATGATGAGGTGTTGCTCGGGTTGTTAAAATTGACAGCCGATGATGGGTTAAGAAACCCTAAGATATTCTTCACTCGGTACGAACTCTTGAAGATCCTTCGATGGACCACCGAGGGACGAAGTTATGTCCGTTTGCAAAACGCGCTGGATCGTTTGAGTGGCGTTCGTATTAAAGCAACGAACGCATTCTATGATAACGAGTCAAAACTCCACAGCACTCGCAACTTCGGTATTCTCGACGCCTATGAAATTAATGATGGGCGGGATACACGACCAAGTTTCTTTACGTGGAGCGAAGTTCTCTTCAAATCATTCCAGGTCGGATTCATCAAAAAATTAGATCTTGAGTTTTACCTCGATCTCCAAAGCGCCGTGTCCAAAAGACTCTATCGATATCTCGATAAACACTTTTGGTATCGATCTCGAATGCAGGTAAATCTCTTCGTTCTTGCGCATGAGAAGATAGGAGTGTCTCGAAATTATGTTTATGCAAGCTCTCTGCGCCAACAGCTAGAGCCTGCTCTAGAAGAGCTGAAAGAGAAGGGCCTCCTAAGCGAGTACGAGTTTGTAGGGAAGGGGAAATCAACAGATGTGGTGCTGGTGGCAGCGCACGCCCCACGGAAGACGCTTGCTACTCCAAACTCTAATTCTCCCATGAATCCTGAACAAAGTTCGTCTCAAGTGACGGACACGCCGGCCTTCACTGGGACAGGTGGGGACGAAGCTCGGGACCACTTGGAACAACTCTTGATTCAACGAGGGATACAGGACAAGCAAGCCAAGAGGCTTGTCAATGGACGCACAGTCGAGATCCTCGACCGAATCAAGATGGTCATCTCTCACTTCGACAAATTAGTGGAGGGCGGAAGTCACCTCGTAAGCAGAAACCCTGCTGGGTTTTTATATCGAGCGGTGGAGAAGCCTTTTGACTTTATTTTGCCTACCGATAAGGGCACCTTTGCAAACGGCCAACGACCGCAGCAGGAGTTGTCTCTTGAAAAGAGGGCACCTACATCCTCAGAATCGCCACCTAAGCGGAAGTCCACGAAAAATTCACAGATCGATATTGAAGTGAGTTACCTTTTGGAGCGTAAGAAGGTCCTCGATGCTATTCGGCAAGAGACGTCCCCCGAGGCCGTCGCGGTTATCCAAGCCGATGTAGAGAACGCGCTGGCGAAGCTAAAGGCTCACATCTCACCACGCCGATTCCAAGAGGCCGTTGAGCATGGCGTTGAGCAGCGAATCCTTGAGCAAAGTGGATTTCCTGATTTCGATCGATGGTGCAAAGAGCACTCGTAAATTTTACGAAGGGCAGGGGAGAGAGAAGAAGAACGAGCTCCCCTCTCCAAGAGATGTTCGAATTTCCAAATTTGAATCGTGGGCACGTAAGATAGTTTTAACGGCAGGCAATCCAAGCCCTAATCCACGCGAATTTAATTCATAACAGGAAGCGGAGATTTCATGCGTTGGCGGCAACTCTGGCATACCATCAAATATTCGGGAGGCCTCTTGGTGAGACATCCCGCGACCTTGATCAGTTACCTCGATAGTAACAAAACCATCTACTTTTGAGGCCTTTACGACGAAGCTTTGATTGTCGGGAGTGAACCGGATGGCATTTGATATGAGGTTGCCAACGGCGATAACGAGAAGGTTCATATCACCTTCGACGGTTCCGACCGATTCAGGACACTCTATCGTTATCGAGATCCCTCGGAGGGGAAGAACGCTCTGAAAACTCGCCACGGCTTGACGCACAACGGAGAGAACGAGGCATCGTTCTCGCTGGATGGTAAGATGTAACGATGAGGCTAGAGAGAGATTGCGAAAATCGGCGATCAACTTCGACAATCTCTGAACGCCCGTTGAGAGAGCGTTGCAGGTCTTTTCGACCATGAATCCGTCGTTAAGAGCGCCAGACCCAAGCAATTCGGCAGAGGTTCCAATCATGGATACAGGATCTCGAAACTCCGCGGCAAGCAGGCCCATGAGTTCGTTTTTCTTGCTGTCTACCAATTCTAGTTGCTTCGACCTAAGTGCAACGGCCTCATAGAGCTGGGCGTTCTCAATTGCGAGAGCGACTTGGTGAGAGAATTGAGTCACGAAATCAAGGTCGTCCGTTGTAAAGGGCCCAGAAGCCTTATTGAGCACTTGGACGGCGCCTATCTTGGAATGCTCTCTAACGGAGAGAGGGGCGCACACCATTGACCGAGTGATGAACCCGCCCTCTTCATCTATTTGCGAGAAAAACCGAGGATCGGCCGCTGCGTCTTTGATGATGACAGCCTCTTGATTTTGAATCACCCATCCAACGATTCCAATATCCGCTGAGATCTTCTTTCCCTCGAGTCGATGATTTTCTTGGCCTTGAAGCGCCCAAAAGTTCAACGTCTTCTGGTCCTCATCGAGTAAGAATATCGTTGCCGCCTTTGCGTCGATACGCCCCTTCAGCTCACCGAGCGCAACCCTGATAACTTTTTGAGTATCGAGGCTTGAGTTCAGCAGCATGGGCAACTTAGCCAGGAATCCCAACCTATCGAACCCAAGAGATGAGGCGTCTGCTTGCGAGAACACCATCGATTTAAGGAGCACCAGATTCTGCTCCTTTTTCTTCTGTCGCAGTTTCATCGCGGCATTGGTCAGCCATCGGTGAGCGTTGAGAAGAGCGAAGGAGTTTTTGCGGAAGATCTCCTGATCGACACCGAGCTCCTTTCGTTGAAGCTCTCCCTTATCGAAAAAGTCATCGCGACCAAAGTTACTTAGATCAGCGTCGAGTAAGTAGCGTGATAGGCTGGTGGAGGGGATCTGCTTGGGGCCTACCGTGGTTTCAACTAACGCGGTGTCGAGAATCATTCGTTCGACGAGCGCGATCTCCTCCTCCGTGTAACCACCCGCTTTTGTCATCTCGATACGCGCGTGTTCCGCTCCGATCGCCTCGTTTATAACCGGACTCTTGATGAACCCCACATCGTGACAGGCAGCGGCGATAGCCAACAGCTCTATCTCCCGGGGTGAAAGTTTGTCTGTGAGGGCGAAGCGAAGCGCCTCGGATAGTACATCATCGGTGTGCGGCGCGCTGTGATAGAAAAGCTCCGCTGGCAGGGCCTCCCGAAGGAGGCGGAGCGTGTTACGAACAACGGGAAGCTCGTGCATCGCTTCGATCGTCTGTTTCAGCTCGTCTTCAATCATGTTGTCTGTTAGTGCTTCGTTTTGGCTTCGGTTGATCGTATAAGGTATCGTCTCGAATTACGCATTACCTTAAACAACTTATTCAAAAAAGATGCGTTTCGAAAAGTCGTTTGATAAATTGGAGGCCCCGCACTCCACTCCCAGGGAGCACGGTATGGCTCGAAAAGTAGAAACCGGTAAACAAAGAACTATGCGAGGCCCTCTCTACCCCGCTGTGCGGCAGATAGGCGGTCTGGTAGCCCCTCATAAGCTCTACCTAACCGGAGGTTTAGCCGCCCTCCTGATAGGCAGCTCTATAAACCTTCTCTTCCCAGAAGTGGTGCGCCGGTTACTTGACCCGGCCCGGTTTCCGCAGCTCGTGGACCACCTAACGATTATATTCTGTGGGCTAGCCGGCCTCTTTGTTATTCAAGGGATAGCATTTTACCTCCGCTCTCGTCTCTTTGGCCTTCTTGGCCAGAGGGTCTACGCGGTGCTTCGAGAGGAGCTTTTTAGAGCCGTCCAACATCAAGGGATCTCCTTCTTCGACCGTATGCGCTCAGGAGACCTTGCTTCAAGGATCAATTCTGACGCGGCGCTTATCCAGGACCTCGTCTCTATCAAGATATCGGTCATTCTTCGCTACGGCGCGCAGGTGGTCATAGGCACTGCGTTAATGGCGTATATGTCGTGGAGGATGACTTCTGCCATCGTAGCCAGCGTCCTCTGTATCGTTGTCGTTTCTGTGGTCTTTGTCCGCTCACTGCGAGCTGCGTCACGGGCATATCAGGGAGCGCTCGCCGCATTATCATCATTCACGACTGAGTGCTTCTCAGGGGCAAAGGTGGTGCGCGCTCTGGGCGCGGAGGCCACAACGACCCTTTCTTTCTCCAGAATGAGCGCGCAGGTTCTGTCGGCTGGAGAGAAGCGGGTAGCTATAAGCGCCGCATTTTCGTCGGGGGCAAGTTTGCTCCTTAACGTTCTGCTCCTTGGAGTTTTATGGTACGGCCTCTCTCTCGTCTTACGTGAAGAGCTTCCCTTAAACGATCTTGCGGCGTTCGCATTGTATGGCGCTATCGTGGCAGTCTCCTTTAGCTTTCTTGTAAGCGCCTATTCAGAGGTGATTCAGGGGATCGGCGGCCTCGATCTAGTATTTGAGCTCATTAAGGACGGGCGTGCGACCCATGCAACGAGTGTGAAAGAGGGTAGTTACTTCTCTCCAGGACCACTCGCGATAGAATTTAAGGGGGTGAGTTTCTCGTATCCGCAGCGCCCAGATACGAGAGTGCTCGATAACCTCTCGCTCATGATCCCGGCAGGTAAGACCGTCGCAGTAATGGGGCCATCTGGAGCGGGTAAGAGCTCCCTGATCCAATTAATCCTCTCGTTTTATCTTCCAGCAGAGGGTGAGATATCCGTCGGGAATCTTCCTCTGAAAGACCTCAATTCAAACGAGCTCCGGACAAAGATAGCGTGGGTTCCCCAGGAGCCGCTCCTGTTCGGGTTCTCAATTTATGAAAATCTGGTTCTTGGCAATCCGCAGGCGAACCGTGGCGCTACCTTGGAAACGTTGAAACGGTGGGGATTCCTCGATTTCATCGATCAACTCCCTGAAGGGGTTGATACGCAGCTAGGAGAGCATGGAGGCAGCTTGAGTGGCGGGCAGCG
>JBIIEK010000247.1:0-3231 GCA_044237895.1 Bdellovibrionota bacterium
TCGATATCATACGACGTGCACGAATAAATACCCTCTCCCTGAGACGCTCATGACACGCTAGGGGTATTTGATAGCGTTTGTGTGCCACCAAGAAAACACTATGGGCAGCCGCAAACCGCCCATCACAACCGGCTTCAAAATGTCCATGCTGGGAAGAGCTCGCGCCTTTTTAGTCCATTTTTTTGGCTCTCAGTCGCCGTCCGTGAGAGATGTCACCTCGGAGATGAAGTTTGAGGCGTCCCTCGCAGCGATGAGTGACGCGGTCTTTATCGCCGATCGCAAAGGAATTTTAACAAATATAAATGATGCCTTTGTCTCTTTCCATCGATTTAAAAGCAGGAGTGAGTGTAGGGAGACCGTAGCCGAGTATCCTGACATTATCGATGTCTGCACGCTCAATGGGACCGTTTTACCTGTGAGCGATTGGCCTGTACCCCGGGCTCTAAGGGGGGAAAGCGCCACCGGCGTTGAGCACCTCCTGCGTCGTAGGGATCTGAATGACTCTTGGATAGGGAGCTATAGCTTCGCACCGATCCGTTCTGGGGAGGGGTCCATCATCGGCGCAGTCGTAACTGCTCGTGACATCACACATCAAAAACAAGTGGAAGAAGAGCTGAGAAACGTGTCGTCACGACTTCATCTCGCCCTCAGCTCCGCCCATCTCGGTGTATGGGATTGGGACATCAAGAAGCAGCGATTGTTGTGGGATGAGAGGATGTTTGAATTGTACGGGACCCCTCGCGAAGAATTCTCCGAGAAGGTCGAGGACTGGCAGAAACCGCTACATCCAGATGACCAAGGAAGAGCGATGGAGGAGATTCAAATGGCGCTCAGGGGAGAGCGTGAGTTTGATACAGAGTTTCGGATAGTGCGCCCAGATGGCGTCATTGTGAACATAAAAGCTAACGGAATAGTGTTGAGAGCTGATGATGGATCGCCGGAACGTATTCTTGGAGTTAACGCAGACATTACCGCGCGCAAAACGGCTGAAGGTGAGCTTAAAAAAGCATACGCGGAGGTGGAGGCAAAAGTTGTTCAGCGCACGGCGGCTCTTGAGTCTGCGAAAATCGCGGCAGAGAACGCTAATCGCGCCAAGGACCTATTTCTGGCTACTCTATCTCATGAACTTCGCTCCCCGCTTGCCGCTATCTTATCTTGGAGCCAACTCATGGAACGAGGGGGGCTCTCACCAGAAAAGATGCAGTTGGGCATTCGAACGATCAAAGAGAATGTTTGGTCTCAGAATCAACTCATCAGTGACCTGCTCGACATCTCGCGCATTACCACGGGGAAGCTGTCACTTGATAAGCAGACCATTAATGTTCACGAGGTAGTCGTCGCGGCTATTGACACCATTCGCCTGATGGCTGAACAGCGAAGGGTCTCCATCGTCGAGGACCTTGATGGCACCGCTCTGTATATCAGTGCTGATCCGGCTCGATTGAAGCAAGTTCTATGGAACATTCTCTCAAATGCGATCAAATTCACTCCGGCGGGGGGACGGATATTTATCACGGTGACGAGCCGGGGCGAGGACGCTCATCGAGAATTAGTGATTGAGGTTCGAGATACCGGGCGAGGAATTAGACCCGAATTTCTTCCTCATATCTTTGATACCTTCAGTCAAGCCGATGCCTCCAGTATTCGCATTCATGGCGGCATGGGCTTAGGGCTCTCGTTGGTCAAGAGCCTCGTTGAGCTTCAAGGTGGCACGGTTTCAGGCGATAGTGCCGGGGAAGGTCAAGGGGCAACATTTACTCTCGTGTTTCCACTCCTTGCCAGCAGCGATCGTTTTAGCGCTATATCTTATCCACTGATCTCAGATAACCTAGCCACCCGGGCAAACGATCTCCAAGGTACCAAAATTCTATTGGTCGAAGATGGAGAGAAGACGCGGATCGCTCTCCATCACCTATTAGAGTCCCATGGCGCGTTGGTAGAATCCACGGCATCAGCTCAGGAGGCGATGAGAGCTTTAGAGCATACTCGACCGGATATTATTGTGAGTGATATCGCTATGCCTCAAGAGGATGGGCACTCGCTTATTCGTAAGATTAGAGCGACAACGGGGGCGTGGGGAGCGAAAGTTCCCGCTATTGCGCTAACAGCTTTTGCGGAGCCAAAGGATAGAGCCGAGGCATTAGCGTCTGGATTCCAGGAATACCTAACGAAGCCGGTAGACGAATCGGCACTCACGTCCACAGTTGCCCGACTAGTCGAAAAGGCCGGCGCCCCCTCGTCCTCTACCCCTCTCCACTAAACGTGAAATCTTCTCGCCTCTTCCGAATGGTCCCTCCGAATGGTACACCCTATTTTTTCGGTATGGGGTCGTTACCCTGTAGCCGGACTACCCATTTCCTTCGCATACATCAGGGCTGCTCCATACATAGTAGCCCTTACCCGCTTTTTCTGAGACACCGCGCGAACGGTGTGATGTTAGATACCTATTATCCTGTACGCTCGTGTCAGTCATGACGCTCCGCCTTTTTGGTAGGCAGTCTCTGTTCTTCTAGCGCCTCCTCCACTGATACACCCCTCCCCCTACTGGTAACTCCTAACGGCACATCCTACTTTTCAAAGCTAGGTGAAGTAGTTGATATGGAGGATGGAGGGTGGCAGAGACTATTTCAGATGTGCGTTGCAGCTCTGAGCAGCGCGAGTGGCGTTGATAAAGTAGGGGGTACCAGCGGCCTGGGGCATCAAGCGAATCTACGAGATAGATCCCCTATAGTACCCCAAGTGCAAAGCACAGATGCGCATTATCGCCTCCATCCAAGACAAGCACTCAATCAAGGATATCATGAAGGCTCAAGGCATCCCCGACTTTCAGGCTCCTCCATTTATTCCTAAGTTCATCGATGCCGTGGGGGGTATCGATGAACTCCCCTCCTACGACTCCTTTGAGCCGTCTACTGATGACTTCTAAAACCCGCTTCCTCTGTGACGGAAAAGAAGGAGTGCGTGTCTCACGCCATTTTTGGCAACTTAGCTCGCCCGGCCACGCTCTCTTTGGAGCCTTGAAACCATAGCGTGGAGCAACAGACCACTCATTTCTACCCTCGATTGATCCATCTCGGCGGAACAAGTATCGGTCCACTACTACAGTTCAACTACTTACAAAAAACCGATTGGTTTTCCTGCTATGAGACTTGTCAACGTCACGACAAAAAAATCCTGTCCGATCCAAAGAATCGAAGTATTCACTAAAACCGTTGGCGTAGAGTTGCCTTC
>JBIIEK010000088.1:0-11803 GCA_044237895.1 Bdellovibrionota bacterium
GTTTCCAGGTTCTCTGCGGGGGGGGGGGAACGCTTTTGTCCTCGGGCTGTGGACTTTCCTTTGGTTTAGGTAGGGGGTCGGCGTGGGAAGGATGGTCCTTGCACGCTTCAACCATCGCTGCGGCGAGGTCCTCCTGGGCTTTCTGCTCTTCCGGGGTAAGCTTGCGGCCTCCTTCTGCGAACCAGGGGAAGGGTCTGGCAGGACGTTTGGGCTGGTTCTGTGCGTGCACGATGTTCTGTGTAATCAGTAGTGCAAAGAACGCAAATCCAAAAAGCAGTTTTTTAACCATAGCTCCTCCACCTTTGGGGTCGTCTAGTCTGCATAAAAGCTTGAGATTTCAAGCCACAAATTCCTGAGGAGGGGCTGTTTCATCTCTGTCGCTCATCTCTGTAGCTGGGCTACTTCAAAATCTGTGCAGTATCGATTGGTTGAAGGGATCGCCAAATTAAGCCGGGGTAGGGACGGTGAAATTGTTAAGGAATTCTAGGGGGCAGCTTGAGGGTGGAATTGACCTATCGCGCCAGAACATGAGCGCGTCGTAACAAACTTCCTCTGAAAAGCAACGAGTGCTATACCCTGCCCAATGAAACTCCTCTGGATCGGTACGGTGTGGCCCGAGCCCGACGCAAGCGCGGCGGGGAGTCGCACGATGAGATTACTTGAAGCGTGTCTGGAGGCCGGATTTGAGGTGCGGTTCGTGTCGCCGTGCCAAGAGAACATCCATCAGAGAGCGCTTGAGAGTCGTGGTATCCGCACCACCCGTCTGTTGCCGAACGATAGCGGCTTCGATGCCTTCATATCGGGTTACAAACCTGAGATAGTCTGTTTCGATCGATTCATGATCGAGGAACAGTTCAGTTGGCGGGTGCGAGAACAGATACCCGAGGCGGTGCGGGTACTCGATACGGTTGATCTTCACTCCTTGCGACGGGCGCGCCAAGGTACGCTTACCTCTGGTGGCCACTCCTCTTTATCGTCAGTCAGTGATGACACCCTACGCGAGCTCGCCGCGATTTATAGGAGCGATCTCTCACTCATCATCTCCCGCACCGAAATGTCCCTCCTGACGGACCATTTCGGGGTCCCCAGTTCTCTACTTGAGCTCACGGGTTTTCTCTATCCCGAACCTAGCCCCGTTCGTGGATGGGAGGAGCGAGCGAATGTGGTGTTTATTGGTAATGGGCTTCACGCTCCGAATCTGGATGCGATTCGGTTCCTCAAGAGCACCTTGTGGATGCCTACTCGCGCCGCACTCGCTGCCCGAGGAGCTCCGGATGTGGAGCTCCATGTATACGGCGCCTATCTCCCCCAGGATATCATGCAGTTCGATAACCCGCGTGAGGGGTTTCGAGTAAAGGGTAAGACCGATGATCTCGATGGGACGTTACAACAGTATCGGTGCACTCTCGCCCCCTTGCGGTTCGGCGCTGGATTAAAGGGTAAGGTTAGTGATGGTTGGATGGTTGGGACTCCGTGCGTAGCGACACCGATTGCTGCAGAGGGCATGTCGATTGACGGTCGATTCGGGGGGACGATCGAAGAGTGCATGAATAAGTATCCCCAACGAGTGGGGGAGCTCTATACTGATAGAGATACGTGGAATGTAGCACAACAGAAGGGTCGAGAGATTCTGACAAAGCTATTCTCTCAGGCGACAAATGCACGGGTCTTTCAAGAACGACTCGGTCGTCTCGTTCAGGAGAGGGAGGGGCTTCGTGAGAAGAACATCACGGGCTCTATCCTTTGGTACCACGGCCAGCGCAGCACTGAATATTTTTCGCGCTGGATTGAATGCAAGAATCGCAAGTCGTGATCCTCTGAGCGAGAGCCCTGCCAAAGAGCTTGATGTGATCGTAATCAGTGTCGGAGGATCTCATGTGTAAAACCTGAGGCCTCGTAGCGGAGCCTCCGCTTGCGTCGGGCTAGTTTAGACTCCCTGGGTTCTCTCTCTCTCAGATATACCTATTTTTAATGCGGTATCTGGATCGCCCGACGGGGAGGCCCAAGCAACTTTTGCTGGAATGCTGCGAATAAAAGATTGAGTGTGGGGATCTGTCGGTGGAGGCTTCGTTCCGATAGTAAAAGTTCCTCCAGACCTTACGCCGGCGAGAGGTATCTCGTTCGTTCTACATAGTGTATCGGTACGTGTGTTCGGTATGGCTCGTGATGCTACCTTTCAAGCCTTCGCCTTGGGATTTCCGGATGGGGAGAGCAGCCCACCGGCGGTGGTGGCGCGGGGTGAGTATGCATCCGCGGAATATATGGTCTCGATGGCCCGAAAACACGGCATCCCAGTGGTGGAAAAGCCGGAGCTGTGCGTCGCACTTGAGCCCTTGCCGTTAGATGAATCGATTCCGCAAAAGCTTTTTGAGGCGGCGGCGGCCCTCCTCGTAGAGATAGGGGTCTTGCGGGCCAAGTCGGGAAGCTGAAATATAGGGGCTTAGGCGATAGTTGTATTCGCTAAAAGGATATCTTCGTGAAAGCACTCTTGATAGCTGATAGCCCTGAATTTGATCTCGACACCGCGGTGCGTCTCGCTGCAAGGAGCGATTTCATAGTTGTAACCGACGGTGCTGTTCACAAGCTCCATGCTCGGATCTCGCCGCACGTAGTCTGTGGAGATTTTGACTCGATTAATCGAAGTGAAGCCTTGCGATCCTACCCACAATCGCAGTTTCTCGTACTTCCCGATCAAAATATGAACGACTTGGAGAAGGCGACCCTGTTGCTTCTCGACAAGGGCGCCACCGAGATATCTGTTGTGTGCGCTGTGGGTGGAAGGTTTGACACCGCTGCCGCGAATCTCGGAGTGGTGGTTCGATACCATGAGAGAGCGCTCATAACTCTTCATCAGGGTGAAATGGTGATGCGGGTAGTTTCAAATCGCACGGTAGGAACAAGCGAGTATAGCTTTCATGCCGGGAAGGATTCCGTTGTATCGACGATCGCGATGGAGCGCACTGCCACGGTATCCCTCTCGAACGTTGCATGGCCTCTTAATAACGCGCCGCTCGAGCCTGGTTCTATGGGTGTCAGTAATAAAGGGCTGGGATTGATCGCGAGTATCACCGTGCACGATGGAATCGTACTCGTTTTTCATACGGACGGGAGTAACAGCTAGCCGCAGAGAGCGACTTCGCTGAAGGTAGCTACGACCGCGTGCCCGCGACCGGGCGCTTTTTGGCTGGGAGCGTTCGGACTTGATCTAGCGTCTTACAGTACGTTGCGCGAGAGTGCTTGATGCACTCTTCGGCATAGTGTGCCGTGTCAGAGGGGTGTTTCAAGTCGAGAGTACGGCCCGAGAAGGGGTCCTGAACCTCACCATCAATACTCATCTTTAAGTAGAAGTCTCGCAGAGGAAGATTAAGAAGGTCCTCACTTCCAAACAGAGGCGTGAACTCCTGAGCTACGGTTCCCGCATCATCCGATCCCACTCTGAACGAGAGAAAGTTCGCTATGTTTCCGAATACAGTCTTACGAATCGATGCTGGAAGTTGTCCGAGGTACTGGTTGGCGAAGGTTAGGCAGAGCTTGTATTTTCTGGACTCACTCAATATCTCCGCGAACGATTCGGTAGCGAAGTTTTGGAACTCATCGACGTAGAGGAAGAAATCTTGTCGAGCCTCTGCCGGCATATCAGCGCGGGACATCGCCGCTTCGTAGATCTTCCAGATGAGGAGTGTGCCGAGTAGGGTTGCGTTCTCTGAGCCGAGCACTCCTTTTGAGATCTTCATCAGTACGATCTTCCGGGAGTCCATAAACGAACGGAAGTCGAAGAGGTTTTCTGGTTGACCGAGGATATTTCGGATGCTCTCCGTCGCGAGAAGCTCATCGAGTCTGTTGAGAAGTCGGGAGATCGGCCCCTCCTCAAACTCTTGGCGGCGGCTCGGGAAGTCTCTTAACCAGAATCGTTTTACCGATTCATCTGAGGCTCGACGCACTATGTCTCCGCGGAACTGTTCATCAGAGAGCATTCGACGGAGGCTTAGGATGTTTGAGCCCGGTACGGCGAGAAGGCCTAGCATCGCGTATCGGAGCACGTGATCCATTCGTTCGGACCAGTCGCTCGCAAAGACTCGTTTGAAAGCATCGAGGAAGCTTAAGGCGACGCGAACTCGGAGTTCAGGTCGAACAGGATCCATCGGATTAAAGCTCGCCGGGAAGTTGACGTCGGACGGATCGAAGATAACCACGTCCTTGATGCGATGCTTGGGGATGAGCTTTATAATGTCATCGACCAGGTCTCCGTGCGGATCGATGATGGCGCATCCAAATCCCTTCTCAATATCATTTCGTACAAGGAGTTGCAGGAGACAGGACTTTCCGCTGCCGGACTTCCCAACAACGTAGAGGTGGCGACGTCTGTCAAATCGCTTGATTCCGAACTTGGTTGAGAGATCACGGTAGTTCACCTTCCCAAAAATACAGGTATCTGGGTCTCCGGCTTCGGAGGGAAGTCCTCGTGGGGGAACTGTCTTTTTCGAGAGTACCTGTGCAGTGTTTGGGAGGGTCCCGAGAGTTGGGGGATGATACAGAGTAGAAACCTCAGTCGTCGAAGCGAGGAAGGGCCTCACGAATCGACGGTCTTGGAGCTTCGAGATGAGAGCTTTCCCTGACTCCACTCGACCGAAGAGAAGCCGGTTCTCATCCACAGTGTTGTAAGCCTTCGTCGTATTGATGAACGCTTGAAGGTGTCCTGTTAACCGCTGGTAGGTATGTTGTCGTTCTACCTTTGATATGCTCGGGGCGATATCGGTAAACGCCGCGATTCGATAATTGATGGAAAAAAGGTTGTGGGTACACTTCTCTTTGATCAGGTCCAACGTTTTGGACGGAAGCCCCTTCTTTAAGAGCGTTCGCGCACGGAATCGACGCACGAAGTTTTCGGACCACCGTTTCTGGAGGAGTGAGAGGTGTAGCAGAGGGGTATCCCCGAGTGGTTTAACGACGACCTGTACAAGCATCCTATCTGAATCGGGTAGCTGCGAGAGGGGGACAAGGATAGGTGCCAATGAATCGGTTACCATCGCCTTGTAGGTGTGAAACGGGTAGATCTCAGGAAGCCATAGCTTCATCTCTGATCCAACGATCATCGTCTGCGGCCCGAGATTTTGAGTGTAGTCCTCTACGTCCCGGATCTCGCCGCCCGGCATCCACGTGTAGACACCGGTTGAGAGGATATCGATCATCTCGTCGGATGCCGCCATGCAGCAGTAGGTCATCTTATTCGCGGTGAAGAGCTCGAGGGAGAACGGCTCCCAGATGCTCTCCACCAGGTCGTCAAGCTGATGAGAGAAGAACCTCGAATTAAAGAGACCCCATTCGGTTTCATATACCGCGCTGGCGTCGCCCCCGCCGCCGCGGGGTAGATGTATGCAAACAACTCGCATCGTTCAGGGTATTCCTATCGGGTCTAATCGGGCCCGACTATACTATTCGCCCCACTATACTATACGGAGGGTCTCTCTTACTGAAGGGGGTATATAGGATATAGCCTATGGCACCTCGCGACAGGCTCCTATGGTAGCACGAGA
Source organism: Bdellovibrionota bacterium (assembly GCA_044237895.1). Classification (GTDB taxonomy): domain Bacteria; phylum Bdellovibrionota_C; class UBA2361; order UBA2361; family OMII01; genus OMII01. Next base: position 5,535 of record JBIIEK010000088.1, read on the forward strand.
CCGGTAGCTATGCTTGAGCGGCTTTTGAGGCTTCAGAGAAAATGGCATCACCACAACGACTTAGCCGTTATGCCGGCACCGTTCTTTCAAATCCTTAGCCCTCGCAAGTGAGGTTGACGGAACCGAGCCCAAACCCTATCGTTCCCCCACCCATGAATACCGTTGCTGTTTCTCCTTCCGAGTTAGTTTCCCCCATAGGTCTTGTTGCCGGTAACGGGCGATTCCCGACCGAATTCGTCGAAAATGCAAAGGCTCGTGGGCTTGAAGTAGTTATCCTCGCCCTTAATGGAGAGGCGGATCCGGCTCTTGCCGCGCATGCTCGTTCGATGACCTGGGTGGGCGTCGGTCAATTGGGTAAGATAATAAAAACCCTTAGGAAGGAGGGGTGTCACCAGGTTGCGTTCGCTGGTGGGGTGCGTCGAGTCAATTTCGTTGATGGATTCCGGATAGATTGGGTCGGGTTACGAATGCTCTCCCGTTTGCGGTCCTTTAATGATGACTCCATTCTTCGGGGAATCATCCATTCCGTCGAATCAAAAGGTATCGAGGTAATCGCGGCGAGTCGGTTGCTTGAAAAGAGTATCGCGCAGCCGGGCCTCTTGACGCACCGGGCTCTTACTGAGAGCGAAATAACTGATGCGAAGATCGGATGGGAGGCTGCTCGCGCGATCGGGAACCTTGATATCGGCCAATCCGTTATTGTGAGAAATAAGACGATTATCGCAGTAGAGGCGGTAGAGGGGACAGACGCGACGATTAAACGGGCCGCTCTCGTCAAAGGCAATGGTGGGGCTCTCATTAAGCTTGCCAAGACTATTCAGGATCTTCGGATAGATCTGCCTGCTATCGGTGTACAGACGATTGAACAGATGAAGGCCAGTAGGCTTACGGCAATAGTGATAGAGGCTAAGAAGACTCTAATCATGGACCCTCAAGCGGTCGTTAAAGCCGCCGCTGAGAACGATATCGCGATATTTGCGGCTGATAGGATTGAGGACCTGTAAAGAAAGTCCTGTCAGTCATGACTTTCCGACTTTTGCGCCCCACTCATCGAAGCTTTCGATCCCATCCTCCTCTGATTCCTCCTCCTTTGGTACACCCTACTTTTTGGTAAACAAAGGGAGGGGTCGATATCGCACGGTATCGGTGCCTATTTCGGATTAGGGTCGCCGCGCTGAAGAGCCTGGGGGCTCCGACCAAGTGGGGTGTGCGAGCGGAATGGGACGAGCGGAAGGTCACCTGGACACAGCGGAAAAAAGTAGGATGTACCATCTAGAGACCATGTAGAGGACCGTGCAGAGGTATCAGTTAGAGGGGGTCGGTTGAGCAGCGCAGAATATGGTCATCTTTTTTCGATCGCTGTTTTGCGTGAGAGTTCAGTGGGTTAGTGGTTTTTTCGTGCCATGGTTCGAAAACACCCCTCAACTTTCTCAAGGATAAATTCATAAAAAATGCTCCCAATCGTTAAAAGAGGGGCGTTTTGGGTCGTTTCCCCTCCTTGAGAGGAATGTTTCCCCTCAGCGGCTCCTGCCGCGTATTTCACAAGGATGTGTATGTTTCTGTGGACTGACCCATTTAGTAGAGACTTGGAGAAGGAACGGGGCCCAGACCATCAAGGTCAAGGCGTCGCCGGGCTTGTGTCCGCGCGTTGGCTCGCACTCGATGCGATTCTGCGCTCGTTGATACTCGACCCTGAAGGTCCCGAGATGCGAGCTATGATGCGTCGTGATTTGCACGTGATGAAGGCGGCAGGTCGCATAGCTGATAAAGCTCCTGATTACGTAGAGCCGTACCTCGAGGCGGTCTCCGTATTGGGAGAGCTCAAGAAGACTTTATCCTAGATAAAGTAGCAAAGCTCTCCATGGAAGGAGGGTTATAGATCACGGATGATCGGAATTGTTTCTTCACCACAAAAAAGAGGGGCGTCGTGGGTGTTTCAGGCTAACGGCGCCTCTTTTTTATAGTGTTAAGGCGGAGCTCTCCTCGGATAAGAAAAGTCTATTATCCAGGACGGCGATCGCCCCCGCGGATTCTTGATGATTATCTGACCGCCAACATCCTATCGAGCGCTGTTTTTGCTCGTATTCGAATCTCCTCGGGAACTTCGATGACCGTCTCGTTCTTGAGCAAGCAGTTCAGCGTATCCTCAAGGGTAATCTCGTTCATGTGCGGGCACCGGATGCTACAAAGTCGAAGGACATCGCGATCTGGGTTTTCGGCGATGATATTGTCCGCCATGCTGCACTCGGTGAGGAGTAAGAAGTGTGGTGCATCGGATCGCTTCACGAAATCGACCATTCGTGAGGTGCTTTGGGAGTAGTCCGATGCCGCAACGACCTCGGGGCTACATTCTGGATGTGCTAATACCTGAACCTCCGGGAACTGTTTGCGCACGTTTTGGATATCTTCGACGGTGAATTGCTCATGCACTTCACATCGTCCACGCCATCCAATCATGACAGGCCCATGCGGAATCTCCTCTCCCTTTTTAGGAAAAAGGATCTTTTTACCGGTTTCCTTGGCTACGTTGCTTGCGAGGAATTCATCCGGAAGAAATATAATAGTATCTGAATTTATACTCTGTACGAGGCGGGCGGCGTTTCCGGATGTGCAAATGTAATCCGACTCCGCTTTAACATCCGCATACGTGTTGATGTACGAGACAACTGGAACCCCCGGATAACGACGCTTTAACTCACGAACGTCTTCAGCCGTAATGCTTGATGCGAGTGAACATCCCGCTACCTTCGCTGGAAGGAGGACGGTCCTATTTGGGTTGAGGATCTTCGCCGTCTCGGCCATGAACCGAACGCCGCAAAAGATGATCGGGTCGCAGTTTGTCTCCGCTGCTTTTCGCGATAACTCAAGAGAATCTCCAACAACATCCGCTACGGTATGGTAGAGCGCTGCCTCCATATAGTTATGGCCCAGGATAATAGCGCCACGTTCTCTCTTTAGACGGTTGATCTCATAGACCAGCTCGGCTTTGATCCTCAGCTCGACATCTGGGACGAGCTTAGAGAGCTTTGCTTGCATGAGTCGGAAAGTTTCTTGAACGGAGGATGCTTCGATTGCCATACAGGTCTATCGTAGATCGGGAGGAGAAAGTGGTCAAAACGCGATGATTTTTGAGGCCATGTCAGCGGTTTATGCGTGGTACCGGGAGTGAGCCACGAGGCAGATTAGCACGCTACCGGCTCTACTCATTACCGCCGCCACTGCATCAAGATCATCCCTAGACGCTCTTTCAGTGACGAGATGTCTTGAGCGCGGGGAGTAGAGTGATCTCCGTAGTTGATGAGCTCGATATCATCGAGGACCGATGAAAGCGCAAGGGCTATCGCTTGATCCGGCACGGCTGTCGCAACGCGCGCTCGTAATTCATCCATGCTGGAGGTTTCAGAGACTCTTGAGACTCTCGTTGATATGAGCTCTCGGAGAAAGTTCTCAAGCTCCTTAAGATCGTGAATATCGTTTAACGAGGAGAGTGAGGAGGTTATCGCCCCAGAGATGGCACTTCGCTGTCGAGCGGAGAGCGCGATTATGCCAGCACCGACCACCCCCGCAAGAATGAGGAGCGCTAATTGGACGCTTACGTATGAAGGGATCTGTGCGACAAGAGAGGTCTCTTGATATGCAAGTGGCGGTGCAACCGGAATAGGGGGGAGGGTAGGTATCCCTGCAGCGTGTATGGTATCAGCCGAGGGGGGCACGCCTATCTGCCCATTCTCTTGGTTGAGTGTCGAGCTTAGCTCTCTTCCCTGGACCGGAAACGCTAAGTCCGCGGAGATTGCGGTGGCGTATTTACCGGTCGTCGGATCGAAGTACGCGACCTTGACGCCAGGGATGCGGGCTAGTCCAGGGGAGAGGGGAACAACTGAAAATTTAAAGCTCTTCTTCGTGATAAGCTTTCCGTGAATACGCTCAAAGTGAGTTTCTGGGCGCTCTTCGTATATTTTAAATGAGTTTACGGCTGTGAGTGGCACAGTTTTGAGTGGATTAAGATTTCCCTCGCTCGTTACCTCAACCGTGATGGTCTTTGTCTCTCCAGTATTAATCGCTTCCGGCGGATAAAAAACTCGAACGGAGGTTGCTCCGACGATAGGAACCGCTCCAAGCCTTGGCTGTATATCTGCGGGAGCAGGAGGAAGTGGCTTTACCTCTATCGTGATCGCGTTCGATGAGACGGTAACAGGCCTCAGATCAACGTGGTTGAAGAACTGATTAAAGAAGTCATCGCTGAATGGATCGAATGAGAAAGAGTCGGGTTTGTTCTGAGCGAATGGAGCCTTTGCCTGGAGTTTGCGAGCAGGAAGTGTGAGTGTTCCTGATCTGAGCGGGAACAGGGCATTTATCATCTCTACGGCGGTGTACTGTTGATTATCGATTTGGCGTAATGAGCGATCGTTGCTCGCAATAGTTTCCTGCCAAAAGCCATCGTTGGTTAGGTCTTCCATGTTGAGTTCGCTTAAGTCGACCCGCGTATACACGGTGATGGCGTGTCGTATCTGCTGCCCTTGATAGACGTGCGATGGAGCTGCTGTTTGTTTTAAGAGGATTGCGTCTCCAGTTGGAGCTGCAGCATCCTTGTGGCCGTTGCCCATGCCATGGGCAACGGGAACTTCAACCGACGGAGCTGAGAATACCTTTCCGTCGATCGTCACCTCGGCTTGTGGAGTTCCTAGCTTCCCCTCATGTTTCGGCGTCAGGTGATACACGTATGATACGCGTGAACGCATCGTGCCGTTGACGATAGAGATCGTGGAGCGCGGCCCTAAGAGCCTCAGGTTGAAATCATCCCCGCCTGAGAGGAGTGGGGGGGGCGCGGCTTGCGAACCTTCTACGATAACCGTAAAGAGGAAGAGGTCATCGACGCTCCCGGAAGTTGGAGATATCTCGGTACGAACTGATACTTGAGCTTCGGCTCCATGCGCAAAGGAAACGATTGCGCAGAGAAGCGCGAGAAGGATGTTCTTAACCCAAGAGTGAGAAGTACGAAAAACGATGCTCATGGCCTACACGACGTCGCGAGGGCGGTTCTTATTCCTTTTCACCGCTCTGCTAATCCTTATCCGCTTCCCTATAAGATGCTAAAGAAGCCAACTCGGTGTACCAGTCGTTACAGCTAGTTACCATGTTTGGCCCCCTTGTTTAGCCCGTCCACGCTCCCGGCGGATGAGGAGGGGGGACTCTGGGAGTGATTCTAACCATGCTTCCGCTTCGAGAGCTGATGGGGCTTTGGCCGGTAGCGTTGGCTCAGCGGAAGGGCTCCCTGCCTGAGGTGCTTGAGAGGCATCCTCAGGTTGATTCTCCTTCAAACGGGTCCCTTGTGGCTCGGGGGTGTTGTTGGGCTCTGGGGATGGGGAGCTCGAGGGGGTCTCCTGAGATGGAGAGGGCGAGCTGCTCGGATTGGGAGTTTGAGGGGATGGCGACCCATTCTGCGGGCTCGTTTCCTGCGGTGATACTGAAGGCTGTGGTGTCTTTTGTTGTTCAGGTGAGGAGCTCTCCTGTGGCGATGGGCTCGCTGACGGGGAGTCTTGTGGCGGCTGTGATGGTTGCGGAGTCGGGGTAGGCGTTGGGGTCGGGGTTGGACGCTTCTTCTCCTCCTCCCAAAAGGCCTGGGCGACCTCTCGGTTATGGCGCGCTCGCTCGTCGTTTGGTTTTACATCGAGTGCCTTGGCAAATGCGTCCATTGCGTCTCGGTATCGTTGCAAGGCAAGAAGGGCGTTCCCCTCGTTATAGGTATTTTCGAAATACGTGCGACCCTCCTTGGTATCAGAGGCGAGTTTGTGAAAGAGCTCTTGAGCTTCTTTGAACTTTCCCGCCTTGAAGAGCGCTGAGGCGTACGATTGTTGAAGTTCATGATCGGTTGGACTCTTTTTGAGCAGCTCTCCAAATGCCCTCTGAGCACGTTCGTAGTCACCCGCGTTGTACAGCTCAAATGCCTTCCGAGGGGACACCTCCTCAAGGGCTTCCTGCGGGTGTGGCGTAGCGTTTGCGAAAGCGAGCGGTAGTAGGACGAAAAGGCTCGTCCGTACGATGTGTCGTAAACTGACACATGCAGTAGACAATACAATCATGACCAGTGCCGCAAGCGCGAACCACGATCCGAACTCGTTGAACGAGCTGATGATGCGGGATTTTTGGTCAGTAGAGGAGCGTGTTGTAAAGCGCTCTCTCGTAAGGGCAGTAATGTCGGAGTCGTCAAGCGTCGCGCGGACGTAGACCCCCGATGCCGCTGTGGCGATCTTTTTCAGAGAGCCTTCCTC
>JBIIEK010000249.1:0-3146 GCA_044237895.1 Bdellovibrionota bacterium
CTTTGGAAGCGTATGCTACGGTCCGATCGAAGCCAGTCAGTGTATTGGCAGCAATCAGTGCTAGCGTCTGGCCCAGTGCGTTTTTTACGTAGTGTCCCGTGAGATGCTCGCTGTGTCCTGGCACCGAAGGCAGGTGTCCCTCTCCAGCGCGAAATAGAGCTGATTCGAGCGTTCCTAGAGTAAGCAACTTGCTGGATTAACGCGCTTTTGGGCCCAATTGTTAAGTTTTTTAGCGATCTGCCGACTACCCCTTTGAGGTGGCGGTATGAGCGGATGTTACCGATGCGGTTTATCGGAGGGCAGTGATACCAGGTTGTGCGAGACCTGTTACAGGATGCGATTCCATCATGGACGTGATGTGCTCGACCTCCCCGTAGGGGTTTCTCCGGAGGGCCTTGAATTTTCCCCTCGGATGAAGACCGTCATCTTAAGTTCTAGTGCTGTTCTCTATATCGGCTTTCTAGGACTCTTCTGTGTGATTCACCAACAAACTCAAGTTCGAACTTTTGGGGATGCTCGTCTTCAGTATCAGCCCACGAGTGACCACCAAGCCGTCGTTGAAGATCGCAGGTCGTTGGGGTCGCTTCGAACATCTCTTAAGGTAAACGATCTTCAAGGTGCTCGAGGATAATTGTCGGTGTCGTGCACTGCTAAGTATTTAAGGAATAGTTCCCCGCTATGAAGGGCTTCAACGCGACGACAGTATTTTCGTCCCACGATAGTGTTCGACAGGCGCATGGAGTAATTCAGCCATATGTTCGAGAGACCCCGATAGAACGGGCCTCAGCGCTTGAGGATGGTGAGGGTGATGTATGGCTCAAGCTAGAGAATCATCAGGTCACCGGCTCTTTTAAAGTGCGAGGCGCACTTTCGAGGATGTCCATGCTTTCAGAACGGGAGCGCACGAGAGGTGTTGTCGCCGCGTCTTGTGGCAATCACGCACTAGGCGTCGCGTATGCGTCGCAGGCATTGTGTGTACCAGCTGTTCTCTTTGTTCCCTCCTCGATAGACATATCGCGAAAGAAAGCTTTAGAGGAGTGCCCGGTTGATTTGCGGATAGGCGGTGATCGTTATGAAGAGTGCGAAGCGAAAGCTAGGGAATTCGCCGCGGCGCAGGGCCTAACGTACATATCTGCGTATAACGATCCGGTTGTTGTCGCAGGACAGGGAACACTCGCTATAGAGTTGCTTCAGCAGATTCCGAATGTGGAGGTTGTCTTTGTCGCGGTTGGAGGTGGTGGTCTCCTTGCGGGGGTTGGAGGGTATCTAAAGGCGGTCAAGCCAGAGGTGCAAGTGATCGGGGTTGCCCCCGCAAACTCTGCCGCGATGTTTGATATCGTGACGGGTATTCCGAGTGATTTTACGAGCCACTTAGAGACCCTCTCCGACAGCACCGCTGGTGCTATCGAGCCACAATCCATCACGATAGATCTTTGTAGGGCTCTGATTGATCACTGGATTCTGGTTGAGGAGAAGGATATCGCGGCGGCAATGCGATACCTTTTCTTTGAGCATCGCGTTATCGCGGAGGGGGCCGGAGCATTGTCTGTTGCAGCATACCTTAAGGAGAGCGAGCAATTTAAGGGGCGCTCATGCGCGCTTGTTGTGTGTGGCGGGAATATCGACCCGAGGAGATTTCTGACCGTCGTGAGTCCGTAACGGTTAGCCCAATAATTCCTTAGCGATAATCATCCGTTGAACCTGATTTGCTCCTTCGACGATCTGCAGCATCTTGGCGTCTCTCATGTATCGTTCAACCGAATAATCCTTGATGTATCCAGCTCCTCCGAAGAGTTGCACTGCATTCGTCGTGATCTCCATGGCGGAGTCCGTCGAAAAGCATTTTGCGGCGGATGAAGCTATTTTGATTGACGACGAGGACCCCTTCGTTACGCTCTGTCGGTCTATTTCGTCGGCCGCGTGTTGTGTCAAAAGCTGCGATGCCATGAGCTTCATTTGCATATCTGACAGCATAAATTGAAGCCCCTGAAATTCCGCGAGGGGTTTACCGAATTGGTGACGCTCCTTCAGGTAGCTGATGGCATCATCGAGAGCAGCACGCGAGAGGCCATTCGCGCACGCCGCTATATTCACGCGACCTCCCGCAAGGCCTGAGAGAGCGACTTTGAGTCCTCCATGGAGGGGCCCGAGTAATGCCGAGGCGGGAATTTGTGCGTCATCAAAGAATACTGAGGCGATCGGGGATAGCTCTCCTCCCATCTTTCGTTCCGGTTTTCCCACAGAGAGGCCGGGTGTCTCTGTGGGCACCATGAAGGCCGAAACTCCAGAGCCCTGAGCATCAGAGGTCTTTGCGAAAACGAGGTATAGGTCAGCGAACCCGGCGCTCGTGATGTAGCATTTATTACCACGAAGAGAGAATCCACTGGCGGTCGCGGTCGCCTCGGTCGCGAGCGCTGAGGTATCAGAGCCAGCTTGAGGTTCGGTGAGCGCGAAGGCGCCGAGGAGCTCTCCGGAGGCGAGTCGAGGCAGGATGTCGAGCTTCTGCTCCATGGTGCCGTGGCGGCAGATGATACCGCTTACCATCGCGTGCACAGAGATGAATATCGCTGGTCCGAGGTCGTACTGCGAGATCGCCTCAAACACCGCGGCTGTGGTTGTGGCAGATGCTCCAATTCCGCCAAACTCCTCGGGAACGCTTAATCCCCCGAGACCAGCTTCGCAAAGCGCAGCGAAGAGTTGTCGAGGGATAGTGTTGTAGTGCTGTTCGTTTTGATATTTTGGTATCTCAGCTTTGCAGATGCGTGTTACCGCTTCGATAACGAGAGGATCAAGATGAACTGAGGTCATACGGAAATCTCTGATTCCAACTGTTGTTGCCCCTCAATGATACCCCAAAAGAAGGGAAGGCGCCCCTAGAAAGAATGTAAGTATTCGAGCGAATATCAAGAGGGACGCGGACTAAGCCCTGTTGTTCAGGGGAGTTCTGCTGAGTGGCAATGTAATTGCCATCCGTGTGGCGTTTGGATCCATCTCCAGGCGGAGTGATTCACTGGCGCAGCTGAGGGTCGCTCCACGCTTGAAGATCGTTGGTGAAAGGTCCTCGAGGAGGTCCAAGTAGTCGAGTTCATTATCAACGAGCTTGGAGTCGATTGGCCCACTCCCCCAAAGGGTATTGATGAAAGGAT
>JBIIEK010000091.1:0-11582 GCA_044237895.1 Bdellovibrionota bacterium
CGGTGCGCGCCCATGGTACGGTTGTAGAGGTCTCTGAAAGAAAGCTACTGCAGCGGTGTATGGAGATGGGGCTCGTTCCAGGCGCGCACATCACAGTTGTTCAGGGCGGAGACCCCATGGTGCTATACATCAATGGAAGTAGAACGGCGATCTCAAGAGCGTACGCAAAGGACGTTCTTGTTATTTGAACCGGGGTAATCTAGGGACACTTCCGGGAAGAACGTCGAGTTGGTAGTCTTATCACGGTGGTGACACTGGATCCGCCGCAGCCAAGGGTATCAGCTCCACATCAGCTGGGCTCGCTGGTAGGTAATCAGCCTCATGTTGTACGAGAGTACCGTTCTGAGCTCTTCTCAAGCGGGTTTTTTTAATGTGGCGTGATAGACGGAGCGTTTCAACGTATGACGAGAAGCTTGGTTATCATGAATGGTGAAGCGACCCCCGGGATAGGCCGTGCGGTTGACTCGTTGCGCAACGGGGCACTTCCGCTTGATGTCGTTGAAGAGAGTATAAAGATAGTCGAATCGGATCCTAGTATCCATACGGTGGGGTATAACAGCCCTCCTAATGCTCTTGGAGTGATGCAGCTCGACGCGAGTTGTATGAATGGCGACACGCTAGAAACCGGAGCGGTTGGCGCGCTTGAAGGGATCGTTCATCCGATAAGTGTCGCTCGAGAGATAATGAAGCGGCTTCCTCACGTGATGCTCGTTGGCGCTGGCGCGCAACAGTTCGCGAAGGAGTGCGGCTTTGAACAGGGGGATTCTCTCTCTCTTGAGGCTAAGGCCGCGTACGAGACGTGGAAGATAACAAATCGAAAGGAGCCGCTCGTCTCCATGTTCAATCCAACGATAGGAGTCGGTTCTCACGGGACCGTCATCTGTCTTGTTAGAAGCCTTGCGGGAAGTTTCGCGGGAGGTATTAGCACATCTGGATGGGATTATAAGTATCCAGGTCGCCTCGGTGATTCCCCAATTATTGGTGCTGGCCTCTATGTGGATAGCCGTTATGGAGGAGCTGCGTGCACTCATTGTGGAGAGAACGCGATCCGAACGTCCCTTGCTCGAAGTGTCGTTCTCTACATGAAGAAAGGAGCAGCGGTTCGGGATGCGGTCGCCGAAGGTATGGAGGATCTTAAAGGGCTCAAGGGTGGGTTTCAGGGGCAGGTTGTTATCTATGCGACTGATAAGGATGGCGAGTACTTCGTTGCGCGTCGATTAAAAGATGTCGGTTCATGTATGTACTACGTGTGGCGCGAAGGAATGCCTGATGCTCTTCACCAGAAAGCGGAATATTTAGGAACGTAACAGGGGAGGGGGGCGTTTATATCCGTCCCGCTACGTACGCTACCCATACCTGACACGACTCTCCGCGCGTCTTGCGGGTAAACCGCCCGCTTCCGCGACCGTCACGGGCGGTGCCTTCCCAATACACCTCAACGTCTTTGAAGCCGGCGTCGAGCATCGTGTCTCGGATCTCTGGGATGCTCCACATCCGCCAATCGTAGGTAAACGCGCGCTTACGGATTCGGCCACCTTTTGGTTTAAAGTGGATGCTAAAGCGCGTTGTGTTGTTGATAGGGTCGAAACGTTCTTGTTCGAAGTAGTAGGTGAGTCCAGGAAGGCGCTTCGTGTCCATCGAGGGCTCTCCGCATTGTGGTCCACCGAAGGTGTCGACCATAAATATTCCGTTTGGTCGAAGCGATTGCCGACACGCTTTGAAGTATTTCAAAAGCGTCTCGCGAGAATGAAAGCAGAAATAGCTGAAGTTGAACGCGCAGATCATGTCAGTCTTGATCGTTGAGCGAACGAGAACATCTCGCTCGTAGGTAGTAACGCGAGCTTGTTGCCAGTCGTTTAATTGGGAGAGGTAGTTCTCGCTTCCATAAGCGAGGGGTTCAGGATCGATATCGAGTCCGACAGCGCGCTTGTGCTCATCGAGCTTCACCCACTCACAGCATAATGCGTACGTTCCACAGAAATCCTCTCGTAAGGTTGTCGGCTCGGCATTGTTGAGATTGCGATAAACGAGACGGAGAAAACGAGCGTCCTCGCGTGGCGATTGGACTGACTTGGCGTACGCGGCGTATTTGTCGAAGGACTTAGAGGGTATAGTCATACTGAGCGTTATGTTCAAAGCAGGTTCGATAGGTGAGCGGTCCCTTGTGAGGCGCGCCGCAGTATCTCATATCCTAACACGCTAACCAACATCCTCACGGTGCGACCGGCTGGCGGGATATGGTGATAGTTATTTTAGCGGGTTCCATTGCAGATTTACGTGTCACGTATCTTTGGCTCGAGCCTATTCACGTGAGACCTCAGGAGGGTGTATTGAACGAACTCATTGAGGGTTAGTTGCCCTAAGAACTCGTCCATTTGAGCTTGGGCCATAGAATCCTTGTATCCACGTTCCGCGTAGGGGTGTGTAACGACAACCGACCGATCTATAACGGCGAGACGCCCCGTTGCGTAGGCATGAGATATAAGCATCCAGTCGATCCCCCAGCCGTAGAGGTTTTTGTCGTAGTTTGCACTCCGCATGCGCTCGATCAGGGGCTTCGTAATACAGAAGACGAGCGCATCGGTTTGAGCGACGATGCTGATTGGGGTGTGGTTGAGTGTGACGAGCTCTGTTCTTGTGAGAGGCCAGGGGGTCCCTTCGATCGTTGGTGCCCATAAGCCGCCATTTGGCATCGTGCTGGTCGCTTCGTAGCCTTTGCTGACGAGTCCCCACCAGTCTTTGCAGCTACAGTCCGCGTGTATCACCATCATCAGCTCACTGGTGCAAGCTTCAATACAGGTTTTAAATTTATCCGCCCAGAAAAGATCGTTGGGCCGCTTGAGCACCTGGCATGAAGTGGCGGGCTTAAACTCCGGATCGTCATCGCTGTACACGATGGTTACCTCGTGAGGCCCTTTCGAGACCGCCTTTGCGATGGCTGCTGCGTTAGCGTGTTGACCGGCCCAAGATATGATGAAGATGTGAAGGCTTTTCATGATCCGGTTGGAAGCAGGAGTAAACTACGGTTATTGTCCCCTTTGCTTGGCCTCAGGGTCAAGATGGATTGTGGTAAAGGCGACCCGTCTCTGTAGGGACGGGTGTTGAAAAGGGATGGTTCGATGTTTCGCTAGACCCTGGATGTCCGTTGGAACTAGGGAGCCGGTTCAGGAGTCGTGTCCTGTTGGTTAAGCGCGTCGGAGTTGAGTGTTATCGCCTCGCGGAGTTGCTCCGGAACGGGGAGATAGTCTTGGGTTAATTGATACTGGTTGATCACACTTGAGTAGGCTTCGTCTGTTGCCAATGCTTTGTACCTCCGCGCTTGCTCTTCGGTAAGGATCGAGAAAACCTCCTCAGCGAGCGGGAGGAGTTTTTGCTGATAGGCCAGAAAATCCTCGGCTCGTTGAGGATTGAGTTCGACCATTTCGCCTTGTTCATCCAAAACCTCCATTGTTTCAGGCTTTATGATGGCTGTCATTTTCTCACGTAATGGAATGAAGGCGGCTTGCTGCGCGGATGAAAGTCCGAGGAATGAGGTGATAAACGTGTCAGAATGCCGGACGATATCGAGTTGCTCTCTTTTGTTTTTGGTGAGGCAATGGGAGAGGTGGTTAAGATACCGCTCTCGTCCGAGGTAGTTCTGGATCATGAGGTGCGCCATTCTAGGATCCGGGGCATTCTCGACTTGTACGTCCACCACGAGGCGCGGAGTTAGTTTCGCGTTCACATTGAGCGCTTTTGATAGTCCGGCCAGCTCCTCTTCGCTCAATCCGTCACCACATACATAATTAGTCGGTGATGGGAGTTTGTAAGAATGATCCTCTATCGGTTCTCCTGGTGGGGGATTTGAGGCGTTGATGGTCGCTATGAGTTTGCTACGAGCCTCGTCTTCGGTAGAGGCGAAGCAACTCTCCATGCTAACGATGCTTGTCGTGGTTCTTTGACCGCCGGCAAGAGTTCGCAGTCGCGCAATTTGCCGGTGAGATCTTCGGGTAGCGATCCCCGTGCTTGTCGAACGATAGTAGCTGTGCGGAGCGCTCGGTTGTTCTGAAGCTCCACCATAGGTGAGGCAGATGAGCACGATAGGAGCGATAACGTAGAGGTGTCCGCGGGAAAGTGTATTTTTAGTGATCCTCATTTTCAACATAAGCCCTTCTCAACCCGAAAACGTTCGCAGGTTGCCTCTACGATCGGTATGCGGTTGTGGAGGGGGGTATGGGTAGTAATTGAGGTAACAAATGTATAAAAACAGGGCTCGAAAGGGGGGGGCTTTTGAGGCTTTGGGGCTCAAAGCTCGCCTTCCTGGGCTAGTTCAAGCGGTATCCGCTAAAACTAGTGAGTGTTCTGGCTGTAGCGTCCGTTCTCCCATTTCGTCCTGAAGGCGGGTTGTGTAGGTTTTACCCATTCTCTCTGATAGAGGTGTGTGCGGCATGTCTTTTAGCGTTCGACATGAATCGGGACCCGATGGTTCCCTTGCGGTTACTGTTCTGGCGGCGCCATCTCAAGGGGCGACTGCCGGTGCTATTGACGATCTCCGCCGATCGTTGTTGTCCCTTCAAGGTGGTAAGGCGGTTCATATAACGGGCTCTGTCGACCTGCCGGTCGACTCGCTTCTGCTCTCGTGGCTCTTTGGAGTTGCTCGGCTGTGCAATGATAGGGGGCTGACGCTCTCTTTCTCCACTATGCCGGAGCAGATTCACCGACAGCTCGTATTGGCGCTCTCGGTTCCCGAGCGAAAAGGAGCTCGGCGAGAGCATGCGGAAGATTCGCTCCTGGTGACGGTTGGTAAAGCAACGATACATCTCCTGGAGGATCTGCAAGCATGGCTCGCTTTCATCGGCGAGCTCGTCGTCGCGGTAGTGTCTTTCGTTTGCCGGCGCGCCCGAGTGCCGGTGCGGGATATATGGGTTACGATAGACGAATGTGGGCCGGGCGCGCTCCCGATAGTGACGCTCATTAGTACCCTTGTCGGAGTCATTTTGGCCTTCATCGGCGCTCAGCAGCTTCAGCAGTTCGGAGCGCAGATTTACGTCGCGAACTTGGTCAGCGTCGCCATGCTGCGAGAGATGGGGGCGGTGATGGCCGGAGTGATTATGGCTGGACGAACAGGAGCAGCATTTGCCGCGCAGCTTGGAACGATGCAGGTAAACGAGGAGATAGATGCTCTGAAGACACTCGGGATCTCTCCGATGCAATATCTGGTTGTCCCGCGAGTTTTGGCGTTGATTGTGATGATGCCGCTCCTCTGTCTCTACGCCGATCTCTTGGGGATCATAGGTGGCGCGGTTGTTTCATCCCTCACGATGGACATCTCCCTGAGGCAGTTCTTCAATCAAACCTCTTCAGCTGTGCATCTTTCTGATCTTTGGCTCGGCGTCAGCAAGAGTTGCATCTTCGGTGTTCTCATAGCGATAGCGGGTTGTCTGAGCGGTATACGGTGCGGAAGAAGCGCGTCCGCGGTTGGTACCGCGGTTACCTCGGCGGTGGTGTCAGGTATAGTTGCGATCGTCTTGTGTGATGCCGTTTTCGCAATCTTCTCGCAGGTGCTAGGCCTCTAAGCAATGAATACCTCCACTCCTCACATCGTTATCGAAAACCTCACCATGAAATATGGAGACTTCCTCATACAGAGGGACCTCTCTTTCACGGTGAACAAGGGGGATATCTTCGTGGTTATGGGAGGGAGCGGTTGTGGTAAAAGTACGCTCTTAAAGCATCTCGTAGGGTTGGTCGCTCCGTCTTCAGGGAGTGTTTCGTACAACGGAAAGAGCTTTTGGGACGCTACAATGAGTGAGCGCGATCTCCTCCTTCGTCGCGTGGGGGTTCTCTATCAAAAGGGCGCTCTGTGGACCTCTATGACCCTCGCCGAGAACGTCGCAATGCCCCTTGCTCAATACTCGAGCTATTCCAAGTCGCAAATCGATGAGATCTCCCGGTATAAGTTGGCGCTGGTAGGGCTCTCTGGGTTTGAGGACTACTATCCCTCTGAGATCAGTGGTGGTATGCAGAAACGGGCCGGGTTGGCTCGAGCGATGGCGCTCGATCCCGAGGTGCTGTTCTTTGACGAGCCCTCGGCGGGGCTCGATCCTATTAGTTCCAAGCTCCTTGATGACCTCATCTTGGAGCTGAATCGTGGGCTTGGGGCGACTATCGTTGTTGTTACCCACGAACTTCCAAGTATCTTCGCGATCGGCTCAAACTCAGTATTTTTAGATGCTGATTCTAAGACTATGATCGCCTCTGGTGATCCTAAGGAGTTGTTGAGGACGTCAAAGGACCCTCGGATCCTCCGGTTCTTAACGCGGGGTGAACGTGAGGCATAGAGGTGTATGAGTAAAGAGCCACGATACGCTTGGATCGGAACCTTTGTTGTAGGCGCGGTGTGTGTCCTTGTTGCGGCCATCGCGTTTTTCGGTCGAGGGCGACTTTTCGAGCATAAGGGAACGTACATCGCGTTTTTTAGCGGGTCGGTAAAAGGGCTTCAGGTGGGAGCGCCGGTCAGCTTTCGTGGCGCGCGTGTTGGAACGGTTAAAGACGTCTCGATTGTTTACAAGGCTGACCGAGATGAGTTGATTATTCCGGTTTTGGTGGAGCTCGACGCCGATTCGATTCAAGGTCTTAACGCAATCGATTACAAGAAAGAGGGGGCGTCCGAGGGGAAGATCGTGTCGCGGTTGATTGAGAAGGGCCTTCGGGCGCGCTTGGGTCTCGATAGTATAGTGACCGGGCAGCTTTTCGTGCAGCTCGATTTTATGCCGAACGTTCCGATGCGCTTGATGGCTGCTGATGATGAGGATTATCTAGAGATACCGACGGCGCCGTCCCCACTTGAGAAGTTGCAGCAAACGCTTGAAGAGATACCTTTTGATGAGCTGGCAAGAAAGACCGTCAATGCCATCGAAAAGATCGAGCAGCTGCTCTCTTCGCCCGATGTGCAGAACTCCTTCCACAACCTTGACGCACTTCTGGTTGAACTGAAGGCGGTTGTGAGTAATATCGATACTCGAAGTGACGGCGTATCGAGAGAGTTGAAGATAGCATCTGTAGAGCTGACTAAAACCCTTGAGGCCGTCCAAAAGACCCTCGTGCAAGGCGATCCGCTGCTGGATAGAACCTCGGCGGCGCTTGATGAGATCTCGAGCTCCGCCCAGGCCCTGCGCCGATTGGCAGATTACCTTGAACAACATCCCGAGACCCTGTTGAGAGGAAAGAATTAAGGCCCTTTATGAGATATCGCCCTTTTTTGCTTTTCATGGTGCTCCTTCCTTTAGTGGCTGGATGTTTTCGTTCGCCATCTGCTCGGTTTTATTCGCTGATTGCAGAGCCTCATGTTGACGAGAGGCCGCGGCTCCTATCGGATGGAGTGCGCCTTGAGGTTTCGTCGATTATCTTTCCGAGGTATCTCGATGATCCGCGCATGGTGGTCCGGACGGGCGCTAATGAGATACGGCGAGATGAGTATGAACGTTGGATTGAGTCTCCTCGGACTAACTTTAGGGACGCCCTCCTCAAAGGCCTCTCTGAGGATCTGCAAAGCGCTAACGTCTTTTCGGAGGATACCTATCCGCAAAGACGGGGCACTCAAGTACTCCATGTTGAAGTGTTACAGTTTGATGTTACTGAAGAGGGAATCGCGCTGCTTCAGGTTCGATGGGCTATCGGTGCTAATCGAGATGTGATCGCAACTGGCCCCCTCACGGTGTCTGAATTTTCAGGTAACGCGGAGGGGAGTTCTGGAGAGGAGCACGTCGCGGCTCTTAGTAAGCTGCTCAGAGAGTTCTCGCAAGTTGTGGCGCAGGCAGTGGTGTTGAAGCGATGATGGCGCTCGTCTGAAGCAGCACTCCGCCTGACCCTCGTTAAAATAACGATACCGAATGTGGTGTGGTTTTGATCCGCCAGGTTTTTGGTGAGCTTTCCCGAGTCCGGGCACCGAAAGTCTGGTCCTCTTTATTTTGCACGTGTAACGGTCATGTATACCCATGCCGTGTTCTTTCAGTTGCTTAGCCCACTTCGTTCACGGTGTCGCGGTCCCTATACAACTCTGCCGGCCGCTTTGCCCATAATTAGAGGGTGAATTGGCGTACCAACGAGAGGGGGCCGTATGACGCAGGGACCGCAATCAGATATCAACATTTTGGGAAAGATGGAGGTCAGCGATCGCCAACTCACCGCATTTCTTGGAGGGCGCGCACAGTCAGTCCTCGGCATTTCACCGGTCCAAGCTTGTCTTCTCGCGCACCTTGCGGATTCTGGAGGGAACCATTTCGATCGTGGATATCTTCATCCCGAAGTTTCGGTAACCCTATCACGACCCGAAGGTACTCATAATTCACGAGATTTTATCAAGGCCGATCTAGGAGGCAAATACGGAATAGACCAGGGCACTTTCTATGTAAACACACGCTCCGGCGAGTTCGTTTTTAAGGGGACTAAGCATGGGTCGGATTTTACGACCGCGACTGATGCGCTATTCAGCCAGAGGAAACAAGCATTCTTATTCAATAATACGTCTTGCAGCTACCTTGAAGATGAAACGCTTGAGCACGTGCAGCATATCATAAACTTTTTGCAGAAATTTCCTGACCAGCAATTTAATTGGGGTGACCAGTCGCTCCGTCTATTCGCGGAGTCCACCGGAACGGATTCATTGCCGTGCTTCCATGCGGTCCTTTTTCATAGAGATGGAAGGTCATCGGTGACTCACATAAATCCCACGAACGGAGATTATCTTCACATGGGAACGCTTCCCCCTGAGGAGCTTACAACGGGACTCGCGTTCATGATGGAGCTCTATCAGGTGAAGATATTTGAGCAAGAGGGGCGAGTGATGGTCAAAGATATCGCCGAACTCAGTTCGAACGATGCTAAGGCTGGAGATCGACTTGAGCGTTTACGGCCGGAACTGGTCAGCGAACTGCACACCCTCATGACGGATGGCAGCGCGGGTCGATTCGGTAAAGGCCTAGGAGACTTAAAGCATCACTTGATGATGTGCATGGTCGCGCCTAAGGGCTTTCCGGCGCTTATGAGATATCTCAAGGATCTCGATAAAGTAGCTACGATTGATGATACAACCGAGTTGGTTGAGCGCCTGATGACAGAAGGGCTATCAACATTTTCTCAGGAGGACCTCCTCAACCTCCTGTCAAAGCCTGATGAGATCGTCGCACGAGTGTCACCCGTCGACCTGCGCCTCTGGGGAATGTCGGATCCACACAACCCGTGGAGCCCGTTTGTTGATCAGCGCGAGGAGTGAGTAGCGCCGTTAACCTGCTAATGATCGCTTTTCATCACCTTTTGGGTGATTGCTTCATCTGATCGCGCTGCTATGGTAGGGGCGAACATGAAGATCATTCTAACTGCCTTCCTCTCCATTTTAGCGGCCTTTTCGACCGGCTGCGTTCCCCGTCCCGCCCATATATCCTTCAATCCAATTCCATACGACATGAGGATTCCAAGCGATATTGCGTCAAGGCTCTCGGTTCAACCGATGACCGGTGATTGGGTTGAACACATGACAAAAGCTGGGGTGGTGGCTGCCGTGATGATTCAATACGAATCCGATGATGGTAAAAAACATGGCTTCGCGGCTGTCTACTATACGCCTCAAGAGAGATTTGATGCCGCAAAGAATCCCAACGAGCCTCCAATGTTTGGGGAGGAGGTTTCAAGGAGTAACGGTTTCGTCCTCAGTGTGGCAGGACCGCACGACACCATATTCGAACCGCTCACTTCAGATGGGAGAAATATTGTGCGTCTCTGTGAGGGGCTCTCAAGAGCAGATACATACGTTGAACGTAGGGAAGGTTGAGGGCCTCGCCTCTCTCCTCAGTGAATCGGGGGTTGCGCCGTCTCGGCGTCGTTTTCGCGTTGTTAGGTTGCTACTGGGAGTTGAGAGCCGAGAACTTCCAGCGAGGCAAAGGGAAGGGGCTTCTTCTATCTTTGCTCTATACCCGTCCCGAGAGCCCCACGGCCTCTCCGGAGGACCGTGCCCTTCCTGACCCTCCCTGGTGCGTCCTTAGTGTGATTGAGGTCCATGTGGTGAAGTTCTAGGGTTCGTCCAGCCCACGGAATAAAGGAGCAAGATCAGCTAAATGGCACGCTCTGGGAGGGGGGTGCTCTCGCGTTACGATTTGCTAGCATCGAGTAGAATCCATGTTTATGCGTAACACCGAAGCTCAATCCCTCCATATCTCACGTAGAGTTCCAGATGACGGTTTTTTTTAAGGTGTATATGAAGAACTTTTATACCAAGCTCCTCTCTCTTTTCGGTGCCGCCCTTCTTACGGGATGCTACTCGGTTAATACCGCGCAGCAGAGCGAATTCGGTGGATTCAAGATGCCTGGCACTACGGACGTATCATCGATGTCACGTGATCAGATTCACTCAGTGATTGAGGTCGCATACCTCGACGGTGAACTCACAGCTGAACAGGCGCGCAAAGCTCACCTTCAACTAGATGTGAAGGGCCACTTAACTCAGGAGCAGGTGGCGGTGATCAATCGCGATCGCCTTGCTAAACGCGATGCCTACGAGACTTCAAAGGAGCAGCTGGATGTTGTGCGCGATGTCTTCGGAACTGGCTCTTCGGCGCTTGGTGACGTTAATTATATGAAGAACACGATCTCAGACATCTTCCATTAAGATGTGTTGGGTAAACTTCCGAAGACACAAAAGAAGAGGATGTATGAAAAATACACAGCTTATTTCGATGATAACATTGGGCATCGTGTTCTTAATTGCATCATCAAACGCGATGGCCGCAGAGGGGTGTAAAGGAAAAAAGAAAGATTGCCGCTCGGATACGGAGAAGTTCGCGGATGACTATCGCAACAGGCGAGACCAAGGAGATACTGCCCTGGCGCATCAATATCAACCGTGCCGGGATGGCGGACGGTGCGGTTATTGGGGGTATGGCTATGGTCACGGCGGGTATTACGGTGGCTCTTCGGGGGCCTCTTCGCCAGGATGGTCACGTAGCTATTGGCGGGGTAGCGATATTCCGACGACGGGATATCACTATTATCGGGGACGGTAATCGCTCCGCCGTATAAGAGGATGCTTCCACTGGCTTTAATCGCTCAAGCACCGGGTCCCCTTGGATCTTTAGAAACTAGAGAGGGCCCCGCCTGCATGGGAATTTCTCCCCAACAAAGCAGTGTAAGCTTAAGGTGCTGCGAATATCGGGCGACTACACACTTTAGAGGACCGCGATATGGGGGGCTTTCGTAATCATTTTTTTGCTATCGTCGTTTTGCTATCGGGAGTATCCGTAGCTCACGGTCAAATGGTGCCCTTAGCGGGAAGTCCAGTGCCTAGGAGCGGGAATCAGGTAGTACCCGTCCCGCCAGCGTTGCAAACAACAGATCAGATAATTGAGAGCGTAGAGAAAACAGCGAGGGGTATCTTTGACCGTCTTCCTCAAGGGCAGGTACCAACTGTAAGCCTTCCAGGCCAACCGATGACGTTCGATGAGTTTGAGCCCAAGGTAGACAATCCTAAACAGTACACTCAGCAACAGTTAAACTATTTTAGGAGTTACTGGTTAAGAGCTTATGATTGTTATCTGATCTTATTTCAGTGG
>JBIIEK010000092.1:0-11523 GCA_044237895.1 Bdellovibrionota bacterium
GTTCCGACGCAGTTGATGTCGAGGGTTCCAACAAGCCGGCGAGGCCGCCGGCCCTCCAGGTACGATTATCGAGAGAACGGCCGAATCGAATTATCGCAGAAGCGATTGGAGGGCCGGCGGCCTCGCCGGCCGCAGGTACAAATGTTTCAATGTGATTCAAGTCGAGAGTTCACGCGAATCGCATACATCATTATCGCCCGGAGATAAGCTCCCGTGCGGAAGCCCTTGAGGTTTCGGTGATCTTGTACCCAGCCAGCATCCTCGCAATCTCGTCAACCTTTTCCTCTTCTGACAACACCCTGACAACGGTGACAGCGCGCTCGCCTACCTCTTTGTTCACCAGGATGTGACGATCGGAGAGGGACGCCACTTGCGGCAGATGAGTAATGCACACAACCTGGGATTGTTTTGAGATCTCTTTCAGCATAAGACCAACTGATCGGGCGACACCACCAGAGACACCTGCGTCGACCTCATCAAAGATAAGAACATTTACCCCCGAACGCTCTCTGAGGAGCTTCTTGAGCACAAGCATGACCCGTGAAAGCTCGCCACCCGAAGCTATCTGAATGAGCGCTCCATGAGGCTCACCTTTATTGGAGGATATAAGGAACTCCGTCTTGTCGATTCCAAGAGACGACGGCTCGATATCGGTAAACTGAACTTTAAGCGAAGCGTCACGCATATTGAGCTCTTTCAGATCAACACTGACCGCTTTACACAACTCCTCGGCCCCCTTCTGACGAACCTTGCGCAACTCTTTGCCGATAGTCACGGCGACATCGTGCAGCCGTGCAACTGTACGCTCAAGCTCTCGAAACCCCTCACCTCCGGAGAGCTGCGAAAGCTCACGCTTCACCCGCTCCTTCAAAGCGCACAAGCCCGCGTCGTCAACGCGATACTTACGTTCAAGCCGAGCTATCTCTGACAGCTCTTCACGCAGCGTCTCAAGGGTAGAGGCATCCACTTCAAGGGAACCCACGTATCGAGCGATAGCTATCTCACTATGATTGAGCGCTCGCTTAGCGTTTTCAAAATCTTCTTGTGTAGCCCCAATAGAAGGATCAAGGCGACTCATCTCAGTCATCGCGGCGGAGATCTCTTTAAGCCGAATGCCCACCCCTTCTTCTCCGGAAAGAAGGTCTTCTAGCTTTTGCCCGAGCGTAACAAGGCGCTCAAAATTACCTATGCGTTTTATCTCACCCTCAAGCTCTTTGCGTCGCCCAGGCTTGAGATTCGAAAGGTTTTCCAGCTCTGCACTCGTGTGCTCCAAATCTTCCCGTCGCGCGGCTCCCTGCTCGAACGCTTCCTTCACGCGCGTTAATTCACTCTTCGCGTCGGCCCAATCTCGGTGCGCTTTTTTCATCTTCTCTACGAGCTCTGGCTTATCACAGAAGCCATCAAGGAGATCGAGGTGATACTTAGCGTCGAGTAGTTTTGTTTGATGGTGTTGGCTACAGATGTTTACAAGCTTTCGAACGATCTCCTCTAAGAGCGCCACCGTACCGAGACGTCCATTAATGAGAACCTTTCCACGCCCCTCCCGTGGAAGGAGGCGCGAGACGACGAGCTCATCTCCCTCTCCAACGATCTCTGGTAGCTCTTGGCGCACTGCCTGAGGAAGCACCGTCAGATCAAAGAGCGCTTGTACTTCGAGGTGATCAGCACCCGAACGGATAAGGGACGGCGACCCTTTTCCACCCAAAATAAACTCAAGGGCGTTTAAGATGATCGACTTTCCGGCACCTGTTTCACCGCTGATAACGTTAAAGCCGCCGTGAAAGGTAACAGACTGTCTCTCAATAATCGCGAAGTTTGTAATGGTTAACTCGGTGAGCATAGTGTTCTGCACTTATCTCGATACGGAAAGAAGTTACGGAAACGAAACCGCTCGGTTATATCGCCATCCGCGAAGGATACTCTCGATACAAACCGTGTCCCGGAAGCGATACCATGGGACGCCCGGAAGGGCAAAATATTAGTGCGCCACACCGATAAATAAGGGAGAGATAGGGTCAAAAAGCCGGGCGAGGCTCCCCAAGACCACGGTGGACGAAAGCCCTGAAGGTATCAAGACCGATCGTTTACCACCGCCCTAAGGTTTTGAAGTAGCGCTCTTGTCTACAAAGGTCATCTTAAGGCTGGCTTGCTCAGAGAAATCACGCCCCATGACATACGTAAAGGTGACGTTACTAGGATCCACCCTATCAACCCGAACCCTTACCTGCAGATCATCTCGTCCCTTCACTATGGATTGCCACAAGGAGTTGAGTCCTGCATCAGCGTGGGTTGCCTCACGAAACACCGTCGGCGTGATCTTGTCACTCGCGGGCACCTGTCTCGGATCTATCAGATAATCGACACTCCCCGCGTGAGTCTCGACGGTTACCTTCGCCATAACCCCTTCAGGAATGTTACTTCGTCCGACCTTCTCGATGCCTAATGCAACAACGTGAAGCACACCCGCCGGAGATTGCGTGAACAATCCCACTCCAGCGTGCTTGATGTCCTTGCGAATTCCGAAGTCATCATATACCTGCCCCGTAACGTTTATCTTTGAGAGATCGATCACTTGCGACGTAATCGTCGGAGCAACTAATGGAGCGTTGACCATACCAGCCACCGGAGCATTCGCGGGAGGAGCTCCCGGTGCCGGGGCGGTGGGAGTAAGGGGAGACGCTCCCGGAGGTACAGGCATAGAGCCCGGAACGGGCGGACGTAGTGGTGGCGACACAGGGGGCATGGTGCCCGCAGTATCATTGAGCAAACGAAGCAACGCAGGGCTCGCAAAAACTGGAACCACCCCATTAATTGGGGCTTCAGCTACAACCTGAGCAGCGCCTCGCGCTACGTCCAACTGCTTGGGATCCGGAGGAGGAGGCTTTGGCTTATCTGTATTAACGGCCGGCGGCGGAGTGTTCGTTGCTCCCCCCGTCTGAGCAGCCTCAGCTTTATTTTCACCACTCATCAGCAACAGAGATGCAGCTACCAAGGCGTTCACTTGTGACCGAACGCCCCCACGGTCCCCGCTCGGCGCATTCGTATTCGCCAGGTCATTTGCTCTGCCGACAACATTACTGGGACCACTTCTATCCTGTGTTCGTTCAAACATGGCTATCTCCTTCAAACCCGAGGTTTGGGGCTTGGTAGCCTCGTTATGGGGGAATAACGGAGGGATGTGCCGTAGACCTCGTGTAAGGGGTTAATTATACGTAAATATTTTCCGGGTTCATCGCAGGTTCGGGCGAATCGCATCATTATTGCGGGGTCGATTGAAGGGCCGCCGGCCCTCCAGGAACGATCGTCGCGGGATCGGGCACATCGAATTATTGCGGGAACCATTGGAGGCCCGGCGGCCTCGCCGGCCGAAGGTACAAATGTTGAGACGCATGGAATGTCGAGGGTTCCAACAAGCCGGCTAGGCCGCCGGCCCTCCAGGAACGTTCGTCGCGGGATCGGGCACATCGAATTATTGCGGGAACCATTGGAGGGCCGGCGGCCTCGCCGGCCGCAGGTACCCATCTTACATATCCGGCCCAACGCTCGCGTCGGGGCGCAGTTCGTGCAACGAACGCGAGAGGTCGCTCTCGTAATCTCCGGTTCGCGACACAGCGATCCGCCCCGACCGAACGAACTCGATAAGCCCATACGGCTCTAGATACTGTAAGAGCTTTTCGATCTCGTCCTCAGCTCCGGTAAACTGAAGAAGCGCGCTATCGCCCCTTCGTTCAATCTCCTGGAGAAGGGGAAACGACCGCTGCATCGCACTTCTTACCTCTTGAGATATTCGCGCGCGCAGGAGCACCACCTCTCGATGCACGATGTCATCCTCCCCAAAAACGAACACCCGTCGCACGTCGACCATACGCTCGATCTGCCTCCCAATAGTCGCCGCCGTCACCGGGTCACCATTAATAGCGATGGTGAATCGTGAGAGCCCTTGAACCTCCGTAACCGAGACGGTCAGGCTCTCAACATTAATTTTTCGCCTCGTGAAGAGAGTCGTTAGCCTTAACAAAACTCCGGGGCTATTCTCTGTCCACACAAGAAACGTTACCTGCTCTTTCATATCGCTACTCCAATCGTATATCTGCTACAGCCGCGCCCGCGGGAATCATCGGAAAGATGTTCTCTTCCTTCTCACACACCACCTCAACCAGGTAGGGGCCCGGTGTTTCCCACATCGTGGCGAGCGCCTCTTTTACCTCACAACATTTCGAAACTCGTCGCGCCGGTATTCCGTACGCATCCGCCAGCTTCACAAAATCAGGATTATCCATCTGAACGAACGAATACCGTTTTTCAAAAAAGAGCTGTTGCCACTGCCTTACCATGCCGAGGAAGTTATTATTCATAACAACGATCTTCACCGGCAGCTTTCCTTGGGCGATCGTCCCAAGCTCCTGAGCGGTCATCTGAAAACCTCCATCCCCCGCGATTGCGAGCACTCGCTCACCAGGCAGCGCGATAGCCGCACCTAGAGCCGCCGGGAGCGCGAATCCCATGGTACCCAAACCTCCTGAGGTTATCAGGGCGTTCACTTTCTTAAATGGGTAGTAGCGCGCAGCAGCCATCTGGTGTTGCCCCACATCCGTCACCACGATCGCCTTCCCCTCTGTAACCTTCCCAAGGTCAGCGATGACTTTATTCATACTTGGAAGTCCCTGGCGGGGCTCGAGGTCTCGCCGCATTACCTTTTGCTCTTCGAGGGCGTGACACCGGGCGAACTCCCCTCTCCACTCTTGACTCGTTGTACGACTCAAAAGTGGCGTCAAAGCGCGAAGCGCTTCCCGCGCGTCGGATACGATACCCACCGCGACCTGAACGTTTTTATGGAGCTCTGCAGCGTCGATATCGATATGAATAATCTTCGCCTGGCGTGCGTATTCCGAGAGCTTGCCCGTTACCCTGTCATCAAAGCGCATCCCAACAGCGATGATGACATCAGCCTCGTTGGTAAGAACATTAGGGCCGTAATTCCCGTGCATACCGAGCATTCCAACGTAGAGAGGGTGGTCGGTTGGAAAGGTAGAGAGTCCAAGGAGGGTGCTCGCTACAGGGATCTCCCCCTTTTCAGCGAAAGCTCGCGCCTCCTCATGCGCGCCCGAGATCAGAATCCCGTGGCCAGCGAGAAGTAATGGGCGTTTAGCCTCGTTCACCAATCGCGCTGCCTCCCGCAATCCGGATAGATCGATAATCTGTCGGCACTCTAAGGTATATCCCTGCGGCAGATGCGAAAA
Organism: Bdellovibrionota bacterium; assembly: GCA_044237895.1. Classification (GTDB taxonomy): domain Bacteria; phylum Bdellovibrionota_C; class UBA2361; order UBA2361; family OMII01; genus OMII01. The sequence continues at coordinate 5,241 of JBIIEK010000092.1, forward strand.
ATCCACCGACACCTTCTCGAACTGAGCGTTCTTTGTAATGTCGATGAGTACAGGACCGGGCCGTCCTGAGCGCGCGACTGCAAAAGCTTTGGGTATTATCGTCAATAACTCCTCAGCACTCGTCACCTGATAGTTCCATTTGGTGATCGGAACGGTGATGCCGATGATATCAGTTTCTTGAAACGCGTCTGTTCCCAAAAAAGCTCGCCCCACCTGACCCGTGATACAAACCATGGGCACCGAATCGAGCATCGCGTCAGCGATACCCGTCACAAGATTTGTCGCTCCAGGACCGGAGGTCGCCATGCACACCCCTACTCTCCCTGATGCGCGCGCGTACCCCTCAGCGGCGTGGGACGCTCCTTGTTCATGCCTGACCAGGATGTGAGAGATCGCATCCTGATATTCGTAGAGCGCATCATAGACGGGCATGATCGCCCCGCCGGGATACCCGAAGAGTGTATCGACCCCCTCTCTAATAAGAAGCTCTAAAAGAAGTTGCGAACCGGAGAACTCTTGCGAACGCGCGCCGGGAGATTCCCGAGAGATAGAGTGAGCGGTGCTCATACGGATAGCCCTTTTATAAAATAAAAAAGCCCCCGCACCTTTTTAGGGGTGCGGGGGCTTTTTAATCGCCTTCCTTTGGTTCTTTATGCCAAAGGCCCACACCCCGCTCTCACGAGCACGACCACCACCACGACGACCACGACAACGACAAGAGCTCGAAGGCTCTTAACGACAGCGCGGAATGAGGTTATGGCTGAGTATGGCATCGGAGCGAGGGTACGGGGGTTTAGCGAAAAGGTCAAGCCAGTCGTGGCACCTGCCCGGCGAACGCGGAGGGGGCGCCCGCATCGATGCCCCTCCAGGATAGTTCGAGGGATGCGACACACGGCACGAGAGAGCCGCGGACGACGTCTTCAGCGACGAGATCGTCGTACCTGAATCGATCGAGCTCTACGATAAGTTCTCTAAAGCGACCCTTCACCACACCAGGATTGGCCCTCAGATAAGAGAATAGGTCAAGCGCAGTCAATCTATTTAGGGGCGGGGGTGCCAGCTACCGGGCAACCATTCATCCCGACATTCGTAGCACAATCGCATCCCGCATCTCCGGGCGATATACATCTATACTGATATCCGATCTCCGTTTGACCGAGCGATTGATTATACACCCACGTTGGTGAATGCGAATACTGAAACCCATCAGGGACCAGTAACTTTCCTTTATTATTAGGACACGCCGTCGTAAACTTCATGCAGTTCCATTTACCGAAGCCGAGGGTTACGCTAGCCGTGTCCGCACCCTGCGGAGGACAACAATTAACATCGCTACAATCGGTTTGAGTTCCTGATACATCCGTGACGATGGCAGAAGATCCCCACGACGTCTTTGTTGTGCACTTCACGTTACCCGAGGCGTCCCTGTCATTGCATTGAATTCCTACGAGCGTTTTACATCCACCACTCGTGCAATCAAGTTTACAGCCGACGCATTTGCACCCTGGCTTACACCCCGCAGTCGCGCCGCTACCCGTATCACAGGTCTCTCCCGCCGCCGTATCAACGACTCCGTTTCCACAAAGCGCCCCACCTCCTCCCGTACCGGTACTAGATCCTTGGTAAGCACACGCGGTAGCAGAGCAGCTCACCGTATCAACTTTATTCACACTGTCCCACCCGTATACATACACAGGGACATCTACGACTACGGTGAGCCCATCCGTCGTCCAGGTGTCGACAGTTGGTTGTAAATTGATACTTGCTTGTGAGCAAACGTACGAAGGAGTCCTTCCAGTCATTGGCCCCTTTGGTACTGTCTGCGTTACAAACCCCACCTTAGTACCGTAGGTGGCTACGCAACTGGGAGGTGGCGGGGTGTTAAGCTTACACCCAGCGGTACAGGTACTGCCCGAGGGAGCATTCGCGGGGAGCGTTGTGCCATCACACTGTTCACCGACATTTTCATTGATAAATCCGTTACCACACAACTCTTGAAGCGTGGTTCCACACACCAATCGATCATTGCTCAGGACGATATTACCACGAGGACACGGAGCGATATCAGGACAGTTACAGGTGAGGGCCTCGCCGGGTGCATAGCTCGCAAAGCGTTCACACGTATCTTTGTCGATCACCCTATCGGCAGTTTTATAGCAACAATCACACTTTGAATTAATGTCTATGGCCCTCATCTTAGAAGCACCGCAGCTTCCATCTTCAACGCACATAGCAGCGCATATTCCATTTGCTGACGTTGAGGACTGTTTCTGAAGAGCCCCCATGATTACGGATCCAACACCACCATACAACGTCTTGCCATTTTCGAAATTCACACTCGGAATATCCGTAAAGACCTGCGTGCAGATCCCCCCAAAACAACCCGACCGGTCTACCTTAGTGGTGGACATGCTCTTCAGATTACCCGGATTGCTTGGTAAGGATGGCAACGTTCCACTATCTACCCCAAGAGCGTACTGAGGACTCTCTGAAGGATTAACGCACCGCAGAGTATCGTTCCACTTTATGGTCAAAGTATTTGGACACGCTACCGTCATCGTTGGACCCAATGAACCCTGTTCGCCGAGATAGGTATTTACGCACGTCCGGGTTGAGGCAGAACACGTATCGGCTGTGCAATCGTTACCGTCATTGCAATCGTTCGCCTGATTCCCCGCCGAGCAATCCGATACTCTAAGAGTTCCTGCACACGACGCCTCAGCATACTGCGCCGAATTTGTCGGAACGAAGGTGGCGGTTACTCCGTAGGAACCTTTGGCAACCTTAACGCCGTACGTTACTCCTTGATTGGTTGTCGTATATTTGTAGGACCAGGTGCCTCCTAAAGCGGCGGAGTCTGCTGCTTTAAACGCGCTCTTAGCCTCAAGAGCCGCTTTCGTTACCGTCTCATTGACCGATATATCGAGGGTCGACAGAGTACACGAAACCGCGGTCTTCGCCTTAACGGTAATAGTGCCAGAGCAGGTCGATCCGTTATAGTTATTCGGCGCCGAGGGCGTGAACAGAGCGCCTACATTGACAACATCTCCAGCTTTCAACACGGTTCCAACTGAAATAGCGGCACCACTTCTTGCAAACGAATACGCGAACGTTCCTCCAATTCCTCCTGCACTACTGACCACCAGAGAAGTACCAAGAACTGTTCCATCCAGAACTTCCACACTCGTTACAGAACATTGCGCGTTGGCTTTATTCACAGTTTGTGTTGTGAAGCATTGAGACCCCGCGTACTTCGCGGTCTCTGTCGGGGCGAAGGTCGCCGTCATTGTGTAAGAACCGGCATCAAGCACTTGTCCTGCTTGATGGGTATACGTAAAGCTGCCAGGAATAGACGACAACTCTTTAGCTCCTGCAAGGCTGGAGTCAAAGGTAGCCGCCGGAAGCCCCGTTCCATACGTAATCGCGGCCGGCACACCCCAACTACAACTGGTTGGCGCTTTTCCAGTGATCTTGAGCGTCGCAGGATTTGTTGTCACCGCGTAGTTAGACGTCGAAACGGGCGCTGTCGCAAAATTCACGTTGTATGTGCCTGCGGGAGCGTCTATCGCGGGACCAGCGGCAAACGTTCCGGCCGTTGATATCGACGAAAGAGCATCCGCATTTTTACCATCAACGCACACGTACTCGAACTTTGGATTCGCGAACCCGATATATCTTTCATACGACTTTCCACTACAGGTAATTGGAGCTTTATTGACTACCTGTACGGTTGTACACGTAGTCCCCGCGTATTTAGCGGTATCTGTTGGCGTGAAGGTCGCCGTCATCGTAACCGACCCGGCATTTAATTGATCGCCAGCCTTATAGTTGTACTTAAACGAGCCGGGAATACCTGAGTTTTCCTTGGCGCCACCTGTTGCATCGAAGGTCGTCGCGGCTAGACCTGTGCCGAAGGTGACCGCCGCGGGTTGCGCCCACGTGCATTTGGTTGCGGTCTTATCGAGGACCGTGAGAGTACCGTTCTTCGTTGTTACCAGGTATCCGCCATGAGTTGGAACGGTTTGGTATTTAATGGTGGCTGTACCTACCGTCGATGTAGAACCCTCTATATAGAGATCGGGAGCTCCCAAATCCGCAGTAGTCTGACCTAACACCAACCCTATGCAGGAATGCGTCAGCCCGGGCGCCGCTGCGCCAACCGTGATGGTCTTAGAGTCTGCGGTACACGTTGCCGCTACCTTGGAAACCACAAGAGAGGCAGGAGATGTCGTAACCGCGTAGTTTGAACCCGCTGACGGCTGCGTCGTGAAGGCAACCGAGTACGTCCCGGCCACGGCTTCCTTGACAGGACCGACATCGAAAATCCCCTTCGTATTCGACGTTGTAAGGGTTGTTACGTCGGTACCGTTGGCGTCTGTACACACGTATTCAAAAACTGGATTCACCTCTCCGTAAGGCCTCGAATAGCTCTTGCCCTTACACGAAATCGGCGCGGGATTAATAACCTGAGTTGTCGAGCAGGTCGTGCCGGCATAATTGACCGAGTCAAGCGGTGTGAAGGTCGCGACCATAGTTACCGAACCACCACTTGGAACATTTAAAACCTGTCCCCCGTAGTGCGAATATTTAAAGCTTCCAAGGATCGATGAATCCTCTTTTGCGCTGGCGCTCTTGGTCGCATCAAAGAGATCGGGGTTCAACCCAGTTCCATAGGTGATAGCCGCTGGTTGACCCCAGGTGCACTTGGTCTGAGTTTTATTAACGATAGTCAGGATGCCGTTCGTCGTTGCTACCTCATATCCACCGTGTGTAGGGACCGCATTGTATTTTATCGTCGCCGATCCCACCGTTGAGGTAGATCCTTCGACGAAAAGATCCGGCGTGCCTAAAACCGTATAGGTATGACCCAGCACAAAACCCGAACAGGTATGAGTCAGCACCGGGACCGTGCCGGATACGATCATCGTCTTCGGATCCGCCGCACAAGTGACCTTTACTTTCGTGACGGTTATCGAAGCCGGAACTGAGGTAACCGCATAGTTCGAACCAGCTCCTGGAGATGTTGCAAAGCCTACGGAATAGGTATTCGCGACCGCATCTTCAGACGGACCTGCGGCAAAGACTCCGGCAACGTTAAGTAAGGCACTCGCGTTCGATCCCTTGCTATCGGTGCAGGTATACCCAAACGTTGGATTCTTGGAGCCATACGAGCGGGTGTATGCTCCACCCGTACACGTAATCGGTGCAGGATTGACAACCTGAGTCGCAGTGCACGTCGTGCTCGCATAATTTGCAGAATCGGTTGGAGTGAAGGTAGCGGTCATCGTGACCGAGCCAGCGTTTAAAATCTGCCCAGCAGAGTGGGAGAAGGTAAATTGGCCAGGTATTTTTGGTGTTACAACCGGAAACGCGGCATTTCCCTCCGTGAACAGCGCCGTCGAAAGCCCGGTCCCATAAACGAGCGACGCAGGCGTTGCCCACGTACAGGTAGTGGCGGTCTTATTAGTGACCGTCATCACGCCTGATTTGGTCGCTACATTGTAACCGGCATGAACCGGTGCGGTAGCATACTTAATGTTTGAAGAACCAGCCTGGGTAGTTCCTCCCTCGACAAAGAGATCAGGCGTGCCCAAAACGCTCTGCGTTTGACCTGCCGCAAACGAGCCCGCGCATGTATGAGTGAGCGTCGGTTGCGAGCTCCCCACGGTCATACTCTTAGAATCCGCCGTGCAGGTTACGTCACGCTTGGTGATTGAAATCTTACCCGGATTAGTTTTGACCGTGTAGTTGGCGTTTGCGAGAGGATCGGTATCGAAATTCACCACGTAGTCGCCTGGGGTCGCCAACGTGATCGGTCCGGACTTGAACGAGCCCTGACTCGTCAGAACGCCCGCTTGTGTATCCGCGCCCTTTAAGCCAGAACACGTGAAGCCAAAGGTCGGATTGGAATCTCCATAGAGGCGTGAATAGGTCCCTGCAGTGCAGGTCAACGGGGCCGGTGTGACCGTCAACTTCGCGTTGGTTATCGAAAAGGCATAGTTAGTTGAGACCGGTGCAGATAACTTTATGTCGTAGCTCGAACCAACGGGAGAGGTGCTATTCGCTGTTGTTGTCGGCAGAGTGGAACCAAAGATTGACGCCTGCGTATCAGGACTTACAAATCCGGTACACGTAAATGTAAGGGGTGGATTAGCGTCCCCATAGACTCGACTCTTCGCATCGACGGTACAGGTCACCGCCGAACCACCAATTTTCAAAGCTCCAGGAGCGGTTGCAAGCTTGTAATTAGTCGAGACGACGGGGGCTGCGTCAAAATTAATTG
>JBIIEK010000106.1:0-10018 GCA_044237895.1 Bdellovibrionota bacterium
TGACGGGAGCGTTGTGGAAGAGGATGGCGGCGTATGCTTCAACCTTCGCTCTGAGGGTCGTCGCGTCCTCAAAGAGCCCGTCCACGCGGAAGGTCGATACCGCACGCTCTCGGAGCGTTGAAATAAGTTTTCCGGCTGATTGCGGCATTCCATTGAACATCGTGTTGCGGCATTCGGCGTCTGCTTTGAGTGGATGGATCGCGCCTTTGGAATCTCGGAGTGCAACGTGGTGCTTCTCACACGGTCTGCCGCAATCCTTATAGCTTGAACCGGTACTGAGGAACGCCGCAAATACGCAGTGCTCCATGTGAAAGGCGGGGATGTAGTGGTGCGCGGTGACCTCTAATTGAGCAGCGTCGCATGACGAGGCGAGCTCTAGGAGTTGTTCCCCGTTTAGATCGTAGCTCGGACAGATTCGGGAGAGTCCCTTGGAGAGGAGGTATTGGGCAGTGATTGAATTTGAGGTATTGAGGCTAAAATCTCCTACCAGAGTCAGTCCTGAGTCTTTAAGGTATTCGAGCGCCCCGAGGTTCCGCACGAGTACCTCATCGGGCCTGATTCGTTGTATGACTTTAAGGTGCGCGAGCTCTCCAGGCTTAAGAATTCTCGTGGTGGCGATCCCCACTTTGTACCCCATCGCGCGAACTTCTTCTGCTGCGGTTGCGTATTCTTTGCCGAACTCAAAATCGAGAAACACGGTAGAGATCGGAAGATTCGTAAGGCCCTCTAGTTGTGCAATCTCGCGCACAAGCACATTAAGACGTGGCGCTTGCGGAGTCGGTGTAGAAGCGCAGGGGGCTTTGATCCAAGGAGTCATCTCTTCCTGGGAGCGGATCTGAATGGTTGGGCGCGTTCGTCTGAGCCTCTCAAGCTCTCCAACAAAGGCGCGTCGGAGCTCTTTCAGCTCTCGTCCGTGCAGAAAGCATCTACCGTTTAGTTCTACATCGAGCGTGTCGAGACTAAAGATGGTGCCGCCGAGCGCACCGAGCTCAGCGGCGAGAGATTCTCTCGTGAGCGGGGCTTTGCTCGCCTCTTGAAGTTCGGTGATTGACCTCACCGTGGTGGAATTCCCGTCGCTGTCCGTCGCGGTGATGACAAGAGAGGTGCCGGGGCTACCTGAGACGTGAAGGGTGATGGGGATGTGTTTGAGGAGAGCCTTGTCCGTGAAGGTGCGCTTCACCTCGCTCTCAAGGTGCGGGGAGCTATTGAGGTAGGCGTACATCCCCTCGCGCACCTTCGTAATTGCGAAATTCTTGCTGAAAGAGAGCCTTGTCCCGGTCGTGTCGTTACGAGCGTGAAACACGGTGGAGCCGAGCTCCTCTTTTGAGTCTATATCAACGAAGACGACACCCTCTCCTCCGAGGATATGTTCGTTTGTATCGACAATAATCTCATCTCGAGAGACCGTTCGCACGGTCCCGAGATAGAGCCCGTGATGACTGCTGACATGGGCTGGCACAAGCCTCTGGTGGTTCACACCGTCGAACCAGCCGTTGAAGAATCCGCGCGAATAGATGCGGGCCATGTCGTTCTTGTGGCGAGCGACATCCGATGCCTTGAGGTTTTTTACGGCGTGCTCCTTGTACGCGCGAACGGTGGTGGCGACGTACTCTGGGGATTTAAGCCGCCCCTCTATTTTGAATGATTCGATCCCTAGTTCTACAAGGCGAGGAACATCCTCAAGCCCGTAGAGGTCTTGGGGGGACACGAGGTAGCTCTTATGGCCAAGGTCTCTCTTCTTGCCATCAACGATGAGGTCATACGGGAGTCGGCACGATTGAGCGCACTGTCCCCGATTTGCGGAGCGTCCGCCGAGGCTTTCAGAGGTAAGGCACTGTCCCGAGTATGAGACGCAGAGCGCTCCGTGGACGAATACTTCAAGTTCTTTGTTAGTCTCAGCTTTAATCTTCTCCATCTCTGGGATGGACACCTCTCGTCCAAGGACGTATCGCTCCATGCCGAGATCTTCGGTTAGTTTGATTGCCTCTGGATTGGTGACGGTCATCTGCGTTGAGGCGTGTACGGGTTGCTCGGGAGCCATGTGACGAATGAGGGCTGCGAGTCCGAGGTCTTGTACGATGAAGGCGTCTGGTCGAAGGGGGAGGACCTCACTAAGCGCGTCGATGACGTCAGGGATCTCGCGCTCGAAGATCAAGATGTTGAACGCTAGGAAAACTTTTACGCCGTAGAGATGAGCGTACTCGATCATCGCGCGGAGTTCATCGATTTCGAGGGTGGCAGCCCTGCCACGCGCGTTGAATCCTGGCATCCCCATGTACACGGCGTCGGCGCCGTTGTGAACGGCTGCGCGGAGCATGTCCCATGTGCCGACGGGGGCTAAGATTTCGGGCGACTTCATAGAGGGTTATTGTGGCTGGAATGGGGGGGCTATGGAAGGGGCAGGGGGAATATTAACCGTAGGGTTATCAAGCATTTGATGCGGCAGATTCGGATAGGGGCACTGAGGCCGGTGCCCCTCCACGATTGTCGAAGGTATCAACAAGCCGGCGAGGCCGCCGGCCCTCCAGGTACGATCGTGGCGGGGTCGTGCGGATCGCATAATTATCTCGGGAACGATTTCTTACCGACGATTGAGGTTCGCGGCTTGTTTAGACGGCGTTGGTATCTTCGCCTGCTTGTTGAGCACCTCTTGAGGAGGGGCCTTCTCGCTTGATTGAACCACTGCGTCTGCGTTTGAGGGTTCGACCGATGATTTCTGCTCTGGAAGTCTTTGCTTGGCCGGGGGGGTAGGCCCGCCGTATTTGGCTGCTTCAGCGTGCGCTCGATGGTAGTGAGCTGCCATGACGTCCCATGTAAAGCGTTCGGTGAGGCGCTCGGCGCGATTTCTTAAAGCGATTCGCTCTCGTCGATTCAGCTCGCAGAACTTAAAGAGATACGAGGTGAGCTGCTCGATGCACTCACCCGTTCCACCCTTTGCGCGGTTGAGGACGAGTGTTCCGTTTTGAAGCGCGTCTGGGACATGGCGCTCGACGTACGCGCCGAATCCGCTTAAGTCCGTCGTCACAGTTGGAACGCCTAGAGCGAGACACTCAAGTGGGGTGTATCCCCACGGTTCATAATAGCTCGGGAATACTCCCATGTGGCAACCACGAACGAACTGTTCGTAGTCGAGGCTAAAGAGACTTGAGAGGGTTACGAAGTCAGGGTGAAAGACCACTTTGACCGGATCGTTTGGTCCGTTTACAAGATTGCGATGACGGAGGTGCCGAAGCACTTGATCCTCGGCATCGTTCCACATGTCGTGCGTAACGATAGGTGGCCACTGGTTAGTCTTTCGAGCTGCCATAGCTCGCTTGAGGCGAACCTGCATATCGTTTGTGAAGATATCCTCAAACGTTGGCATACGACCGCGCGCGGTAGCCTCAAGTATTCGTTGAGAGAGGTTCTGCTCCATCTCCCGGCATGTAGTCTTGAGATCCTCGAATCGTAGATGGTTCTGTAAAGACGTGACGTTAAGGCTCTTCGTTGGGGCTCTCGTAATAATGAAAGCAACGACCGTTGGTGGCTTTGGAAGTGTCTTGAGTCGCTCGTTTAGGTGATAGAGCGACTCGATGAAAACGTCCATTCCCTTGTTAAGGTACTCGTATCGACCGCTCGTAAAGAAGTAGAGCGTTCTATCGAGGTCGAACGAATAGCTGGGGAAGAAGTGCCCCATCGTAAACTCGTGGATCCTCTCCTTGTACTTAAGGTGAAGATTCTGGAACTCATGGAGCGCGGTGAACTGATGGGTGTTTAATCCGTTTGGAAGGACGAAGTCTGGCTTGCGACCTAGCAGGTATTCAGACTCTCGGGCGGTCACTTCGCTTACCGTTGTGAATATGTGCGCTGAGTGAGCCGCCGCTCGCTCGATCGCATACTTGCTCCAAATCATGTAGTGACGGGCAGCCTCATCCGCGTTGATCCACGGGAGGTTGTAGTAGAAATTTGGATCGTTAGAGGCGATGTACCGCCCGAGTTGTGTGGCGTGCGTCGTGAATACGGTTGAGACCGGAAGGTTGAGGTGTCGAACTCGCGGTATGGCGGTTCCCGCCATCCACTCGTGGAAGTGTGCGAGGATCTTCTTGTCTGCGATAGTTGAGCAGAGTGTTTGAAGAAGCTGCGTAATGGCACTTCCGAAAGCCACGACCGCGTCTACTTCGCCATCCTGTCCCTCTAGTGAGATTCCGTTGTCGTTCCAGAGATAGTACTTCGTGTCTCCGAGATAGTTGTAGCAGCTTTGATAGTCGATCAGGATCGCCTGCGGATTTCCATCTACAAGCCAGTGTCCGAAGTGACACTTGATCCCTCGACCGTCCATCTCTTGTAGGGCGGCGCGGAGGAATTCAGGAGGTGAGGTTGTCTCAAATTCAAGGGAGCTTGTGTGTTGGTTGTAGGGTCCAACCATGAAGTAATTGTCGCCCCAGCGTTCGACCATGCTCGGCGCCTTGGTCTTCATCACGGTGTAAATGCCACCGATCTGGTTACACACCTCCCACGCAAATTCAAAGAGGAGGTTTGACTTATTGAGGTCTGGAAAGTTCATGGGCTGCGCTGTTAGCTCAAACTTGGGTGACGATATCACAGGCGTAATGCTTTGGTCGATTACTGTCTGTCAAAAAATGGAATAAAAAAAGGCTTTTAGGCCCATAATCGAAGGTCGGCCGCACCCTTGGAAATGAGTCGATGTTTGAGTCGATAAATCGTGCCACCTCTGCTCCTTCCCAATCATCTGAAAATCTATCGGAAGTGTCGATAGGATAACGAAAGCAGGGGTGGCATGAACGTTTCAGATATCGCGGGGAAGCTCTATGAAGCGCGGGTGCGCTATGAGGCAAAACATGGTCCTCTTCACCCCGTTCTGCGGGAACTGTCCCCGGACCTCCTCCTATCGCTCGTACAAACCTCGCTTGAGGGTGAGATCGCCCTAGACACACAGACCATTGAGGGTGCTCTCGGTCAGGTTGACGATCGCGTTCGATTTCTTTTGGAGCAGGTGAAGGCATGAGTCGTCAGGGCACAAAGCTATCGAAGAACGGTGAAAAGGTAACTGCCGATGCGGTTGTTGTTCCCCGCCTCGACACTGCTCGGGGCTTGGCGCGAGAGGTTCTCGCTGAGGTCGATCCCGTTGCTAAAGCTGTTCAGGAGAGCACTGGATGGTCTATCGACCTCAAGCAGGTTCAGTTCGTTTTTGTGTCCGCTATCGAGTTGGCGCGCAGATATGTTGTTGATAGAGAACGTTGCAGTGGTGTTCCGTGTGCTCTTCCGACGACAACAGCTGCTCGGGCGGCTTTCAACGCGATGAGAGATACTCGCTTACGCGAAACAGTTGCTCTCTTTGTTCGCTCTGAGCGAGCGATCCTGCTCAACGAGGACGTATTGTCGACGGTGTCGAAAGATGCCGCGAGGAGCGCTCTCTTTCACGAGCTCGTTCACGTTGCTCAATTCCAGTGTTATCCCGATTTTTGGATTGCTGCAGACGCTCTAGTTCGTGAGGCGATCTCGCTGTCGCGTCATGGGGGCGATCTGCCGAAAGATGAGCTTCAGAGTCGTCTTCATGTTGCTCAAGACCGAATGCAGGCTCGTAAGGCTCTCCTTGAGGGACACGCCGCGGTTCTTCAGGCAGATTACATTAAGACCAACGATCTTTATCCCGCTAAGAGCGTAAACTTCTTTGAGTTGGTCAGTGGAGAGGCGGCGTTGCTGACAGCTGGTTCCTCGACTAAGGTCGCGCAGTTTGTTGCAGGTGCGCTCGTGATACGAGAGCTGCAAGATAGGCACGCGGCGGCTATAGAGGCTCTCTTTCAAAATCCCGCATTAGTCGACATGGTGTTCGGCTCGAAGAACCCGGTCTCTGCGAAGGGCTCCCCGGCGCGTGGTCTTGATTCCCGGCCATCAGCGTAAAAAGCGACTGGCTTTTGAGATCTTTGAATGGGAGGATGTCGCGCATTGAGTGAGCATCTTCTATGAGAGATACACCCTGCACTGTCGGAATAATTGGAGGTCGTGGACAGCTCGGCTCGTGGTGCGGGAAGCTCTTTCGTGACCTCGGATGTTCGGTCTTGGTTGCTGATGTAGGCACTGAGCTAACAACCTCTGCTCTGGTCTCTCAGGTTGAAGTTGTTGTAGTAACCGTTCCTATAGGTGTAACTGGTGAGGTGATCAAAGAGATCTCACCTCAACTGCGAGAAGAACAGCTCCTCGTTGATCTAACCTCCGTAAAAACGCCCTTCGTACCCGAGATGGAGCGTTCCAAGGCAGAGGTGCTCTCGGTTCATCCAATGTTCGCGCCATCGCTTGCTTCAACAGCTGGACAAAGTTGTGTGGTCTGTCGTGTTCGAGTTGGTTGCAAGTCTCGGTGGTTTGAAGACGTGTTGCGAGGAGCTGGATTGCGGCTTGTCGAGATGACGCCAGACGCTCACGATAGGACGATGGCGATCGTTCAAGGACTGACCCATTTTCAAGCTATCGTCGCGGGGCACTGCATGGCCGCCATGGGATTCCAACCTTCAGAGAGTTTGACGACAGCGAGTCCAGTCTATAAAGCTCGGCTCGCGATGATTGGGCGTATACTCTCGCAAAACCCCCGATTGTATGCTGAGATTCAGATCTTTAATCCTTATGTGCGTAGTGTGCTTTCGCAAGTCCAGCGTTCCAGCGAAAAGCTCGCGGGGTTTGTTGAGGCTAGGGATGTCGAAGGTTTTGCGCAGGAGTTTGTGAGGGTGCGGGAAGCCCTGGGTGGCTTCTGCGAGCAGTCGCTAGAAGGGGAATGACTCGCGACGACTGCGTGGAGACGACTATTTAGAAGTATGCCCCATCTTCCGTATCTCTGTATCGCTCCTCGAGGTTTCTGTTGTGTTTAACTACAAGACTCACGATCGGCTCTGTTACCGCATCGAGTCCCTTCATGAGACGCGAAGAGAAGAAGTTCGCCTCAATAGCGCGGGGATAGGAGATAGCACACTGTACGTAAGGCGCCTTGTGCTCGCGCTGAAAAACCACAATACCGGGGGGATTTTTGAGCTGAGAAGAGAAGGTGTTCTCAAGAGCTGGACCATTCATCCATGATTTTGCGTCTCCAATAAGACGTGCATACGGATCGGTCCCGACTCTCAAACTTACTCGTCGCTCCACAACATTCACGCCGCAGAACGTTAAGTTGTTATCCCAGTTCGTGGAATCCAGTCCACGCGCCAGTTTTGTGAAGAGGCTAATAATATGCTCCCTCTCAATAAGGATACGAAGTGCCCGCGGCACTTCGTCGGCATAGGTGTTGAGCAGTGATCGCTTGGTCTTCGCTGAGTAGAAATCGAGGGTCTGAGGCTTGCCAATTTCAGATGTGATGACTACGGAGCCCTGAGGTGAAGAGCTAAGCCCTCCCCCCACTTCGCGGTAGAAGAACCACTTCCCGTTGTTTCGTGAAACTCTCCAGGCATCGTGGTTCAGGTCTAGGAGTTCGGAGAACAGTCGAGACGTGGCAGGCGCCGTCGGAGAGGCGAGCTGAGAGGGGTCTTTCTTGGTGTTTACTACCAGGGGCATACAACGGTTCGAAGCTACCAGGTTGATACTGGTCACTCAAAGATATTTACAGATTCTTATTTTGATGCGGATTCAATCGATCTGATTCGTACAGTGAATGAGGACTCGAGCCAGGCTTTCGAAGAGATTGGGTACGAGCCTTCTCTCAATACTATTGGGAAAAATAGCCTATTCGCGAGGGGTTCTGATATAGTGAAGAGAAAGAGTCGGAGATTTTTAAGGTAAAAACTCGTGACGTCATTTGCGCAAAACATTCAACGGGCCGCGACCGTCGCCGAGGAGGCGCTTCTTCCGTTGGGAAGGCAGCTCTTGCAGCGAGCTATATCGGCATTAGTTCCGATGGGTGTCGATGTTGGAGTTGCGGTAGTTGATCCGACGCAGGGCCTCTCTCGTTCGACATTTACCGTTGATCCGCTGGGGAATAATGCCCATGAAGCTCCCTTCGCGCAGTTTAAAGAAGATCTCCGGCGCCCAATTGCAACTATCAGTGACATTCCCGAGAGCCGTGAGACAGGTAAACGACGGACGCGTAGCGAGGAGTCCACTAATTCACTGGGTTTGCCATGGGAGACGCGTCTTTCAGTTCCCTTGATGCGTGAGTTGGGGGCGCCCCCGACTAAGCAGCCGTTGATGAAATTCTAAATCTACCTACGGTCGGCGGATCGTCACTGCTCCAAGAATATAATGAAACCTCGGTGTGAGGGTTCAACGGTTAGCCTTCACGACGAAGTTTTAATCGTTCCAAGGAATCAGTTGGGGCTGGTTTGGCATGAGGAGCGAGGAGATTCGCTCCAGTAGGAGAGTACATCGCTTCTTTGTCTGTGCCCGTTTCGCTGCGATACCGAGTGCTCGCTTTGAGCCCACGATGATGAGGAGTTTCTTGGCCCGGGTAACCCCCGTATATACCAGCTGTCGCTCAAGAAGGGTGAAGTGCGAGTTGTCGATTGCGAAGACTACGCACGGAACTTCCATCCCTTGAGAGCGGTGTACGGTGACGGCATAGGCGAGTGACAGCTGACCGATTTCACTTCGTGGGTATTCGATGAGACGACCATCCCAGAGCTCTACCGTGAGTTTCTGGTCCTCTCTGTTAACCTGCGCGATCGTGCCCATGTCACCATTGAAGACTCCGTTCGGATCTATCTTGTAGTTGTTTACTCGTTGGCAGACTCGGTCGCCGACTCGGAAGTCGATATCGCCGATCTCTAAGACCTCGCTCTCTGGATGAGAGGCTTTGGGATTTAGTCGCTCTTGGATACGTTTGTTCAGCTCTATCGTTCCGATGGGACCACGATTCGACGGGGTAAGAACTGCAATGTCGGGTCCTGAGAAGCCGAATTTCTTTGGGATCTGTTCGGCAACAAGGCTCTCAACGAGTCGGCCGGAGTCCTCTGTGTCGTCTCGCTGTATAAAATATGCGTCAGATTTTGTTACTCCGTCAGGGGTCGGAATCGTTGGAACCTCTCCAGAGTTAATCATATAGGCGACCGAATTGATCGCGGATTCATCGGCTCGTCTGAAGAGCTTCGACAGCGCTACAACTCTGACATCGGCACAGCTTACCAGGTCGCCAAAAACTCGGCCGGGCCCAACTGAGGGGAGTTGGTCTTTGTCCCCGACGAGGATGAGAGCGCATCGTTCGGGAATAGCAGCGAAGAGGTCGCGCGCAAGGTTGATGTCCACCATTGATGCTTCGTCGATAATGAGTGCGTCGAGAGAGAGGGTATTCTTGGCACCGAAGACGAAATTTCCAGACATGGGATCGTATTTAAGGAGTCTATGGATAGTCGAGGCGGGCGCGCCGCAAACTTGAGACATTCGTTGCGCAGCTCGACCTGTGGGCGCGGCGAGCGCGTAGGTTTGTCCTGTTTTTTCAAAAAGAGTAGTGAGGGCCTTGATGATCGTTGTTTTCCCACACCCTGGGCCGCCCGTAATGATAAGCAGGGGATATCGCGCCGCCGATTCGACAGCAACGTGTTGCTCGGGGGAGAGTGAAACTCCCAGGCTTCGTTCTGCTTCTTCAAGCGCGTTTGCGATCGCTTCGTCGCTTATTGTTCTCTTAGTTCGCGGGGAGGTTCTTGCGGCGATGAAGCGGGCGACCGCATCTTCGGCTTGATCGTAGGCATTAAGGAAGATTCCATCTCGATACGCGGTGAGTTTGCCTTCGCCGAGAAGAGCATCGAGGTGTTCCCCTAAATCAACCGTTTCATCTAACCCTAGGAGGGTCCGCGCTCGATCAAGGAGTACTAGTCGAGTGAGATAACAGTGACCATCGTCGGCGCCCTCTTCCAGTGCAAACTGAATCCCGGCCCTGAGCCTCTTGGGAGAGGACGGGCTAGTTCCTAGGTTGAGGGCGATCGTGTCTGCCGTGTGAAAGCCGATCCCTCGAATCTCTCGCGCGAGGATGTACGGGTCTGATTGAATTTTGGTGACGGTATCATTTTTAAACCGCTCGTATATCTTTACAGAGAGGTTGGGCGAT
>JBIIEK010000093.1:0-11342 GCA_044237895.1 Bdellovibrionota bacterium
GCTCGAGAACGTGATGGTCCCTCTTGTTCTGAACGGAACGAGGCGAGACGAGGCGAGCCGTCAGGCGGAGGAGCTCCTAACTAGGCTTAACCTCGCTCACCGGCGTGACGCGATGCCCTTCTCTCTCTCTGGCGGGGAGTCTCAGCGGGTAGCGATAGCGCGCGCTGTTGTGCATCGTCCGAAGGTTGTTCTTGCTGATGAGCCTACCGGTAGTTTGGATTCCAATTCAGGGGATCTTGTGTTGGATCTGCTCAAGGAGCAGGTAGATTCTGGAATAGCAGTTGTCATGGCAACCCATAGCGAGACGGCTCTCGCCCGCTGCTCCCGAGTTGAGCATATGAAGGATGGATGTCTGGCGGGAGTGACAGGCCGATGACCTCGCACGGTATCGAGCAACGGTCGGGCGGATGGTTCATGCCTAGTTGGCTCTTCTATCGATTTATTGTCCGTCGATGCGCGCGCAATCCGGTGCGAACGATCTTGTTGCTTATGGCGGTTGCCGTCGCGACAACGCTCGTTTCTTCAGTTGCCCGAGTGAGTTTCTCAAGCATTCAAACCTTCGAGGATTCCCTAGGATACTCACCCAAAGAGTATCCGATCACGATCGCCCCGGTTGGTGGCAGGATTGCGGTGTCGGAGATAGGTCGATGCTTGGCGAGTCTTTCTTCTCGATTCGACATCGTCGCCTATCGACGAGAGTTTGGAGAGGTTGAGGGATCGTCAGGCCGCAGGGGCGTTCGTGTCACCGGTGTCACGGGAGTTGGTTCCGGCGATTGGGAAGGAGTAGGGGGCGATGGGATTACCGCGTCTCGTGCTCTAATCGCTGAAAACGGTTTAACGGCAGGCACCTCGGTAACGATTCGTGGGGATACGTTTGCTCTGACCGGTCGGATCTCTGAGCTAAAAACCGAGGAGGGGATTCGTTCAAAGTCCTTTATAGTCTCGATGCCCGCTCTAGGAGCCGGTATCACCGATGGTGTCATTGACGGGATTCTTCTTCGTCCACGACGAGTATCCGAAAATGTAGGAGGGTTACGCAGCGCGGTAGATGATTGGCTGCAATCGTGCAGCGTGTCATCGACCCCGCTAAGGGTGGATACCGCAAAGAGTACGATAGAGCGAGGGGACCGCCTTCTCGCGGCGTATAGGTTTAACGTGCTCATCATGGCCGCGATGACAGTTTTGGTGTGTGTATTGCTCGTGTCTCAGGCGACACACGTGAGTCTGCGTAACGTCTCGCGTGAGCTGGCGATCCTCCGGACCCTTGGCGTTGGTCGATGGGCATGCCTTTGGGCGATCGTAAAGGAATCCCTCGGGATCGGTTTCGTAGGTTCCGTTTTGGGAGTCAGTCTGGGCTCTCCCATTATCCTAGCGCTCACGGAGCTCTTTCTCTCCACCGCTCACGATATCTACAATATTGAACTCGGTGGCGCGGAGCTATCGTGGACGCATATGTTAAGTGTGGTGCTCGCTATGACTGCGGTGGTTGTCGTCGGTGCGTTCTGCGGGGCCTTGGGCGCGCTCACGGTTTCTCCCTCGATCGGAACGCGCACAGGAGGCGTAAGTGCGCGGCCTATCTCTCGATCGCTAGCGGTGGTACTCGCTTGGTCATCGCTCTTCGTAATGGCTGTGGTATGGCTAGCTTTAGCACGCACACCCACATTGTTTCTCTCCTATCTGTATATCGGCGCTTGTATCCTCGTGGTAGGGGGAGTCACGCCATGTATAGTAACGCTTACTCCACGAGTCGCTGGGGTCTTTCCCGGGGGAGTTTCAGCATGGATCGGTCGCGGGGGGGTACGGGTCGGAGCTAGGGGCTATCTCTTAGGTGCTATCGGCGCAACTTTGGCGATCGCGCTCATCTGCGCGCTCTCACTCATGGTTGGGAGCTTTCGAGAAACCCTTGAGGTGTGGGCGAAGGTGCGTTTGCGAGGAGATCTCTTCGTCTCCTCAACCCTTGATGGAAAGGAAAACGAGAGCCGACTTTCGCAGGATGTGGTCGAGGCTGTTCGCACCGTCCCTGGGGTGGAGCGGGTCGTTCCTTATTATGAGGCCCGCACAACGTTTCATGGGTCTGAGGTAGTTGTAGGGGCTTCGGATCTCCGTGCGCAGACCGAGCGAGGGGTTTTCATAGTTCGAGGTGGTAAGATAGATGAAGCCGCGCTGCATGACGGAGTGGACGTGTTGCTTAGTGAGGGGGGCGCGCGAAAGCTCTCCTTACGACCGGCTGATAGTATCGTTGTGGAGGGGCGTACGCTCCGCATCGGGGCGATAATCCAGGAGTTCGGAACCGAACTTCCGCTTATTCAGATGGAGGAGCGTCTCTTTCGGCAACTCTATCCTAGACACAACCCGCAGAGCCTCACGATAGACGCAAGTTCCGGCGCCTCGGTTGAAGCCGTGCGTCCCAGCATTGAGAGGATTGTAGGTGTTCGAGGCATCGTGAGGGATAACGGAGAGCTCCGATCGCTTGTGCTGAGTCTCTTTGATCGCACGTTTCAGGTCACTAGTAGTATCCGGTGGATCGTCTTTACGCTGGGAGTGGTTGGGCTTCTTCTCGCCACCCTTCAACACCTCTGGGAGCGTCGACGTGAGCTGAAGACGCTCCATCTTATGGGGATGAACTCGTGGAGCATGGTGCTCGCTTTTGTGTATGAAGGGGCGCTTGTCTGCGTGTTGCCGGTTGGCGTGGGAGTCCTGGGGGGTGTCATGATGGGGTGGGGGCTCACTCACTACGTGAATCCGCTCTCGTTCGGGTGGTCCCTTGCGTTTTCGTTCTCTTTTTATCCAGTTTTTATTTCATGCCTTTTCGTTGTAGCGGTAGCGTGTAGTGTTGGAATTTCGACAGCTCTGCTTCTGAAACAAACGGTGCGAGGAGCTACCTTTTCTGATGAGTAGGAATTTATGAAGGTATATGCGTTGCTATGCGCGATTGCGCTCTCGGTTGGGCAGGTCGCGTGGGGAGAGCCCGCTCATAAGCTTCCTCTGGAGTTCGCAAAGCCTGGTCATGCCTGGAGCTTTCCGCGGGACCATGGCCCCCACTACTCATTTCAAACCGAGTGGTGGTACTTCACTGGCCAGCTTTTTGACGAGAAGGCTGAGCCCTTCAGGGATAAGCCTCTCTATGGCTTTCAACTTACTTTCTTTCGTCGGGCTCAAGGGGATAGCGTCGGAGCTCCTAGTGATTTTCTCGCCCATGCGGCGCTTACGGATCTCGCCACCGGAGTTACTTATGTCGCTACTCGCAAGGGGGGAGGTCTGCTGGGAGTGGCTGGTGCTCGCAACAACGCTCTTGATGTTTGGGCAGGTGATTGGTCTGCGGAGCTCATAGCCAATGCTCCGGTGGTTCGATTTGACGTGCCGGGAGGTTCCGCGTCATTTGAGGTGCGCCTGCGCGGGGCTGAGGGTTCCGCGCCCTGGCTTCAAGGCGATGCTGGCTACAGCCGCAAGGGAGCGTGCGAGAGCTGCGCCTCGCAGTACTATTCTATGCCACGTCTTGAATTGCGGGGTGAGGTTCAAAGGGATGAGAGTGTAACGTCTGTTCGCGGCCTTGGGTGGATGGACCATGAGTTTATGACGAATTCTCTCTCGGCGGAGCAAGTGGGATGGGACTGGCTGGGGCTCATGCTCAAGGACGGGCGAAACCTTATGGTGTTCCGTCTCCGTGACAAAGATGGACGGACCTCCTACATATCAGGGGCCCTTCAGGATCAGAGTGGCTCACATCTGCTCACTGAGAAGGAGCTCTCGATTGCCCACGGTCAAGAGTCGGTGTTGGTCTCTAGCGGGGGTCGATATCCGGCGTCGTGGCACGTGATGGTTCCGCGGTATGGCGTGGACACGGTGGTGCGTGCTCGAACTCCTCAGTGTGAGATCGGTTCAAGTGCGGAAGGTGAAGCTCCCCGGTACTGGGAGGGGCCAGTGGCATCGGCGGATGAGTCGGTAATCGGATATCTTGAGATGACCGGATATGCGGAGAAGGTTACCCTATAAGGGTCGCGACAAGTTGGTCGCAGGTACAAATACCGACCGCCTTGATGTTACGGTTTGCCGACTGATTCCTCAGAGGCGCTCCAGGTCGTAAGAGCTATCCCAAGCTCCTTTTCGTACGCTTCTTGAGTCATATCGAAAGCGGTAAGGAACGCAGACCTTTTGTCGACGCCTTCGCGAAGCAAGATGAGGAAGCGTCCAATCGCCGGAAATCCAAATTTATCAGCCAGCGCTTTTGTCGCCATGAGGGATTGTGCATAGGCGGCTGGGACCATGTCTGCGTTGAGTTTCGTGAATCCACCTTGAAGCAGCGAAAGGGACACAGGGTCGTGGTCCTTTAGCCATGCGCGGAGCGCGTCGCGAAGGCCCGGACTCTCGGGTCCCTCAAACCATTGAGCGATCCCTTCATCGAGCCAGCCCGGGAGTCGTCCCCCTGAGAGGGAGGACATGATGGCGTGAGTGTATTCGTGTTTTACTGATCGAATGAGGTTGTCGAGATCGATATTTTTCTGCGAGGAGATCGGGATTATTATCTGCCCCCGAAAGAACATGGCGTTCGTCCAGGCTGGAGCCCCGGTCAGCTCGAAGAATGTACTCTCCTCTATCAGGCGGACCGAGGTACTAAAGGCGGGGATCTCAGAGAAGAGTGTTGTAAACTCCCGATGAGTATCATTGAGAGTCTTCAAGATCTGTTTGGTCACGTCTGACCATTTGGTGGGAGAGATGACCGTGAGCTTGCTCCCATTCGAGAGGTTTAGTGGTGTGAAGCGGAGTCGTGATTCTTCTGCTGGGTCACCGTACCTTGCTTTAGGTAGCTCTTTAGACTCACCGGGTGCTGAGTACGGCGGGAACACAAAGAGGAGTGTTATCGCCGAGGCGATGAACGCTGAGATCGTTTGGTATCGCTTTCGATGGAGGGGCATCGGCTTAACCGTTCTCGCGCTGCGCGATACTCGAACTCCCCACTACTGAGCCTGCGCAACTAATAGTCGTTGTAGTAGAGAGGTCGGATTATTTGGTCATTTTCATGAGCCGATTTTTCGGTCCTCGGTGCCCATGGAGTCCGGCTTGGCTAACCCCCTAAAACGGTTGGTGTGAAGGGGGTGCGGAAGGGCGAACTCGGCAGTGTTTTTTGTTCGTTCGGGCTTCTTTTAGGGTTGGTTTGGCCTATATGGCTGATAGGATTAGCCGTTTTAATCGTCCTTCCTTGTGAAAGGGGGGTGAAATTGGGTAGAATAGTGGTTAGAAGATACGTGTAGGAAGCACGTCGCGGTACCTAGATACTTGGGTACCAAAATACAGGAGATGATTTTTATGTCATGCGGAACTTCAGGTTCATGCGGTAGCGGAGGGGGAGCTAAGAACGTAGCGCCTCAAACTGAGACTGATTTCACACCATCGGACGAGATGCCGATCCTTCTCACCCCTTCAGCAGTTGACGCTGTTCAGAAGGCACTTAAGGAAGAGGGCGAGGACGGAGACTTCCTTCGTATCTCGGTAGTAGGCGGAGGATGCTCCGGCTATCAGTATGGCCTCGATTTCGACAAAGAGGAGCGTATGGGTGACCTCGCTCTTAACTACAGCGGCGTTAAGGTTGTTGTAGATCCAGTAAGCGCTGGATATCTCCGTGGTACGGTTGTGGATTACGTAACGGGCTTGAATGGAACGGGTTTCCAGTTCAAGAATCCGAACGCTAAACGCACCTGCGGATGCGGTAGCTCTTTCAGCTAGAGCACGCCCGCTTCGCGGCTAAGCCGGTCCCCTTCGAGCATACGCTCTGGAAGGGGCCGGTTTTTTTTTGCTTTGACAATCCCCGCGAGCCAGGAAAATATCGTTGGTACATGAGGAACGTTCTTCAAAGAGGTTTGTATGCATCGAATTCGTTTTGCGCTGATATCTCTGGTCGCTCTATCGGCGTGTGCCGTAGATCGTGCGCAGCCTGGTTCAATCGCCGATGTTGTTCAGGCCTCTGCCCATGGATTAGAGGTTGAGGCTACCCCTGAGGATCAGGCGCGCGAAGAGGTGCTCGCGATGCCCACTGATTTTGATATCACTATTGAGCAGGATCGTTTCGCCTGGGAGCGGGCTCGATTTTTTCTGGAGAACTATTCAGCTGAAGGATCAGAGCATGGCAATCCGGTGGTGAAGGTTGTTGGTACCCGCCGAGGATTAGGGAGTGCTCCGAATGTGTCGACGTACTCCTATGAGGTGTTCAAAGACTTTTACGCGGGGGGATATCGGTATTCCGTTCGCTGCGTTGCGGGCCCTGCGGGTGAATCACGGCAGGCGATGCTGAATGCTGGCAATTTCGCTAGGTTTATCCGTGACGGAAAGCTTGAGGTTTCCCTCCTTCCACGCCAGGGCGGCTAGGATAACCGTGCCGTCTCAGGTCCCGGGGGTCGCGGTTCCTACGAGATTTTCTCACTAACAGTTGCATTGAAAAAACCTATCAAGCTTAGCTCCTAAACGGTCGATTCTCCGAGGTGGGCGTCCGTGCACGCCTCTCTTCAGTGGCTCACGTCCCTGAGGTCTTACCCTTCGGAGAGCGATGGAATGGTTTCCCCTCGTGCCCGTTCACTGAGATGCGGTTTGCTTATGCGATTGGCGGCGGCTCTTGCGCTTGGAGCCACGGGTGGTGCTCGTTTGTGTTTGGCTGCTCCGCTCAGGGTTTTTGAAGGTGAGTACGTTATCACCACGCCGGTTTCGCCCGATAGTCTGGGCGCCCGCTCGTCTTCAGACACCGTGGCGTTCTCTGGGGGTATCGTCGAGTTTAAAGAGAGATTAGAGCACAATACGCACCTTGTGTCGGCGAAGCCCTGGAGTGGTTCTCTCTCCCTCCGCTCAAGCAACTCTCGTAAGCTGGTTGACCTCGATAGTAAGGATCCTACGTGTTCTCATTTGATCCGGGACGGAATCGCTCAAGCATGTTCTCCGAATTACGAGCTGAGGGTGGCTACGGTGGCACCGAACGACCCTTCGTTTTCGCAGCTCTGGGGGCTCTCTACGGCGACAGGAATAGACGCGCCGCGAGCGTGGAACCTCTCTCAGGGGAGTCGAGATGTTGTAGTAGCCGTCATCGATACGGGCATCGACTATACCCATCCAGACCTCGCTCAAAATCTTTGGATGAACCCTCAAGAGATCCCGGGGAACGGTATCGACGATGACGCGAATGGGTATGTCGATGATGTCTATGGTGTAAACACGATAAGTGGAGCTCCGAGCCCAGGAGATCCGATGGATGATAATTCCCACGGTACACACGTGGCGGGAACTATCGGAGCAGAGGGGAATAACTCGATTGGAGTGGTGGGAATAAATCAGCAGGTGCGCCTGATGGCGCTCAAGTTCCTTGATGCCGGTGGTAGCGGGAGCACCAGCGACGCGATTAAGGCGATCGACTACCTGGTGGCGATGAAGAATCGCGGGGACGTGAACGTGAGGGTGGTTAATAATTCGTGGGGCGGAGGGGGATTTTCGGCTCCGCTTAAGGCGGCCATCGAGCGGGCGAACGCTGCCGGGATAATCTTCGTCGCCGCCGCGGGAAATAGCAATTCGGACCTCGATGCGAGCCCGTCCTACCCGGCAAGCTATGAGGTGAGTAATGTGGTTTCTGTGGCTGCGATAACAATGGGCCAGCAGAGGGCGAGTTACTCAAATTATGGCGCTACATCGGTTCATATCGCGGCGCCCGGTTCAGGGATCCTGAGCACAACACCTGGCAACACCTACAGCACCTTCTCCGGCACAAGTATGGCCACTCCTCACGTCACTGGCGCCCTCGGGTTGTTGTTGGGGTATCAGCCCTCATTAACTAATGCCCAGGTCATTCAGAGGCTTCTTGAATCGGGGCGTGAGATACCCGGCTTGGTGGACCGGGTCACAGGCCTGCGCCTGGTCAGCTCCAAGCGCACGCTTGATGTGGCGAGGATGCTGTATAATGAAACCGCACCCCTTGCGGGTCCTGATGCAGGCACGGAGACGTGTCAGTACGCCGTGCAAACGAGAGACCTTTTCGCTGGAGGGGCTCTCGACACTGACGCGGACGCGGCTCCCTTGGTGAACACCTCCGATGAGGGGGGCTTCTATCCACTCGAGCTTCCATTCGCGTTCCAGTTCTTCAGCGAGACGATTACTCGAGTATACCTTTCGCCAAATGGTGTGATTTATAAGCGGTCTCCTTCTGGCGCCGATTATAACACGCGAGATCGAGCGCCCTCGAATTCGATAGCAGTGCTCCATACCGATCTTATCCCTCGTACGGGTGCTCAGGGCGTAAGGGTCGCTTCGTCTAAGGATAAGGTCACGATCGTTTGGTCCTCTGAGGTGTATAGCTATCCGGGCATGGGTGTTGTGACGAGTCGAGCCACGTTGCGGCCCAACGGAGAGGTCTCGGCGTCTGTTGGTTTTGTAGAGACGGGAGGTGTCGGGTCGCTCAGACGGTTAGTGCTGGGGGACCCCTTTAGCTCTCCGGTTATGGCTCCTGGCGCCGTCATGGGGATCGCTGGGCCGACCTCCGCAAACGCGTTTACGGTGGATCTCGCCTCAACGATCGCTTCTCTAGGAATCGGATCCAGCTCTCCCGTACTCCTCGGAGCTACGTACTCGCCGCTCTGTGTGCCGCGATATCCTGACCAGGACGTTGGGGTTCCAAGTGACGGCGGGGGTGGTGTGGGAGGGGGAAGTCCCGACGAGAGTGCCACCGTGTCCGCCGTCAGGTTGAGGAGGCTACGACGTGGAGCCACGCAGCGCCTCCCTACGAAGTTCTCTGGTTCGCTTGAAGGGAGTGGGAGCGATGTGTTTCGGATAACGGTTGCCATCGACCGGAAGCAATGTGAGGGGCTCGCCGCGGTTAGCCTTATCCAGGGTCGAGCGCAGTTCGCAGTGGAGGTGCCCTGGGGTGTTTCTCGCCTTAGTGTCTCGACCGCGGGTCACCGAGCGACCGCGTTCCTCCCATCTGCCTTGAGCACAGGGAGCCGTCTATCGGTACGGGGCCACGCGAGGGCGTGTCGCAGCGTTCTGCGCAGTCTTCGTTAACGCCCTTTAATGGAGCTCTGCCTACGGTTAAGAGCTGTCAGTACGAGCATCTCGTGGTATCTCCCGTAAAGGGGCCGAGCAAGAGCCTCCTGTATTGCATTGGAGATCCATAGAGCTATGTCGAATCGGGAGTTGTCCTCGAATTTTAAGACCCTCATGAGACGGTATGCCCAGCTAATTGCATCGCATGGGTTAAATGTGCGACCAGGACAGCTCGTTCAGGTTTCAAGTGAGGTATATCACAGGGATTTTGTCGCTCTTGTCGTGGAGGAGCTTTACCATCGAGGGGCGAAATATGTGCATGTCGACTTCGCTGATCCTGCCATAAGTCGCGCCCGGATCTTAAAGAGTGACGCCGAGTATTTGCCAGAGACCCCGGCATTTTTTTCCGCCAAGTATAGTGAGCTTGTAGAGAGTGGTGCCGCTAATCTGAAGGTGTTGGGTCCAGAGCAGCCTGATCATCTTGCGGATCTCGATCCTGCTGCGGTGAATACGGTCAGGAAGGGTGCGTATCGCGCAGCAAAACGCTTTTACACGGAAGGGATAGAGAAATCTAAAGTGCATTGGTGTGTGGTAGCCGCTGCGACACCCGCATGGGCTCAGAGAATATTTCCTACGCTCGAAGGTCGAGATGCTGAGGTTCGGTTGTGGGAGGAGATCTTCAAGATCTGCAGGGTTGACCATGAGGACTTCATGGCGCGGTGGAGTGCTCACAATGACCGGCTCCAAGTTCGAGCGTCGGCTCTCTCCTCCCTTGCCATCGACGAACTCCACTTCCGGGGACCCGGTACGGACCTTCGGGTTGGACTTTCGTCGAAAGCGATCTTCAAGGGCGGATCGGACTCTACCCCGAAGGGGGACCTCTTTGAACCGAACATCCCAACCGAGGAGTGTTTTACGACTCCCGACTGGCGTCGAACGAGTGGAAGTGTGAGAGCCACTCGACCGTTTTACGTGAACGGAACTCTGGTAAGCGGCCTCGTATTATCCTTTAAAAACGGGCAAATTTCGACTTTTTCATGCGACGAGGGCGAAGCGGTCTTCACGGCCTACCTTGAGAGTGACGAGGGCGCAAAAAGGCTCGGAGAGGTCGCGTTGGTCGGTACCGATTCTCCGATCTTTCGGAGCGGATTAGTGTTCCAGGAGATCTTGTACGACGAAAACGCTGCGTGTCATGTCGCCCTCGGTTCAGCGTACCGTGGGTGTCTAAAAAATGGCGCGGCGCTCTCCGAGGAGGAGTGTCGAGAGCTCGGATGTAACGTGAGCTCCGTTCACACTGATATTATGATCTCCTCAGAAGAGGTCGATGTTGAAGCACGTTTGGCGAATGGCGAGTGCCTTCGTCTGATCGAGCGAGGTGCGTGGGTTGGATCATTCGCAGTGAAGTGATTCGCGCGCGATGGTGAACGAGCACGCGACGGAAAATGAGAGTGGTGAGATGCTCGAAGAGAAAAAAATCGATCTCCTGAAACCTTCTTGGGATCACCTATCATCAAAATAGGGCTTGCCAAGAATCTTGAGCGGTGTCAACCTGCGCTCAATGAAGTCTCTTTCGTTGCTCACTGACTTCCGATGCGGTGGTGAGTGAGCAGCGAAGTCAAACGGTGAAGAGTCCTTGTGGCTCCTCCGGAGATGACAGAGAACCGCCGCCCAAAAGTTGTACTAGGTGTGGCGCGGCGAAGTTAAAGTAAGGTTGGGTGAGCTCTCATAGAAAGTTCACCAAGGCAGTAAATGTTAAGCTCCCGCTCTTATCGTTCGATAAGAGGGAAGGGAGTGAAACGCCAACTACCATATTGTTTTCGCGGTATTTAAAAGTCGCGTTTGCAAGGTAAGGGGCACAAATTTCGGTCAAGCGATACTTAATTAGTTGAGAGTGTAACTCGAAAGCTGGTTAAGGTGCTCGGTCGGTAAACCAACGTAGACGGTGTGAAAAGTTCGCTTTTCGCATCTTCAACACAGGAGAAAAAGACAATGGCAACTAAGAAGAAAGCAGCTAAGAAGACAGCTAAGAAGAAGACAACAAAGAAAGCAGCTAAGAAGAAGTAAGCTTTTTCTTTCGTTTTCTAGAGGCGGTCCCAATCCTTTCGAGGGTTGGGGCCGCTTCTTTTTTTTTCTGCCGAGCACCAAATGGAGACGAGGTTTTATAAAAAGTTGTAGGTGTGTAGAGGTGTGTCCTGCCTCTGAAGAGTCTCGGGATGCCGAACGGGATTAGGTAGCGAGCTTCGGGTGGGGGGCAGTCTTTTTGGGGGATCGTTGCGCAGCGCTGGCTCGCCGAGTAGCTCTCGCTCCCCTCCCGAGGGGCTTCGGGCCATTGA
>JBIIEK010000101.1:0-10571 GCA_044237895.1 Bdellovibrionota bacterium
GCCGCGGAACAAGGCGCCACGAAAATTCCCCTCTGCACACAGCGACCCAACAAATATCGCGTTACTCGTCGCACCTAAGAGCTGAAACGCACCGCCCCAACTTAACAAGCTAACCGCAGCTCCCGACGAATGGGATGGGAGCGGAAGGACCTTGCCCTCAAGTATGAATCGTCGCAGCTCAGAATTTTTTAGAGCAAAATACGAAAACATGGAGTCGATGAAGAGTCCGGTCACTACGGCGCGACTTGAATAAGAGGGCTCTCCATAGAGTATTAAACTGGTCGCACTCACGTACCCTAAGCCGACACTTGCCCACCCGGCTCGGGTGTACCACCGCTCCTTAGCAAGCTCTCTGTTTGTCGGATTTTCAGGAGCAAAATGTGCCGGATTCTTCTCCGGAGATGCGGGCAACTCTGGCTTAGGGGCCGTTTGGGTAGAGGCATGCAGGGTCACACTGTTCGGCGATTGCAAGCCAGCAAGATCGAGGCGTCGTTGCCCATCAGCGAGCGAGCTACGACGTAGCGGGATGGAATGATCTACTGAAATCATACCCTATACGGCTCATCTTTTTCGTTTCGTTGAGGCTCCAGGAGACGCCCAGAATCATTTAGAAATTGGTTAACAACCTGGACCATTCGCGCGTGCGTATCTTGCAAAATAAACCGGGAATAGAACTGCCGCGCCTCCTCTCCTACGAGCTCACGGTCGATACCTAAGCTTTCAGTGACGACCTGCTCCAACGATCGGCGATCAACCTGCGCGATAACTTCTCGAGCCACGAGGATCGCCTTCCTACAAAGATCGGTGACCTGCTGCTTGAAGCCGTCCGGAAGGTCAGAAAAATCTGCCCCGTGATGGCGCCCACCAAATCCTCCATCGAGAAGGCCCTGGTCGAGAATAGTCCTGGCAACCTGCTCCATAATCTTAAAGTCATTCTCCACTCCGGCGCCCGCTCCACTCAGCCCTACGCGCGAAACCTCTCCCGCGCGGCCACCAGCAAGGATAAGAAGCGCGCGCAAAAGATCATCACGTCGCGCTGTTGGCTCAGTGAGAGGATGATTGTCGATGACCACTCGACCGAGGCTTTCTCCTCGGGGTCGCATGGAGATTACGAGCGGCGCGCAACCGCACGCAAAGGCGAGAAGCCCATGACCGTGCTCGTGCCACGCTACATGCGCCCTACGATCTTCATGTACAAGGATTCCATCATGAGCTTGGCCAAACACGACCTCCTGAAAAGCTGAGAAGAGATCCTGTGCAGTCACTGCGGCTCTATCCGCACGGCGAGCAAGCTCGGCAGCGCGATCAACTATCCCTCGCAAGTGGTCAGGAGAGAGGGGTCCCGTTGCCTTCGCAAGGTCATGAAGGAATCCCTCACTTTCGATTGCGATCTTTCGTTGGGCCTGAATCCTCGCTGCGACTTTTTTCAGGACGTCGAAACGCTCCTCGACCGTAACGGGGAGGGGGATCTTCATCTGAAGAGTAAACCGCCCCGGACGCTTCAACGCGGGATCGATCGACTCCGCTGAATTCGTCGCAGCGATGATGACGATCCCCTCATTCCTCTTGGCATCAATACCATCCATCTCCGCTAACAGAGTATTGACCGCTTTTATGTGCTCCGATTCAGAGGAGCGCCGTCCTGCGTCCTCTCGTGAGTGCCCAATAGAATCAAATTCATCCAAGAAAATTACCACTACAGGCTTTTGCTGTTCAGAGCCCGACATTTTCTCAAGGAGCGTTTTATGTTCATCATCCCGAATTTTACGAGCCTCTCGAAACATCCGCTTCACTGCTGCTGTCCATGAGCCAATAAACGGTGCAGAAGCGAGATCGCCGGCATTCACGTACACCATCGGACACGAGGCCTCGCCGCAGATAACGCGCGCAAGAAACGTCTTTCCCACTCCAGGTTCGCCACTCATCAGAACGCCGCGAGGCAAATTCGCTCGAGAATCGTTTCGCTGATATCGAGCGATCTCGTCGACGAGCGCTTGCATCTCCGCTACAGCGGTGCGACTGCCTCCCACATCAGAGAATCGCTCCGCTGGTCGCTCAGAGAACTTCTGCAATCCCTCCCCAAACCCCATGAGTTCACTGTTAGTCAGATTCTTTAATCCGTTTCCGAGATACCGACCAAAAAGAACCACCGTTGCGCCGAATATGAGGGGCACGGCTAATCCCTCGTACCACGGAGTCTCTAAAGCCTCCGGCTGAACAGAGGGCCCTCCCCCAACAGACTGAATGATTCGCGCCTTAACTTCGCCTCCGTTCGTCGAGATCCCTTCAAGGAGTGCGGACCGCTCGGCACCCGCCGGAACTCCGCGTAGAAGCGCAAAGGGGTAATTAGTCGCTCCCGGAAAGGCAGGGGCGTTCGTAGGAGTCTTATTGATAGCGAAGACGTACGAGAAAGTGCTGCCGTCAGCACTACCGAATTCAGCGACCACGTTTGAAAGCGTTCCACTCTTTAGCCCTTCGAGCGCAAGCTTAGGGGAGGAGAGAAGCCCAAACGGCATATCAGGCCCGCGCAATGTAATGTCGTCCAGGGTCGATCCAGCCGCTTTCTTGGCCGCCTCAGCTTTCGATTTTTCATCCTCTCTTCGGCACGAATAGAGGCCTGCGACTACGGTAGAACCCAGAAGAAAGGGTCCTATCCAGGGGGGAATCCGTGATGTTTCTTGCTCGGCCATAACTGCTCCGATAATAGGCCAGGAGCTTAGGAGAGGCTGAGACGGCAAGTCAAACTCACCCCACCTCGACTAGGAATCAAGTAGTTAGGAAGAGGTTTCTGGCGGTTTATGGTCGTTTTACGTTTTCTTACCCCGATCGGACCAACCTTTTTAGACCATTTCACTCGACGTAGAAGCCAGTTCGTGTGACCCTACGGGGGGGGCTCCTTTGAAAGCCAATGAAGGCTCGAACGGTCCTATCAGGAAAAATATGGGAAATAAATTATATGTAGGAAACCTTTCCTACGAAGTACAGGACCGCGATTTGCAACAACTCTTCGCGCAATATGGCACGGTATCATCCGCTAAGGTCGTAATGGACCGAGACACCGGACGATCCAAGGGATTTGGCTTTGTAGAGATGAGCACTGACGCTGAAGCAGAAGGCGCTATCTCGGCGCTTAATGGCCATGAAGTTGGCGGTCGCGCTTTGACCGTTAACGAGGCTCGCCCCAAGGAAGACCGTGGCGGTAGCGGCGGCGGACGTGGTTACGGCGGTGGCGGATACAGCGGCGGTGGCGGAAGCTACGGCGGTGGTGGACGCGGTGGAGACCGTGGTGGTCGCGGCGGAGGCGGAGGAGGCCGACGTGGTGGCAGTGGCGGAGGACGCTACTAAATAAAAAAGGACGGGCACTGAAAAGTGCCCGTCTTTTTTTTATCCTGTGACTATCCTCTTACAAGCCGAGCTTGTAGCAAGTCAGATCTCCTGCATCGAGACCACTGTTGGAAGAACATGCGTTCAGCACCTGCCAAGCAGTGCCACTCCACTTCACAATAGTATTATTACTACAAGAAGCGAAGGCCTTGGCGTTTACAACAGAAGCTCCCTCAAATCCGTTCACCTGACATACCTTAGCAACCGTACTCGGATCCGCAGAGATTCTCACACCAGTGCCAAGCGAGATCCCAAGATTAGCGAACGACGCGACCGCATAGGTTATTCTCGATCCGAAGGAGCACGCTCCTCCAACCGCCGGAACTTGGCTGTTTACGTTGTCTGTAAACGGAGCATCAATAACGCCCTGCCCGCAATTTGTCATAGTCCTCGTCTGAGCATTTCCAACGACAGCGCGAAGCATCGGAAACTTATGCCTCCCTGTTCCGGGCGTGAGCCACACAATCGTGTCGACGGGACCGGTCTTCTGATAGAAACGGGAAGTCTTCATCTCAGCGTCTGATTTGATGCCACTATCAAAAAGAGTCGGAGAGTTCTCAAGAAACGGTGACGTATCTCCCGTTGCGCCCTTACGCACAACAACGCGATGTAAAACTTTTCCATCCGCTCCGAGCTTATACGATCCGAGGGCGACGAACTTTTGAGCCCCGTCAGCGAACTGAACGGCATCGTACTGATACAAGACGTTCTTTATCGGAAGATCCTGAGCGTCAAAGATCGTATTCACAATCTTCGTCTGCAGCTGTGCCGGATCTATAGACGCTCCGTCTTGACCCTTCTCTCCTTTATCTCCCTTCAATCCTTTTGCTCCAGCAGGACCTTGCGGTCCAGTAGCGCCGCGCTCGCCCTTCTCGCCCCTCGCTCCATTCTGGCCGGGACCATTTGTAGTGCCTGGAATTTTTTTGATATCAGCTTCGAGCTTTCCAATTCGCGCGGAGAGTCTGTTGAGTTTTGAATTAACTGACTGCGCAAGGGCAACATCTGATGAGGAGAGAATCGTCGATCCAACAAGCGTCGCAACAGTCAGGGCAGAGCACATCTTTCGAGAAACAAGAGCCATATACCTAAAACCTCCAAAAACTATCTACACGGCAGAGAGCTCATCGGACCCGCCGATCTCCGTTCCGTCTTCTCTGTTATCCGCAATCCGGTTTAGTTCGCTTCATAAAAAAAAGGGGCTTTTCAATGTACGAGATTCTAGGAGGGGGTTCGAGAAGCTCCGCGAAGGGGCGAAAATCGGAACATATACAATCAGATACAGGAACTTTTGTTCGATGCGCGCAATGAGTGCTGCGACTGCTGGCGCCAGGTTACCTTGAGCGGAAAGAATCGAGTGGGGCGGAGGACTTACTTCGGGTTGTCCGCTTTGCAGTCATATCGATACCGCAATTCTACTACGTCCTTGCCACCGATTACGGAGTTTTTCGATGCTCCATCCAGTGAACACCCGCGAGCCTCATAGAACTTTCTCGCCACGGAGTTAGTGTTGAGCGCCCATACGACGACCTCGGTCGAGCCACGCTCTCTGAGCACTTCGATGGCTCGTTGCCACAACGCACTGCCTACGCCGCGCCCTTGAGACTCTGGCCGGAGGTAGATGGTATATATTTCACCGGTATTTGGCCCTGCATCGCTATCACGTGAGGGCCCTACGCTTACAAACCCCTGGATCACTCCTCCATGATCATAGAGAAGGATACGATGATTGCTGTGTAAAAATGACTTTCGCCAGTCAGCTTCCCGCGTCGATATTGAGAGCGCTGCGAGATAATCATCCGGAAGTTGACCGACGTACGCATGCTGCCAGGAAGCAACGTGCACCTCTGCTATCGCGCGACTATCCTCAACCTGCGCACTCCGAATCATAACGCCACCAATCTCCTTTGCGTAGAACCTCCCTCGCCCTGCATAGTGAATGGTACGCACCAAGCCCTGCTAGAGCAACGAAAGGATGATGGCTCTGCTTACCTATCTGAATCTCCCAAGTGGCCGGACGCCACCACTGCCTGGTGCTGGTGTCACGCCACGTCCCGTTATCGACCGTTTCGCTCTGCAGCCCAGCACTAGATCTCGTACTCATTTAAGACACTCAAAACTCAAATCGGCTCAGATTTCAATTCAACCGGTTGATACTCCGAGGATTTTCGAGTAGCCCGGCTACAGCGATGAAAGATGAAGGTCCCCTACTCCCGTTCTCTCCACATTGACAATATCCCAAGCCGCTACGCCTTGGTGTCTTCTGATGCAGCGCTATCTTCAAGCACCAATGCCCCTGCAATCAGGACTCTCACCTGACCGTTTTCTGAGTACCCCGAGGCGCCTGACGCCACTATCCATAGGTAAGATCACCTTTATTTGGGGTGCATAGGGTGATACCCTGGATTTCATGACGAACCAAACGCACATTAATGTCGCTGGTATTATGACCGGCAACTCTCTAGACGCGGTTGATGTAGCAGCATTTCGCGCGAGATTGGCGGGCGAAAAAATTGCTGGTTTCGAGCAGATCGCATTCCACTCGGAGCCGTGTTCAGAGCGGCTTCGAAGCCTGGTTCTCGATTTGAAAAAGCTATTTAAGGCAAGTAACGGTCATGTGACTCCTGAGATCGACTCGATCCTTTCTGAGACGCATGCTCTGTATCACCACGATGTTAATCAGGCTGTGAAAACTGCCCGAGCAAAGTTGCATACCGAGAGGCAGATTGACATTGATCTGATCGGATTTCACGGGCAGACGTTAGCTCATACACCTCCAAGCATAGCGACCCACGAGCAGAAGCCCTACACGCTTCAGCTCGTCGATGGTGGGAACATCGCGGACGCGCAGAGAGTTGTAACCGTCGCGGACTTTCGCTCTGACGACCTACTAAATGGAGGGGAAGGCGCTCCCTTCGCCCCGGGCTTTAATGCCCTACTTGCCGCTACGTTAGGTCTTGAAACAGCAGCCTTTATTAACGCCGGCAACACCTCGAATATCGCCGTGATAAGGAGCTCCTCTCTTGACGTGCTCGGCTGGGATTGTGGTCCATGTAATCAGTTCCCTGACCTATTGATGCGGGAAGAGCGAAATGTAGCAGTCGACACTGATGGCGCTATCGCTTCAAAGGGCACGGTTAACAAGGATTTGATCGAGACGCTGTGGCATAACGCCGTACTTCGCCAAGATGGTACTAACGCACTAGAGATTGAGGGACCCCGGTCGTTCGATCCCCAGTGGTATCGGCTCCCAGACGAGCTACGGGATACAGCGGAACCGTTTGAGAATAGAATTCGAACTGTGATTGCATTTTCTGCCTACTGTGTCGCTCATTCTCTTGCGAAAGCGGTAGCGTTAGGATTCAAGCCAGATACGGTTCTCTTATTCGGTGGGGGATGGAAAAATCCCGCGCTGCGACAGGAGTTGCACGAACTCTGTAGTGGCAAGGCGAGTTACGTAATTCCTGCACATGAGGAGATCTTTAGAGGATTACGCGCGGCTGTGGCTGATCCTACAAAGATGATTCAACTCAGTGACGAGGTTGGATTGCCGAGCAATGGCATGGAGGCAGGTATATTCGCCTTCGCCGCGCTTCAGCGTGTTTTGGGGCAGCCGTTTACCAGGCCAAGCTTTACGAACTGCAAGAGTCCGACGCAGTGCGGCGCTGTCTTTGTACCCAACACTGGTGACATACCCCAAGCACTCGCTAACTTGGCACTGCCAAACCAGCGACACCTCTTCAAAGACCCACGTTTAGGACGAGCCGCGCCTGATAATCAGTGAGTCAAGGCATGAGACTCACACCGCCACGTGAAGCAAGAAGCCCGGAACCAGGATCAGGAAGTTTAGTTAGAGCATCGTGGGGGACGCCTACCGTGCTCTGCCCTTTTGCACCCATCATTGTAAGAGAAGAAGTCTGCCTCCCATGAGGGCTCCAGCGATCAAGAACACTCGACGCAAGACGACATGTGAGAGCCCTCTGCCATAACGTGAGCCAAGGGATGCGCCAACCGTAGAACCGATCGCGGCGGGAATCACGACATCCCACTTCATCCAGCCCTCTATCCAAAAGAGCAGCGCTGATGACGAGCACCAGACGAAAGCTACTGCATACGAGTGGGCTAACGCCCGTTTAAAATCGAAACCTTGCATTCGGCTGAACATCAGAGAGCTGAAAAGCGTGTTTCCTCCCCCAAAGAAGGCCTGATACGCGCCCAGCGGGAACCCAAGCGCGATCGATATCGCTCGAGACCCTCGTCTTGGGGAGTATTCACCAGAGCGCGAATATCTAAGCCACGTCACGCCGACAACGAAGAGAATGAGAACGCCGATGATCGGCTTAAAACGCTCCGGGGGAAGTAACATCGCTAGCCTGTAGCCGAACCACACCCCTACGAGTCCGACTGAGGCCACCCCCACTATCAACGTGTTCTCAAGAGGCGCTCCCATTCGGTAGTTTCGCGACGCTATCGGGGTCCACAGCGCCGCGCATAACTGGTTACACGCTAGTACCGTTGGCAGGCCGACTCCAGCCGCGAGAAAAAGAGGCGTTGCGAAAAGCGCTGCGCCTGCGCCACTCATTGAGCTCAGGAGGGCGGAGATAAACCCGATCACGAGAGAGGTGAGCATCGACATCCATCCAATAACATCACTGTAGCGCTCACAAACTAGGAGACCAACAAGAGCTACGGGAATATCGCTACAGGCCCCTTCGTTTTATCACTGTTCTGGACAACATGCGACGCGGAAAGTGTGACGAACTTCCGCCGGGATATAGAGGCTCGTCGTCGGGATAATAACTCAGCGAAAGTAACGTCTCAGTGAGCGCTCACCTTCGCGAGCTGCTCGAGTGTTTTGTTATATGATCAACTCAGTACTGCTTTATGGCTCCGCCGTCGATTACAATCGACGTACCATTAAAAAATTCTCCTCGCGGCGAGGCTAGTAGAGAAACAAAAGCTCCTAAATCATCGGGCCTACCGAATTTCTTTGAAGGGGCGAAGTTTTTCCAGTCATTGAGGATCTGTGCCACTGGCACGCCGGACTCCTGCGCATACTTTTCGGCCAGCGAAGTGACGAGCGGCGTATCGAAATATCCTGGACAAATGACATTAGATGTAACTCCGTCTGCGGCAGCCTCGGTTGCAATACACTTGGAGAAGGCGTTCAACCCGGTCCGTAACGTGCTTTGCACGACGGAGGACTCTTCCGGCTCGAGACCAAAAATAGACCCGATGAAAATGAGTCGTCCGTACTTCCTGTGACGCATTTGAGGTAAAAGTGCGCGTGTTAACTGTATAGCTGGTCGCAATATAAGGCTAATACCTTCATCCCAATGCTCATCAGTCGCTCTTGAAAATGGGTATGTCGGAGGATGCCCGGTGCTTAGAACTAGAATATCTATGTCGCCGACAGCAGCTTGAGTTTCTCTTACCAGTCTTACTAGGTCACCCTCATTTGTTAGGTCTGCCGAGACAGGGATGACCTTGTGACCTGTCTCGCGCGACATGTCGGCGGCGGCTACCTCAATTCGCTCTTTCTGTCGGGAACATATGACAACCTTCACACCCTCGCGCGATAGTTCCTTCGCACAGGCATATCCGAGACCGTAACTCGCCCCTGTCACCAATGCTGTCTTACCGGCTAGTCCCAGTTCCATTCAGTCTCACCTTTTTTGACCATATAATGTTTCCGACAGCTCGTCGGCCCTTCAATACTACTCGCGTCGCAGTATTGTTCAATGGGCCAACTGCGGGGTTCGGATTTGTTATGTCGTTTGCACTAGAATTGATCTGCGCCTGAAATAAAATTCAGGATTGCTGTAAGACCAACTCCGCATAGTATCGCTATCGATATTACAACGGCGGAGTAGAGAACTAGTCTAGGTCTTTGACCTAAAATGAACACGGGGAAGATGAAAGCAAGGACTAACAAAACAGGTGCGAGGAACAACAGATCGGGACGAAAGTCATAGCTGATGTAAATACACCAACCAATGTATGATGAGCTCCTGGTACTGAGTAACTGTGAACAACTAATGCGTCGAACTATTTCGTAAGCGGCGGAACCACCGTACACCCATGGGACTACTGTGACAAGAAATGTCAGTAGGCGCTTACCGAAATGTATTTTTGGTTCTTGCGACATAACGTTTCAGTGAGCGGGCGCTTTAGCGATCTGCTCGAATGTTTTGGTTGCAGTGAACTCTTTCATTCCGGCCGATTAAGTTGAGGACGAGATCGAGAGTTTTTTGAGGATTGAACTCGGTGGCAGTTGTGGGCGACATATTAGCACCTCGAATTAGTCTATCAAATTGGTCACAATCTGTTATGGCAATATCGGCAATAAACGTATCTTAGCGGGCTAACGTTTCGGTGAGCAGACGCGCGAGCGATCCGCTCGAATACCATGTTAGCCCAAGAGATATCTCCGCGTCTTCAACCGAAATCCAGAGTTCAGGCAACCATATACAGCACTCGCGGGCGGGGCATGCACACACCCTGGTCACTAACTTGAATCTCCAACCCCTATTGCACATACCGGTGTAGAAGACTCTACGGGAGTAAAATCCGCGACTCTCGGTGCTCGTCTACCTCTTACCCCTTTACCCCTGTGGCCGGGCTACTCCGGAATCGTTGAAGTTTCGACCAGTTGAATTTTTTTCCGACTCGGGCTCAGTCTTGGGTGTCTGTAATTATTAGAAAATTACAGTAGCCCGGCTATCGAGCAAAATCCGCCGGTTGGATTAAAACTCTAAGAGGTGCTACATCTTTCTAAATGTCGACCTCAGAAATTAGTTATGCATGACTCAAAACAAGTTCAGAGAGAGTCTGCCCCTCCAAGGGCGGGCAAGGCCTGCTCAGTTGGTGACGATGGCTTTCAGAGTATGACTGCGAGGTTTACAGGACCCATCTTAACGCCCGGAGACCTTGGGAACCTGCATGAGCTTGTTCTGCTCAGAGAGTTTTTGGAAGGTCCCCGCGGACTTCCCAACGTTAATAAGAACGGCACAAGGCGCTAATGCCGACTGGGCGTTCCCCTAGCCCCCACGCAACTCCCACTCCTTCTCTCAGAGACCGCGCGGTAACAATCCACCTCAAAGATGCTTTAAAAGCACATTGAAATTTCGTGGGGATACTCTCCCTTACACGCGTTGTCCTGACGAAACTTTGGACGCTAGGACCCGATT
>JBIIEK010000251.1:0-3037 GCA_044237895.1 Bdellovibrionota bacterium
AGCCAATAGAAGGCGGGTTAGCCTAGTGTTAATGGAGTCATTACACTGGCTCATCGGAGGCATATGGTAGAGCCGACACAGCATCAATCGACTAGAGCAACACCCTTTGACGGGCAGAGCTTCTCGACTATCCAGATTAGTCGTATCACCAGACAAGAGAATCACGACCTGGCATATACACTTGGTGCGTTTGCGGCTCATACCGAGGTAGGCTCTCCGACTTCTCGACGCCTCTCCTTTAGCTCACGCGATTCGAACCAACTGTCGCTTCTTCAGGGACGCCTTACCTCTCTTACAGGTCAAGAGCCCTCCCCTTTCACAACGATCATCCATGGGACGGAGTACCAACGCATCACGATTTGCAATGACGAGATCGCTCACCATTTCTATTCGGTAACGGGCAGTAATACTCGGGTTCCGTGGGAGCACTTAGAAACTCACGAGGAGCTCGTTCTCTACCTCCGGGGCCTCTTTGATCACGGAGGCTCCATTCAGCTGAGCAACAAGCCTGGAATCATCCTCAACAAGGTTGCCGGCGAAACACTCCTTAAAGATATCAGCAGAGTCTTCTTCAAACTGGATATCTATCCGCTTTTTGTACCGGGAGAGATGTGTTCGCTCAAAATGCTTGAGACTACCGAGTGGACTCGCTTTGCGTCTAAGATAGGCGCTTCACTCTCCCAAAACGTTGTGAAGCTCGAAAAGCTTACTTCGCTTCCCTCGAATAAGACGCACTACACGATAGCGGATTATGAAGCTGTTCAAGCGTTGGCTAAGCTCGGCACCCTGTCTGCATCGAGCATCGCTACCCTCACGCACATACCAGCCAACACCGTTCGTGACTGGACGGCTCGTCCCGCTATGCCCCGGGCGGCTCGCCGCTATTACCAGCTGAAAGCCATCGCAGCCACAATGCCTAACTCAGATGCCATCACACAGCTCTACCGCGTTCTTGGAGCCTCATCCGAGTGCGCTCGCCTGTGCGCGGAGAAGGCTCCGCGAGACGCTATTGCTCACACCGTTGCAAGGTATATACAGGGAGAAAAGGAGCTCTACGGAGACGACCACACGATCATGCGCGCTGTCGGGGTACACACGCCCTCAGAATCTATGACGACTGAGGCATCTCCTCCAACACACCATCCTTAAACTGGTAGTGACGATCACAGACTCGTCGTAGCGCATCCCGGTGAGAGACAATAATCATGGTCATCTGTCGAGGCAGCTCAGCCAAGTAATCTACGACCTCCTGCTCCGTCGAACTGTCTAGATGCGAGGTGGGCTCATCGAGGAGCAATACAGGGCGTGAGAGCAAAAGAGCGCGAGCGATGGTAATGCGTTGCTTCTGGCCGGCGGAGAGTCGCAAGCCTTTCTCCCCAACCCTTGCGTCCAACCCGTCAGGCAGAGACGCCAAGAGGTCGGAGAGCCCGAGTCGTTTGAGAAGCGCCGTAAGACGCGAGTCGTCAGCTCCGGTCTCTATGGAGAGATTCTCTCGCAAAGAGAGATTAAAAAGCTCCGCCTCTTGCGCGACGAAAGCGAAAGCGTGCGAGAGAGTTTCGTTGAAGCACGTGTACGGCTCTCCGTTCCATAGACATGTGCCCTCTAATGGCGATCGCTGATCCGACAGGATACTCAAAAAAGTACTCTTTCCCTGCCCTGACACACCAGAGATAAGAACTCTTTCTCCAGCACGGACCTGAAATTGAGGGATCCGAATCTCCTGCGTTCGCTCTCCAAACCGATGCCGGATATTGCTGCACTCAATCTTCTCTAGATTCGTAATGGCGCAGTCGCCGTGACGCTGTTCGGTCGCTAGAATGCCCTCTAGTTTAGACACGTACGCGTTCGTCTCCAACATACTCTTGATCATCTCTGAGAGTCGCTCGGCATAGTTCTGCACTCGAGCGAACCCCGCAATAAAGAGGATAAAGATAGCTGGGGACACCACTCCCTGCTCTACCTGATAGAGAAGGAACGCTATCGTTGTAAGAAGCGATGTATAAAATATCGCATGCAGAATGGCCCAGCGATTGGCGTGGAATCGTTGGAATCTCCCTATAGAATCATTCATGATGGACGAATCATGGCGCAGCTTGCTCTCTGCCCAATCGACGATGCCAAGTTTTTTGACCGTCGAGATATTACCCAGAAAATCGATGAATCGCTCCATGAGCACTGCTTGAAAGGTATTCCTCTCATCGGCGAGCGGAACTATTTTTCGGGAAAGGATGACACTGATAGTCACGAAGATAGAAAAGATGGTGAGATTAACTATCGCCAGCACGATAGACTCGCGCGAGGTCCAGTATATAAAAAGTGTCAGCGTCGTTATGAGATGGCCACAGAGCCACACCATGTTGGACGAGAGCATCCCAATCGACCCAGCTACCTGGCCTATCAAAGAGGCGAGATAGCCCGAGTGGTGGAGCGCGAGCGTATCGGCATCTAAGCGCTCAGTTTGGCGAAAGAGGGATAACCTCAACTCATTTCCGTACCAACCTGTGAGACACTCCCCCCAATTTCTTAGACACCACTGCAAAAAAAGGGACGCCACGAGACACGCTACAAGGATCGGAAGAAGGCGCGAGAGAAGATTGGAGGATATCGGAGGTTTCGTAAACTCAGCTAAGAGTATCGGCACCGAGAAGGACGCAATTCCGTCGAGCGCTCCCGCGACGAGGAGCATCCAGAACATACCTCGAAAAGAACCCAGATGCGCAAAGAGAAATCGTAATGTTTTCACGGTAGGGTGAATGTAACAACGGCGACATGCACGCAACAGATGGATTCATGCGCTGGTGGCGGGATGGTTGGAGGGCCGACGGATCTCCAGGGACGATCGTCGCGGGTTCGGGCGAATCGTGGGAATGTCGCGAGTTCTTTGGAGGGCCGGCGGCCCTCCAGGGACAATCCTCGCGGGTTCGGGCGAATCGTGGGAATGTCGCGGGTTCTTTGGAGGGCCGGCGGCCTCGCCGGCCGCAGGTACACATGCTTCGATGCGTGCGATGTTGCCCGTTGCCACAAGCCGGCGAGGCCG
>JBIIEK010000095.1:0-11211 GCA_044237895.1 Bdellovibrionota bacterium
AGACGGTTGGTGTCGAGATGATCACCGTAAAGAGCGGCGCGCTGAAGGATGCGGGTAATCAGTTCCGGCCTATGACTGAGGAGGAGCGAAAGTTCCTTGAGGACACTGCGGCCAAGGTGCACGAGTTGTTCATTAAGGCTGTAGCGGATGGTCGTAAGATCCCCGAGGCAACGGTGAAGAAGTTCGCCGATGGTCGTGTTATTTTAGGTAGCGAGGCGAAGACCCTCGGCCTCGTCGATGATTTCGGTGATGTGTATGACGCCGGGCGCGAGGCTCTTAAGCTTGCTAAGGTGGAGCTAAAGCCGGATGAGGTTCCCAACCTTGTGTTTACCAAGTCAAAGAAGGGATTTCTCTCTAAGGCGCTCGATGCGACCTCTTCGATTCCGTCGATGGTAGACGCTATGCGGATTCCGACGATTAAATACCTCGCCTTCTAGGCGTTAGGTATCTGAGTATGAAGGGCCTCATCGTTGCTGGGATTGGGACCGAAGTTGGCAAGAGCGTAGCTTCAGCTGTGCTGTGCGAAGCGCTCGGCTGGTCGTATTGGAAGCCTCTTGCCAGTGGTCTCAACGATGGTCCCTCCGAGAGCGCCACGGTTGGTGCGTTGTTGTCCAACAGTGAGGGGCGAGTTTTTCCTGAGCGGTACCTTTTTGGAGCGAGCCTCTCTCCACACATCGCTGCGTCGATGGAGGGGGTGACGATATCGCTTGAGGAGTTGAGGTTGCCTGAGAGTCGTAGCCCCATCGTTGTTGAGCTTGCAGGAGGGGTTATGGTGCCACTTAATGACGCGGTGACAAACCTCGACCTTATTTGTCATCTCAACCTCCCGGTGGTCGTGGTTTCCCGACACTACCTCGGAAGCATAAACCATACGCTGCTCACGCTGGACGTTCTTAGGTCGCGCGATATTCCGATATATGGGGTTCTTTTTAATGGCGAGGAGCTTCCTGATACCGAGCGTATAATTGAGCGACTCAGTGGCGTTCGCGTTCTTGGGCGCATCCCATCGCTGCCTCACGTTACGCGGGAATCGGTCCAACAAGTAGCAATGTCGTTACGGGGGCGGCTATGAGCTCATTGCTCTCGCGTGATAAGGCTGCGGTTTGGCATCCGTATACCCAGGCTGGGTTTGGAGTCGAGCCCCTTCCAGTCGTAGAGGCTCGGGGTAGTGCACTCATTTTGGAGGATGGACGTACAATCCTTGATGGTATCTCGTCGTGGTGGTGTTGTCTGCATGGGCACGGGCATCCGGCCTTGATAAAGGCCGCACATGAGCAGTTTCAGAAGCTCGACCACGTTCTCTTCGCGGGGGTAACGCATGAACCTGCGGTGCGCTTGGCGGAGCGTTTGTGTGAGGTTGTGCCTCACGGTTTTCAGAGGGCTTTCTATACAGATAATGGCTCTGCTGCAATTGAGGTTGCTATAAAGATGGCTGTTCAGGCCTGGCTTAATCGGGGAGAGAAACGTCCGCGCGTTGTTGCCCTTGAGGGTGGGTATCATGGTGATACCTTCGGAGCTATGGCCGCCGGGGCCAGAAGTGTCTTTACAGCGCCGTTTGAAGACCTTCTCTTCGCGGTAGAGCGCCTCTCCATCGATGGTAGTGATGCGGATATCGAGCGCTGTGAAGCGCTCTGTAAATCTGGCGATGTTGCTTGTTTCGTGTTTGAGCCCCTTATTCAAGGCGCGGGCGGGATGCGGTGTATCGATGCTGGAGTGCTTGATGAGTACTGCCGTCGGTTCCGAGCCGCCGGGATACTGTGCATCGCCGACGAAGTGATGACCGGCTTCGGTCGAACGGGGGAGCTCTTCGCGTCAAGTGAACTACGAGTACCGCCTGA
Organism: Bdellovibrionota bacterium; assembly: GCA_044237895.1. Classification (GTDB taxonomy): domain Bacteria; phylum Bdellovibrionota_C; class UBA2361; order UBA2361; family OMII01; genus OMII01. The sequence goes on from JBIIEK010000095.1 coordinate 1,839, forward strand.
TCTGATCTGTCTCTCGAAAGGGCTTACCAGTGGTACGCTGCCACTGGCTGTGACGTTGTGTCGCGACGAACTCTATCGGGAGTTTATCTCAATCGATCACTCAAAGACCTTCTTCCATGGACACACCTATACGGCCAATCCGATCGCGTGCGCTGTGGCGTTGGCTAGCTTAGACCTAACGATGAGCGAGGAGTGCCGCGCTTCGCGCAAGCGTATCGGTGAAGCCCAGGCCCGTTTTGTCGACGTCCTATGGGAGTGTCACGGAGTTCGTGACGCTCGTTCGCTTGGCACAATCCTCGCTTTCGATGTGGTTACCTCGGACAGCGGCGGATATACGAATTCTTTCGCTCAGAACGTCCGCGACTATTTTATAGACCAGGGGGTTCTCTTGCGGCCGTTGGGCAACGTCGTCTATTTCATGCCGCCTTATTCGTTTACTGATGATGAACTGTTTCAGACCTACACGGCGATAGAAGAGCTGTGTGTGGGGCTGTAAGCAGCGCAGTGCCTCGCAGTAAGGGCCTCAATAGTTTCTAGGTTGGCTTGAGGAGAGCTCCGCCCATCGCACGAAGTGGCGGGGGTCCGTTATGCTTCAGACGGGGATGATGTTCCGCTCTCGGTTCGTTCGTTCCACCATACTAGGAACGCCATCCATGCAAGGGGAAGGAAGATCAACGCCTTGACGAAGATGTATACGATGAAAGTCTTAAGGATGTAGTCCTGCGTCGCCATAATCGCTCCACGATTCGAAACTATCCAACACTCAGAGGGGTTATGGCAAGGGTCGTGGCGGCCGGCTACTAGCGGAGTGGAGCTGTCCGGAACGGAGCTTTTTAGTATTGACTTATCAGGGGGTTATGCGGGCAGGGATGGGATCACCGTGACGTCTGACCTAGGGAAGCGGGCCTCTATAGCTCGCTTAATCGTCATCACGCGGTTGTGGACCTCATGAAAAGGGAGTTGAGGTTCGAAGCTCAGAAAGATCTCGATAAAAACTTTTTGAGGGTTTCTGCGAGAGCGTACCTGCTCCACCTTTACATAGAGGTGTCTGTGTTCCTCAACGATCGTATCGAGTGCTCCCTGGAGAGACTCCTCGATAGCGTAATCTATCAAGTCCGGTACTGATGCTGACGTCAGGGTGTATGCCTGCCACAACATGAAGACGGATAGCGCTATCGTGCCGATCGGATCGATGTACAACTTGAGAAAACTATTTGAAGCGTAGAGGGCTGTGGCGAGAGAGATCATCACGACGAGCGTTGCGCATGTCTTCGCGCGAAAGAGTCGCCACTGAGATTCGGCTATAGGAGATGGCTGCTTTGAATCGGTTATATAGTTCATCGCCCACATAAAGCCGTTACCCACGACGGAGAGCACCGCAAAAAAGAAACCGAGCTGCGCATTCTCAACCTGCTGAGGTGAGATGAGTCCCCGAATGCCGGAAAATAGAGAGACGAGAAAGGTGAGGAAAAGAGCCGCGGCTACCGCGATGCCACCGAGCTGCTCGAGTTTGCCGTATCCGTAATTAAATCGCTTCGAGTCCCCGGACGACATGCGTCGAAGGACCAACCATGAGACGAGGATAGCGAAGAACTCGCCAACGCATCGGAGGAGGTCCGCGAGAAGCGTTGTTGAGGTCGAGATGAACGCCACGAACGCCGTGGGAAGGAGCGATAAGAAGGTTGTTCCGACGGCGATGAGAACGAGCCGCTCCCTGTCGAGCGTCGGGTAGTCGCCTCTCTCTCTGTCCGTCATCACCTCGTTCCTAGTCCCTGCGTTGTCGCATCTGTCGGTATTGGTTCGATATAGTAGTAGATTGTACCAGCATTCTGCGGCTTTGGTCGAGGAGGATTCCGATCCGTGCGGTCAGTATGACGTGTGCTTAATGTTGTCTTGTCAGCTCTCTAGGTCGGTGCTACTCCAATAGCTTGCTACATTTTTCAAGGTCTCAACCCGTTCATGGAACCGGAGAAACAACCGCATAATCCTGCTCCTGGTAGCTCGAGGGATGTTCTACATGGGGCCACCCTTTCGGGTGCCATGCGCATTAACCTTGAGCACCTTGATATCAACACGGTGGAGTTCGCGCGGTCTCTCGCGGGTCTCTGTCTCATGATTCACAATCGCAAGCTTGCGATCCTATCTCCACAAACTCGAGCCATCGTTGAGGAGCTCGACTTATTTGAATGGAGCGAGCCGTATCCAAAATCGATCATTCAACGTGGCTTCCCTTTTTATAAGAGCGATCGGACGAGGCACGAGACGATTAACAATTTCGAGGCGGATTATAAAAAAATTAAGGAGTGCCAGGCTTCAGGGAGGGAGATTGACAAGCGGTTATGGGCACACGATGTCCACCCCAATACTCCTTGGGATTATCATTTCGCTCTGGCGCAAGCGAGTCGAAATATTGACGAGGGTATGCAGGATCTCCGTCGGCGAGCCGTGCGCGGAATAAGTGTGCCTGAGGGGCGGATTCGCCCAACAGATTTCGGGGAGGATGTTATTCGTCAACTCGTTGGCAAGCCGCTCGAGATCGGGGCGCAGGTCGTGCGGGTGGTTTTGCGAGCCGAGGAGCTTACGGGCAAGACTACGCGCTTAAAGGTGGTAGAGCATATCGGCGAGCTTTGGAAGGCCGCGTCGTCAACCCAACCCAATAAGGAGTTGCGGCTACGGTCGTTCGATCGACATCTGCGAAAATTAGGAATCGCGCTCCTCGAAGGGAGCCTTCCATTTAACGACAAGGAGCTGGAGCTACGCGGACTTCAGATAACCGCCGAGGGGCACGTTGATACGTACCTTGCGGGCACCTCGGGGCGAATGCAGCGCTCTCGGCATGCGAAGGCGTACGAATGGCTCCAGGACACAGCGCAACACTGTCCGCTTCCTTATCCGAGTTGGCAACCGAGAGCGAAGCAGGAGTGTTTCGATGAGAGTTTCAAGGTCGTCATGCGGGCTCGACATCAGTCCTACCATTCGTTTAATCGATTGAGGATGGAGAATCGGGCGCTCGGCAGCCCGCTCTCTCTCTTCCGAGAGTTCGCGCTCGATGCTTTTGAAGATGTTCGTTTGATTCGAGGGGATAATCTCGATATGCCCCCAGGGCGAGGAACCTTGATGTCGGGTGCTCGATTAGATCGACTCTTTTTCGACCTCGGTTCGTCAGATCGTCTCATAGAATCATACGAGAGGAATGAAGGGGCGTGGTTTGCTGACGCTCTCAGTACGCTTGAATCCTCCACGGTCGTTGCGCTTCGTGGTTGGATAGGTGTGACCAGTGATGCCCCACTTTTCACGGTTCGGTTGCACGATAAAGTTGAGGCGGAGCGATACTATTACATCGTTGATAACGATCACTTTAGCGGCTCGTATGGGTTTGCCTACGGAATACCCAGTAGCGTTGTCGCTCGGAAGCTCTTGCCTACGGTCTACGATCTCGACGACACCCATCGTAACGCATACGACATCGGTAAGGTGGGAGCGAGCATTCCGGCGTTAATCGAAGCCACTATCCAAGCAGGCAAGGTTCCCTTAAAGCTTGGAGGTATGTCACCGCTCTTTGGGGGGATGTGTAACGCGATACCGTCGGGGGTTAGTCCCGTTTTCTCGTGGGAGAATAGAGAGCAAGATACGATCTGGCGAGATCTGGACGATCACGTTCATTGGTCATGGTTAGTGTGGAACGTCAGGGATGATAGAACTCAGGTGAACAACCTGGTTCGTCCCCTCCAAGTGGCCGATCACGCTGTTCGGGAGTTTGCTACAGCCGGGCAGAAGCTCTTTGAAGTTGTGCGGAATCGTTACGCCGCGTGGAAGAACGACCAGACCCCTGGGGAGAGGACCGCGCCGAGGATGCTGATGCGAGCCTATGACATCTATCACGAGCATAGGACGGCGGGCCAAGCCGCTCAGGATCAAGAGACGATATTTTTAGCGCTCTCGGATCGTTCAGATCCGGTGTTCAAACCGACCCCGATCCTGAATTGTCACACCCTTGAATTGAAGTCTGGGTCCGTGTCCATACAGCTCCCCAAAAATAGCGATGGAAGTGAGAATGCTGAGGCGTTACTCTGGCGCAAGCACGTCAAACCGCTCATTGAGTCGGTTGGTCGTGACGGAGTGCGAACTGAGGGGGTCTATGAGCTAGTCCTCATAGGCGAGAAGGATTTAAGATAGAGGTGAGCATGATAGCGACACACAGAGGAGTAAACGACACAGATTGTTTTTCAAAGTTGGCGGCGCCTGCTGCTCCGCCGAAACCGGAGACTACCCCCGCTCCAACCAAACCTGAGCGGGAGCCGGGAGAGGATTCTCCCCCGCAGCGCCCACCTGTTCAACCGGGGCGATCGCCAGATCCTGCAACTCATCCGTGTACTCAGCCGGGGCCATCGACCTGTCCGGCACCTTAGGATGGCATGAGACCGATCCAGTGCTCCTCCAAGATTCCGAGGCGCTCTAGTTAATCGGCTCGAAGCGTGCAGTGAAGTGACGTAAAAACGGCGGGTCGTAGGTGAGGCGGAGTCCTTTAAGGGAGCTCTTCTTCGCCACCAACTCCGACATACCCTCTAGGATATAGTCGAAATGGCTCTGCGTGTAGACACGACGGGGAAACGCGAGCCTTACTAATTCCATCTGGGCGGGCACGAAATGATGCGAGCCCTTGTCGTCGCTGTAGTGACCAAACATAGCTGAGCCGATCTCGCATGAGCGAATGCCCTCTGAGAGGTACAGTTCGCACGCCAACGCTTGGCCGGGAAACTCGTGAGCCGGGATGTGCGGTAGGAAAGCGCGAGCATCTATATATACCGCGTGCGCCCCCGGAGGTTGTACCGTTGGGATCCCCGCTTTGTTGAGGCCTTCTGCCATATATTTTGTTACAGCGACGCGATATTCTAGGTATCGTTCATCGAGCACTTCCTCAAGGCCAACAGCGAGCGCTTCAAGGTCTCGAGCCGCTAGTCCGCCGTAGGTCGGAAATCCCTCGGTAAGGATGAGTAGTGAGCGCAACGTCTCAACCCACGTGCGGTCGTGGAGGGCGATGAATCCTCCGATATTTACGAGCCCATCTTTCTTCGCGCTCATCATGCATCCATCGGCTAGCGAGAATATCTCTGAGGCTATCTCTCGGACGGTTCGATCGGATTGGCTCGGCTCGCGCATCTTTATAAAGTAGGAGTTTTCAGCGAAGCGGCACGCGTCGAGGATGAACGGAATTCCGTGCTTTCTATAGATCGTCGAGGCGGCGCGAATATTTTCGAGGGATGCGGGCTGCCCACCACCGGTGTTGTTGGTGATAGTTATCATCCCAAAGGGTATGTGAGGGCGCTCCTTTTGGCAGAACGCTTCAAGCTTTGCGAGGTCGATGTTGCCCTTAAAGGGATACGTGGATCTCGGGTCCCTTCCTTCTGCTATGACAAGGTCGACCGCTTCGGCGCCGAGGTGCTCGATGTTAGCGCGGGTGGTATCGAAGTGGTTGTTTGAAGGCACTTTCATTCCGGGCTTAAGAACCGCTTCGAATAAGAGCCTCTCTGCGGCGCGGCCCTGGTGTGTCGGGATAACGAAGTCGTATCCAGTCAGTTGTTGAACAACCTTTTCGAACTTGGCGAAACTACGTGAGCCAGCATAGGACTCGTCGGCGACCATCATCGCGGCCCATTGGTTTGCGCTCATCGCCGTAGTGCCTGAATCGGTGAGAAAATCGAACGTAACGGATTCGGCTGGCACGAGGAAGAGATTGTACCCGGCCGAAGAGAGCACGGGCGAGCGCTGATCCCGTGTAAGGATGGCGAGCGGTTCCACCACCTTTATCTTAAAGGGTTCCATGATGGTTCTATGTTTATCCATCGAGCCAAGGATAACACAGTAGGGAGAGGTCCTCCCAGATGAAAGATACCATCCGAGGGGGTGAGTTAGGGCCCTGATACTATACGTTTTTCGGATCGACCTCTGCTGCTAAGTGATCTATCGTTCCCGCAAAGAGTTGCCCTGTATCTGGAGATTTAAGGATGAGCACAGAGATGTTTCCGGTCCCGTCACACATCGCCGCCCGGGCACACATCACGAGCGATCGGTATGACGAGCTCTACAAGGAGTCGGTCGCGGATCCGGAGAGGTTTTGGGACAAGCAGGCTCGGAACCTCGTGCAGTGGCACTCGTTGTGGTCGCAGGTTGTGTCGTGGGATTTCGATTCCGCGAACATACAATGGTTTCTCGGCGCAAAGCTGAATGTAAGTGAGAACTGCCTCGATCGTCACCTACGAACGCGGGGGGATAAGGTGGCTATCATCTGGGAAGGTAACGAGCCTGGAGAGAGCCGCCGGATGACCTATAGGGAGCTTCATCGCGAGGTATGTCGAACCGCGGCCCTGCTCAAGGGGCTCGGCGTTAAGAAGGGCGACCGCGTTGCCATCTATCTGCCGATGATTCCTGAGGCGGCCATCACCATGCTCGCATGTACGCGCATCGGCGCAATTCACACGGTGGTTTTCGCCGGTTTTTCTGCGGAGTCCCTTCGTGACAGGATTAACGATTGTCGATGCAAGCTTCTGGTCACAGCTAATGAGGGGTTGCGCGGATCCAAGAGTATTCCGCTCAAGGAAACAAGTGATGAGGCGGTCGCTGAATGTCCGACGATAGAGCGGGTGCTTGTCGTCAAGCGAACTGATGCCGCCACGTCCATGCGATCGGGGCGCGATATTTGGTACGAAGAGGAGCTTGAGAAGCTCGGTGATGTGATCGATATGGCGCCCGAGAGTATGGACTCTGAAGATCCTCTCTTCATACTGTACACGAGCGGCTCAACGGGGAAACCGAAGGGGGTGCTTCATACGACAGCGGGATATCTTCTCCATGTCACGGCGACCCATAAGTATATCTTCGACATCAAGGAGGATGACGTCTACTTCTGTGCCGCCGATGTAGGATGGATAACCGGTCACTCGTACGTTGTGTACGGCCCGCTCTCGAACGGCGCCACGACGGTCATGTTTGAATCTATTCCCACCTATCCAGACGCGGGGCGCTACTGGGATGCCGTTGAGCGGCATAAGGTTACGATCTTCTACACCGCGCCGACGGCTATTCGAGCTCTAGCCAAAGAGGGGGCTGAGTTCGTTTCTAAGTACGATCGATCCTCGCTGCGAATACTTGGTACGGTTGGCGAGCCGATCAATCCGGACGCGTGGCTCTGGTACCATCGAACGGTCGGTGAGGAGCGATGTCCGATAGTCGATACCTGGTGGCAGACAGAGACAGGGGGTGTTCTTATTTCTCCACTACCTGGCGCGACCAAGACAAAGCCGGGCTCCGCGACGCGCCCTTTCTTTGGGGTGCAGCCTGTTCTCGTTGACGAGGGCGGAAAGCTGCTTGAGGGGAATGGTGTTACCGGTCGGCTCTGTATTCAGTACCCATGGCCGGGGATGATGCGAACGGTGTACGGCGACCACCAGCGGTTTGTGCAGACGTATTTCTCGATGTATCCAGGGCTCTACTTCACCGGCGATGGGTGTAAGCGCGATGAGGATGGTTATTACTGGATCACCGGTCGTGTCGATGATGTGTTGAACGTTGCGGGGCATCGTCTTGGAACGGCTGAAGTTGAAAGCGCCATAGTGCGTTCTGGAGTTGTGGCGGAGGCGGCGGTTGTTGGTATTCCCCACGATGTAAAGGGTCAGGGCATCGGTGCGTTTTGTGTGTTGCGGAGCGATGTTGCTCCAAATGCCGATGTTGAGAAGATCGTTCGTGATACCGTGCGAGAGATCATCTCGCCGATCGCTACACCGGACTCTGTTTGGATAGTGCCAGGGTTGCCGAAAACCCGTTCGGGAAAGATTATGCGGCGGATTCTGCGAAAAATCGGAGAGGGGGAGTACTCCTCGGTCGGCGATACCACGACGTTGGCAGAGCCGATGGTCGTTGAGCAGATTATCTCCCGTGTTAAAGCGTCGAGAAGTAGTGCGTAGTGGCGATAGAGATTCTAAGGGTCGGGCGTCCGCCGATTAAGGGGTGTGCTTAGGGTGGGAGTGCCTCGGAGTTTAAAAACCTCGAAGTTGGACTGGCTGGTTCGTTAAACGCAGCGACTCCCACCTAAGTGTAACTAGTGAGCAGCGCGAGCTGGTGTTATGCGTCTCAATTCAACGTCTAGGTTTCTGACCGTTTTACCGAGCCGCGTTTTGGCTGGTAAAATCGTCGTGAAACGGTGGATACACATCTGCGCCCACCATGCGTCTTCTTCGGATTCCATCGAGCGGGTGTCTACCGCCTCGACAAGCGATTCGAAGAGTTCCTCCCAGCATGACGATCTGTGACCATGCGCCAGTGAGGCGAATGCCATCAGAACGCTCTGAACCGAAAAAAAGTCCGGTCTATCCGTGGTGATCCACTCGTGCAGAAGCTCGTTCATGTCAGCGAGCTCTACCTCGTGAAAGGGCGCCACAAATTCGCCGGCCAGCTTCTCGACTTTCGCGCCATGCTTAGCGAGCATCGCGAGAGACTTGATTGGCTCCTCTGGTGTTCCGAAACGTGCAGCTCTCTTCTCGAGTTCCTGTAAGCTTCCCCTGAAAAGGGGTAGCCAACGTTGTACATTACGGTTCATGGTAACCTCCTTACAAAGCCCTTGAAATTGCCCAACCGCACAAGCGCTCATGCGGTAAGCGATTGTGTGGATGAGCTATCCAAGTGTACGTAAAGTGGCTCGCATTCTAAAAACCTTTACTTCTAAGGCACTACCCATAAGAAATGTGAAAGAACGAGAGGGGGTACACTACGACGTCTTCGCCCCCTGACAAAATAGTAATTGGCGAACCTTCGGGGATGGTTATTCGCTGATCCGTACACATGCGTACTGTTTAACGCCTCTAGGGGGCGAAATGAGGTGCCATGGTGCCTAAAAAGCTCGGGGTGTGTTGTCGGCCGTTCTGTGCTATACTGCTAGAAGATTGGGTTGTGGTTATGCACTGGTACCGCAACGAAGAGACGGATTTGATGGGGCGCATCTCCTTACGCGCCTTTCGATGAAGGCCGCCGAAAAGGCCCTATAAGTAAGTAGTTACCGGTGCATGTAGACCCCGCTTTGAGTTTCCTACGAACTCAGGAATAGAGAGCGGCAGACGTTAAGACCTGTATCGCATATGACAACTGAAACATCCCCTGTTGAGGCTCCTAAAACTGAGGAGTCGTTTTTTGACCTCGTGAAGCATCCATCGATAAGGGGGCAGCTAAAAACTCTCAACATCGTAACCCCCACGCCGGTTCAGCGAGCTGCCATCCCGGCCGTATTGACGGGTCAGGACTGTATCGTTGAGGCGCAAACGGGAAGCGGTAAGACGCTTGCATTCGTTCTCCCCGTGCTGTCGCGTATGATTGACGCGTCGCC